>CP014761.1:3000000-3300000 GCA_001647635.1 Leifsonia xyli | reverse complement strand
GTGAACCGCGACAAGTCGGGACGCCCCTGCTCGTCGCGCATCGAGCTGACCACGCCGACCGGCTTGTTGAGCATGACGTAGCGGCGGGAGGTGTCGAGCTGCACCGCGGTGCCGTCCACCGCGACCTTGTCGACCGCGGGGTCGACGCGCGTGCCGAGCTCCTGGACGACCTTCCCGTTCACCGTCACCCGCCCGGCGACGATGAGCTCCTCGGAGACGCGACGGGACGCCACGCCTGCCGCCGCCATCACCTTCTGCAGACGCTCGCCCTGCGAGCCCTGCGCCCCGTTCTCAGCGGACATCGCCCTCGAACCCGTCCACGCCGTCGCTGAGCAGCGGCGAGATCTTCGGCAGCTCCTCGATCGAGTTGATGCCGAGCTGGCTGAGCAGCAGGTCGGTGGTGCCGTAGTTGATCGCACCGGTCTCGCTGTCCGTGAACAGCTCGGTGATCAGGCCGCGGCCGAGCAGCGTCCGCACCACCGAGTCTACGTTGACGGCGCGGATGGATGCGATGGCGCCGCGGCTGATCGGCTGCTTGTAGGCGATCACGGCCAGCGTCTCCAGGGCCGCCTGGGACAGCTTGGTCGGGTTCTGCTGCAGGACGTATCCCGAGACGACGGCGTCGAACTCCTCGCGGACGTAGATCCTCCATCCACCGCCGACCTCGCGCAGCTCGAACCCGCGCCGGACGCCGCCCCCCTCGCCGTCGAAGTCGGCGACCAGCGCCGTGATCGCCGCGCGCACCCGCTTCACGGGCGCGCCGACCGCCGTCGCCAGCGTCACCAGGCTCATCGGCTCGTCGGCGACCATCAGGATGGCCTCCAGCGCCCGCTCGATCTGCGCGTCCTCCACGGGCGCCGGCACCTCGGTGGTGTCCGTCACCTCGTCGCCGCTGACAACCGCATCCTCGACGACGTCGTCGGCCACATCCTCAACCGTCATAGTCGGCTCCCAAGTTCGAAAGATTCTCCTCGGACCAGTGCTCGGCGGTCCACCGCAGCGTCAGCTCCCCGAGCGGTTCCAGCTGCTCGAAGGCGAGCGCCGCGCGCCGGTACAGCTCCAGCACCGCCAGGAAGCGCGCCACGACGACCCCCTTCTGCTCGGCGCCGGCCACCAGCTGCCGGAAGCTCATCGGCTCGCCGTGCCGCAGCATCCCGACGACGATCGCCGCCTGCTCCCGGATGCTGACCAGCGGCGCGTGCAGGTGGTCCAGCCCGACGACGGGCACCTCCCGCGGCGTCATCGCCAGGGTCGCGAGGGCGGCGAAGTCGTCGAGGCTGAGCGTCCACACCAACTCGGGCGTGCGCTGCCGGAACTTGTCCTCCAGCCGCACCAGGCGCGCATGCCGGGCGCCCTCGGCCTCGAGCCGCTGCGCGAACCAGGCTGACGCCTCCTTGAAGGCCCGGTACTGCAGCAGGCGGGCGAACAGGAGGTCGCGGGCCTCGAGCAGCGCGACGTCCTCTGCATCCACCAGCTCGCCCTGCGGCAGGAGTCCGGCCACCTTGAGGTCGAGCAGGGTCGCGGCGACGAGCAGGAACTCGCTCGCCTCGTCCAGGCTGTCGTCGGTGTCGAGCCGGCGCAGGTAGGCGATGAACTCGTCGGTGACTTTACTGAGCGAGATCTCGGTGATGTCCAGCTCGTGCTTGGTGATCAGCGACAGGAGCAGGTCGAAGGGACCCTCGAAGTCGCCGAGGGACACGCGGAAGCCCGGGGCGTCCTCCGGCTGCGCGACGTCGGGCAGGTCAGGCGACGGCGCCACGGAACACCAGTTCCCGCGCCAGCTGCCGGTACGCCTCCGCGGCCTGGTGCTCGGGCGCGAACTGCGTGATCGGGCGTGCCGCGACCGATGCGTCCGGGAACTTCACCGTGCGCGAGATGACGGTCTCGAGGACGCGATCACCGAAGGCATCGACGACGCGCTCCAGCACCTCGCGGGAGTGCAGCGTGCGCGAGTCGTACATGGTGGCGAGGATGCCGTCGAGCTCGATCGCCGGGTTCAGCCGCTCGCGCACCTTGTCGATGGTCTCGATGAGCAGGGCGACGCCGCGCAGCGCGAAGTACTCGCACTCGAGCGGGATGAGGACGCCGTGGCTCGCGGTCAGCGCGTTCACGGTCAGGATGCCGAGCGACGGCTGGCAGTCGACCAGGATCACGTCGTAGTCGTTCGCGACCTTGCGCAGCACGCCGGCCAGGATCTGCTCGCGGGCGACCTCGTTGACGAGGTGCACCTCGGCGGCGGACAGGTCGATGTTGGCCGGGATGATGTCGAGGTTCGGGACCGATGTCGACTGGATGGCGCCCTGCACGTCCGCGTTGCGATTGAGCAGGAGATCGTAGATGGTCGTGACGTCGTGCGTCCGCGCGCCCAGACCCGCCGAGAGCGCGCCCTGCGGATCGAAGTCGACCGCGAGGACGCGGCGGCCGTAGTCGGCGAGCGAGGCGCCGAGGTTGATGCTCGTGGTCGTCTTGCCGACGCCGCCCTTCTGGTTGCAGAGGGCGATGATCTTGGCCGGGCCGTGCTGCGCGAGGGGGGCCGGCTCCGGGAATGCACGCAGCGGACGGCCGGTGGGCCCGGGCTTCGCGGCGACGGATGCCTCATCCATGCCCGGAAGCTGGGTCTCGACCTCGTCGTTGCGCGTCACCTGGGTGTTCCTCGTCCCTCTCGTGGGCGGTCTTTCAAGGGAACAGTCTATGCGCGACGTGCCCCGCTTGCGGGTCGCACGCCCGGCGGTTCGGTACGGTGGTCGCGTGCAGCCGATGCCGTCCGCCCTCGAGACCCCGCGTCTGCGTCTGCGCCCGCGCGACGGACGCGACGCCGAGTGGAACCTCGCGCTGCTCGCCGAGCATCCCCTCGGCCGCCCCGCCGGGACCGTCGAGGAGGAGCGGGAGCGGCTGGATGCGCAGCGCGCGGGCTTCGACGAGCGCGGGTTCGGGCTGTACACGATCGAGGATGCCTCGTCGGGCGAGGTGGTCGGCTACTGCGGGCTCGTGATCGGCCGGGCGAACGCCGCCCGGCCGGAGCTCGCGTACGAGCTGCTGCGCGGACAGGTCGGGCACGGCTATGCGACGGAGGCGGCGGCGGTCGTGGCCGATGCGGCGTTCGACGCCGGCTTCCCGACCCTGTGGGCGACGGTCGCGACCTGGAACGCGCCGTCCTTCGGCGTGCTCTCCAAGCTCGGCTTCACCGCGACCCGGCGTGCCGGCTTCGACGGCGGCTCGGTCTACGTCTGGCTGCGCCGCCGCGCCCCGCGTCGCCGCCACCGCGTCTCCTCCTGACCCCCTCCCGCGCGCCGCCATTCGCCACGAATGCCGACCATTCGTCACGAATCGCACCCATTCGTCACGAATCGCGGACCCGTCGTCGTTCGTCACGAGGCACGGCATGGCGGGGGGGCGAGCCGGTCAGCGAGCGCGGGGGTGGGACGCGGTGTAGACGTCGCGCAGGGTGTCGGCGGTGACCAGCGTGTAGATCTGCGTCGTCGCGACGGACGAGTGGCCCAGCAGCTCCTGCACGACGCGGACGTCCGCTCCCCCGGCCAGCAGGTGGGTCGCGAACGAGTGGCGCAGTGTGTGCGGCGACAGGTGGTCGACCTCGAGGTGCGCCCGGTCGGCGGCGGCGCGGATGATCAGCCAGACGTTCTGGCGCGACAGCCGTGCCCCGCGCATCCCGAGGAACAGCGCGGGCGTCGCGCGCCCCTTCGCCGACAGCACCGGCCGGGCGCGCACGAGGTAGGCGGACACCGCCTCGCGCGCGTACGACCCCAGCGGCACGATCCGCTGCTTGCTGCCCTTGCCGGTGAGGCGGACGACGTCGGCGTCGATCACGTCGTCGACGTTCAGCCCGACCGCCTCGCTGACGCGCGCGCCCGTCGCGTACATCAGCTCGAGCAGCGCCCTGTCGCGCAGGGATGCGACGTCGTCACCCTCCGTGGCGGCCAGCAGCGCCGAGACCTGCTCCACCGAGATCGCCTTCGGCAGCCGGCTCGGGAGCTTCGGCGGGCGCAGGTCGCGCGCCGCATCCACCTCGACCCGGCCCTCCTCCAGCAGGAACCGGTGGAAGCCGCGCACGGTCGACAGCATCCGGGCGAGCGAGGATGCGGTGAGCGGCGACTCCTCGCGCGTGCCGAGGTGCACGGCGAACGCCGACAGCGTGGCCGGTGTCACGGCGCGGACGTCGCCGATGCCCTCCGAGTCCAGCCACGCGCTGTACACGCCGAGGTCGCGCCGGTACGCAGCGACCGTGTTCGCCGACAGTCCGCGCTCGATGGCGACGTGCCTCAGAAAGGCGTCGACATCGGCCGCGACGGTCATGCGGACAGCTTGGGGTGGCTCGGCCAGGGCTCGTTGGCCGCGCCGAGCGTGCTCCATCCCTGCTCGCGCGCGGTGCGGGCGGCGAGCAGGGCGATGATCAGCGGGGCGTTGTGGACGCGGCGCTGCAACACCGCATCCACCGCCTCGTCGAGCGGCACCCAGCGCACCTCGATGTCGGCCTCCTCCGCCTCGCGCGCGAACGCGGAGCCGGTCGAGCGGATGCCGCGTGCCAGGTAGATGCGGATCGCCTCGTCATTGCCGCCGGGGCTCGTGAACACGTCGGCGAGCACGTTCCACTCGTCCGCCTCGAGGTCGGCCTCCTCGCCCAGTTCGCGCTGGGCCGCGGTCAGCGGCGGCTCGCCGTGCTGGTCGAGCAGGCCGGCCGGGATCTCCCAGTCGCGGTGCCGGACGGGGTGGCGGTACTGGCGGATGAGCAGCACGCGGCCGTCGTCGTCCATCGCCAGGATGCCGACGGCGCCGGTGTGGTCGACGTACTCGCGGGTGATCTCCTCGCCGTTGTAGCGGAAGACGTCGCGGCGCACGTTCCAGATCTTGCCCTCGAACGCCGTCTCGCTCGAGACGATCTCCGGGCGGAACGGCTGGTCGTTCAGGTCGGTCGCGGTGCTCTCGGCGGCGTCCGACATCAGGCCTCGGCCACCATCTCCGCGTCGGCCTCGGCGACCTCGAACAGCAGGGCGGTCTTCTGGCGGTCGAGCGCGGCGCCGACGAGACCGGCGAACAGCGGGTGCGCCCGGTTCGGCCGGGACCGCAGCTCGGGGTGCGCCTGCGTGCCCACGTAGAACGGGTGCACGTCGCGCGGCAGCTCCACGTACTCGACGAGGTGGCCGTCGGGCGAGGTGCCCGAGAACCAGAGGCCGGCGTCGGCGATCTGCTCGCGGTAGTTGTTGTTGACCTCGTAGCGGTGGCGGTGGCGCTCGGAGGCCTCGTTCGCGCCGTACAGCTCCGCGACGATCGAGCCCTCGGCGAGCGTGGCCGGGTAGAGGCCCAGGCGCATGGTGCCGCCCAGGTCGCCGCCGGCGATGATGTCCACCTGCTCGGCCATGGTCGCGATCACCGGGAACTCGGTCTCGGGGTCGAACTCCGACGACGACGCGCCGCCCAGTCCGGCCTCGTGCCGCGCGTACTCGATGACCATGCACTGGAGGCCGAGGCACAGGCCGAGCGCGGGGATGCCGTTCTCGCGTGCGAAGCGCAGCGCGCCGACCTTGCCCTCGATGCCGCGGACGCCGAAGCCGCCGGGCACGCAGATCGCGTCCACGTCGCTCAGCTGGTGCGCCGCGCCCTCGGGGGTCTGGCACTCGTCGGACGCGATCCACTTGAGCTTCACCTTCGTGCGGTGCGCGAAGCCGCCGGCACGCAGGGCCTCGGTTACCGAGAGGTAGGCGTCGGGCAGGTCGATGTACTTGCCGACCAGGCCGATGGTCACCTCGTGCTTCGGGTCGTGCACGGACTCCAGGAGGCGCGCCCATCCGTTCCAGTCGACGTCGCCCGCCTGGTCGAGGCCGAGCTGGTCGATGATGTACGCGTCGAGGCCCTGCTCGTGGAGCATGGTCGGGATGTCGTAGATGCTCGGCACGTCGACCGCGTTCACGACGGCCTGCTCGTCCACGTCGCACATGAGCGCGATCTTGCGCTTGTTGCTGTCGGAGACGGGGCGGTCGCTGCGGAGGACGAGCGCGTCGGGCTGGATTCCGATGGAGCGCAGGGCGGCGACGGAGTGCTGCGTCGGCTTGGTCTTCTGCTCGCCGGAGGCGTTCATGAACGGCACCAGCGAGACGTGGACGAAGAAGCAGTTCTTGCGGCCGAGCTCGTGGCGCACCTGGCGGGCCGACTCGATGAAGGGCTGCGACTCGATGTCGCCCACCGTGCCGCCGATCTCGGTGATGATGACGTCCGGCGCGGGCTCGCCGTCCGGGCCCGGCTGGGCCTGGAGGCGCATCCGCCGCTTGATCTCGTCGGTGATGTGCGGGATGACCTGCACGGTGTCGCCCAGGTACTCGCCGCGGCGCTCCTTGGCGATGACGTTCGAGTAGATCTGGCCGGTCGTGACGTTGGCCGACTGGCCGAGGTTGATGTCGAGGAAGCGCTCGTAGTGGCCGATGTCGAGGTCGGTCTCGGCGCCGTCGTCCGTGACGAAGACCTCGCCGTGCTGGAACGGGTTCATCGTCCCCGGATCCACGTTGAGGTAGGGGTCGAGCTTCTGCATGACGACGCGGAGGCCGCGAGCCGTCAGGAGGTTGCCGAGAGAGGCGGCCGTGAGGCCCTTTCCCAACGAAGAAACGACACCACCCGTCACGAAGATGTGCTTGGTAATGCCGTTAGATGTGCCCGCGTCTGAATAATCCACCACGGGCTTGTAGCTTATCACCCCTGGCGGGGACTCCCGTCCGCGCGCGCCCGTGTCAGCGACGCGCGGCGGACGCCATCTCGACGAGTTCGCGCGCGTGCGCCAGCCCGCTCTCGGAGTCGGGCAGGCCGGAGAGCAGGCGCGCCATCTCGGCGATGCGCTCGTCGCCGTCGAGGCGGCGGACGCTGGAGGCGGTCACCGCGCCGTCGTTGCCCTTGACGACCGTGAGGTGGTTGGTGGCGAACGCGGCGACCTGCGCCAGGTGCGTCACCACGATCACCTGCGCCGACTCCGCGAGACGCGCGAGGCGGCGGCCGATCTCGATCGCAGAGGCTCCGCCGACGCCGGCGTCGACCTCGTCGAAGATGAAGGTCGGGACCGGGTCGCTGCCGGCGATGACGACCTCGATCGCGAGCATGACGCGCGACAGCTCGCCGCCCGACGCGCCCTTGCCGAGTGGACGCGGCTCCGCACCGGGATGCGGCTGCAGCAGGATGGCGACCTGGTCGCGTCCCGACGCGCTGTAGGTTCCGGGGTCGTCCGCGTCGCGCTGGGTCACCTCGACGACGATGCGCGCATCCGGCATCGCGAGCGCGGAGAGCTCGTCGCTGACCGCCTCGGACAGGCGCGCGGCAGCGGCCGTACGCTCGGCGCTCAGCCCGGCGGCGAGCTCCCGCACCAGTGCCTCGTCGTCGGCGACCTCGCGGGTCAGCTCGTCGATGCGGTCGGCGTCGCCGTCGAGCTCCAGGAGCCGCAGGCTGCCGGTCTCGAGCGTCCGGATCACGTCGTCGAGCGTCGGGCCGTACTTGCGCACGAGGGCGGCGAGCTGAGCCCGGCGCTCCTGCACGACCTCCAGCTCGGCCGCGCCGTCGGTGTCGAGTGCGGCGAGGTAGGTCGACAGCTGCGCCGCGATGTCGGAGATCAGGTAGTTGGCCTCTGCGACGGACTCGGCGAGCGGCTGCAGCCCGCTGTCGTGCGGGGCGACGCGCTCGAGCTGGCGGCGCGCGTTGTCGAGCAGGCCGAGGGCGTCGGCGCCCTCGGACTCCTCGGCGCTCAGCAGCTCGCGCGCCGCGGCGGCGGCCAGCCGGAGCTCTTCGAGATTGGTCAGCCGCTCGGCGCGGTCGGCCAGCTCGTCATCCTCTCCGGGCTGCGGAGCGATGGTCTCGATCTCGGCCATCGCGACGCGGAGGTCGTCGGCTTCGCGGGCGCGGCGCTCCTGGTCGGCGACCAGCTCATCGAGCTCGGAGCGGTTGTCGCGCCAGCGGTGGAATACCTGCTCGTAGGCGGCGACCTGCTCGGCGAACGCGGGACCGGCGAATCGGTCGAGCGCCGCCCGCTGCGCCACGGCCGACCTGAGCCGGATCTGATCGGACTGGCCGTGCACCACGACCAACTGCTCCCCCAGCTCGGTCAGCACGGCCACCGGCGCGCTGCGGCCGCCGACGACCGCTCGCGAGCGCCCCTCCGCCGACACCGAACGGCTGAGCACGAGCTCGGCCTCGGCCGCGTCGATCGCATCCACGTCGCCGCCGGCGTCGCGCACCCGCTCGACCACCTCGCCCGTGGACGGCACGCGCCAGCGGCCCGACACCCAGGCCTGCGGGCTGTTCAGCCGCACGGCGCCGCTGTCGGCGCGCTCGCCCAGCAGCAGGCCAAGCGCGGACACCACCATGGTCTTGCCTGCGCCGGTCTCGCCGGTGATCGCCGTGAATCCCGAGCCGAGCGGCAGGGAGGCGTCGGCGATGACGCCCAGGTCTTTGATCGAGATCTCCTCGATGCCTCCGCGTACGTCAGTCACGCCCGGCCGGCCCCCTCCATCCCGTGACGGGAAGGTCGAACTTGTGCACCAGGCGGTCGGTGAACGGCCCCGGGTGCAGGCGCGCCAGCCGCACCGGGATGGGCGACCGACGCACCACGACGCGGGCCCCACGCGGCAGGTCGAACGGACGGCGGCCGTCGCACCAGAGGATGCCCGCGCCGCCCGCGCGGTCGAGCAGCTCGACCGCGAGGGACGAGTCGGCGTCCACCACCAGCGGACGCGAGAACAGGGCGTGCGCGCTGAGCGGCACGAGGAGGAGGGCCGCGACGCCCGGCCATACGACCGGGCCGCCCGCCGAGAACGAGTACGCGGTCGAGCCGGTCGGGGTCGACATGACCACGCCGTCGCAGCCGAAGCTCGACATCGGCCGGCCGTCGACCTCGATGACGACCTCGAGCATCCGCTCGCGGCTCGCCTTCTCGACCGTGGCCTCGTTGAGCGCCCAGCTCTCGTAGACGACCTCGCGGCCGACCTTGACCCGAGCGGAGAGCGTCATGCGCTCCTCGACCTCGTAGTCCTTCGCGAGCCCGCGGGCGACCGCCGTCTCAAGGTCGTCGCGCTCGCTCTCGGCGAGGAAGCCCACATGACCGAGGTTGACGCCGAGCAGCGGAGCCGAGCATCCACGGACCAGCTCGGCCGCGCGCAGGATGGTGCCGTCGCCTCCCAGCACGATGACCAGCTCGAGGTCGCTCGGCGCCACGTCGTCGCCGAGCACCCGCACGGCGTCGAGCGACGGATCGGCCTCGAGGATGTCACGCCGCTCGTCGGCGCTGAGCACCGGGACGACGCCCGCGTCGAGCAGCTGCCGTGACACCCGCACGCCCGCCTCCAGCGAGTCCTGCCGACCGGTGTGCGCGACGACCAGGATGTAGCGCGTCGCTGCACCGATCTGTGCCACGTCGTCTCCTCTCGAAAGCCGTCCTCCCATTCTTACCGGTTTCGGGAGCAGGACCAGGCCGAAGGCCCCGGATTGTGGAGAACGTTCACCTACCGCGAAAGCCGGATCACCTCGTCGCGCAGCCCGGACGGGTCCGGCGCGCCCGCGCGGAACCAGGCCAGGTACTCCTGGTTGCCGTGGCCGCCCGCGATCGGCGAGCCGATGAGACCCGCCGTCCCCAACCCGGCGTCGTGCGCGGCCCAGAGCACGTCGGAGATCGCGTCGGCGCGCAGCCCCGCGTCCCGGACCACGCCCTCCCGGATCCCCTGCCGGCCGACTTCGAACTGCGGTTTGACCAGCAGCACGAAGTCGGCGTCGCGGACGGCCGTGGCCACCAGCGCCGGGATGACCTGGGTGAGCGAGATGAAGGACAGGTCGCCCACCACCAGGTCGGGACGCACGTCGTCGCCGGTGAGTCCCGCGAGGACCGCCGCGGTCAGCGAGCGGACGTTGACGCCCTCGTACGACTCCAGCCGCTCCTCTCCCGAGAGCGCCGGCGACAGCTGGCCGTGCCCGACGTCGACCGCGATGACCCGCGCCGCGCCGCGCTCCAGCAGCACCTGGCTGAAGCCGCCGGTGGAGGCGCCCGCATCGAGCGCGACGCGACCGGCCGGGTCGATCGCGAACGCGTCGAGCGCCGCGATCAGCTTGTGCGCTCCCCGGCTGACGTAGTGGTCGGCCCGGCGACGCGGAGGTCCTGGCCCTCCGAGACCTTGAGGGAGGCGCGCACGGCGGGACGCCCATCCACCGTCACCAGGCCCTCCGCGATCACCGCGGCCGCGTGCGAGCGGGAGCGGGCGAGGCCCAGCTCGGCCAGCGCGACGTCGAGGCGGCGGTCAGCCCCGGCCATGCTCGTCGTCGCCCTCCAGAGCGCGTCGGAGCTGCTCGTGGAGCTGCGCGTACGCGTCGGCGCGGTCGGCGAGCGGCTGCTCCTCGATCACGTCCAGCCGTTCCACGAGGGCGCCGTCGCCGGGCTGCGGTTCATCGGTCATGAGGCCACCGTACGTCCCGCATCCACCGCCGTCACGCGACGAACACGCCCGCGAGCGTCTTCTTGCCGCGCCGCAGCACCACCACGCCGCCCGGCAGCACGTCGCCGCCGATCGGCTGCTCGGCGTCCTCGACCTTGGCGTTGTTGACGTAGACGCCGCCCTGCGCGACCGCGCGGCGGGCCTCGCCGAGGCTCGACGTGAGGCCGGTGTCGACCAGCGCCTGCGCCACCGTCGACGAGGGCGCCGTGTCGGTGGTGTTGGGCAGCTCGCGCAGCGCGGACTCCAGGGTCGCGGCGTCGAGGGCGGCCAGGTCGCCCTGGCCGAACAGGGCCTCGGACGCGGCGATGACCGCCTCCGTCGCCTCGACACCGTGCACGAGCGAGGTCACCTCGAACGCCAGCCGGCGCTGCGCCTCGCGGCGGAACGGCTCCTCGGCCACCTTTCGCTCCAGCTCCTCGATCTCGGCGCGCGAGAGGAACGTGAACACCTTGAGCCGTGCGATCACGTCGGCGTCGTCGGTGTTCAGCCAGAACTGGTACATCGCGTACGGGGTCGTGAGCCGCGGGTCGAGCCAGATGGCGTTGCCCTCGCTCTTGCCGAACTTGGTGCCGTCGCTGTTGGTGATGAGCGGCGTGCCGATCGCGTGGACGTGGACGCCCTCCACCTTGCGGATGAGCTCGGTGCCGCTGGTGAGGTTGCCCCACTGGTCACTGCCGCCGGTCTGCAGCACGCAGCCGTACTGGCGGTACAGCTCGAGGAAGTCCATGCCCTGCAGGATCTGGTAGCTGAACTCGGTGTACGAGATGCCCTCGTCGGAGTTCAGGCGCGCAGCGACCGCGTCCTTCTTGAGCATCGTGCCGACGCGGAAGTGCTTGCCGATCTCGCGGAGGAAGTCGATCGCCGACAGCGGCGCCGTCCAGTCGAGGTTGTTGACCAGCCGGACAGCGTTGTCGCCCTCGTCGGAGAGGTAGCGCGTGACCTGGGCCTGCAGGTAGCCGACCCACTCGGCGACGGTCTCCTTGGTGTTCAGCGTGCGCTCCGCGGTCGGGCGCGGGTCGCCGATGAGGCCGGTCGAGCCGCCGACGAGGCCGAGCGGCTTGTGACCGGCGAGCTGGAGTCGGCGCATGGTGAGGAGCTGCACCAGGTTGCCCAGGTGCAGGCTCGACGCCGTCGGGTCGAAACCGCAGTAGTACGTGATCGGCTCCCGGCGAGGAGCTCTTTCAGGGCGGCTTCATCCGTGGAGACGTGGATGAGGCCGCGCCAGACGAGCTCGTCCCAGACGTCGTCGAAGGACGCGTCGTTGGTCTGCGCGGTGAGGCTCGGCGCGCGGGAGGTCGCGGTTTCGGACATGGGTACAACCGTACCAATCCGCGGGAGAAGGGGCCTCACGCAGCGATCAGGGCCAGGGACCTGATCCACTAGTAATCAGGTGTGTAGACCTGATAGTCTATCGATCAGGTTCACAGACCTGATGAGGAGGCTGGCATGTTCGCCGTCACAGCGGACCAGATCGACAGTCGCCGACGCGCCGACGCCGTCGCCCCCGCGCTCCGAACACTGGACGAGCGCTTCGGCGCGCGCCTGGCACTCCCTCCCGATCGGAACGCCGGGGACGAGCTCCAGGTGCTCACCGAGGATGCAGCCACCGCTCTCGACCTCATGCTGACGCTCTCGCGCGACGACGCCTGGAGCATCGGACTCGGGGTCGGCCCGGTCCGGCTCCCCCTGCCCGCCTCCACGCGCGAGGCGACCGGCGATGCCTTCGTGGCCGCCCGCGCCGCCGTCACCCGCGCCAAGCGCGCGCCCTACCGGCTCGCCGTCGACGCCGTGGTCTCGCCCGAGGAGGCGGCCGACGCCGAGGCCCTGCTCACCCTCCTGCTCGCGGTCCGGGCGACCCGCACGCCCGCCGGCTGGGAGCTGTACGACCTGGTGCGGTCCGGCCTCAGCCAGAAGGAGGCCGGGGCGCGGCTCGGGATCACCCCGCAGTCCGCGAGCGACCGCGCCCGCGCCGCCGGACTGCGCGTCGAGCTCGCCGCCCTGCCCGCCCTGACTAGGCTGTTGGAACGCGCCGACGCCGCCCAGGCCGGCACGACGGAGACCGGGGAGGACGCATGACGAGCTGGCCGCTGCCCCTGCTGCTGAACCAGGCCGTTCCGATCGTGCTCTGGACGCTCGTCGTGCTGCTGCTGGCCGCCTCCCTCGGCTGCATCGTCGCCACCCTGCGTACCCCGCGGCGACCGCTCGTCTACAGCGCCGCGGCCCTGCTCGCCGCGGCGGTCGTCGTCGTCCTCATCCCCGGCCAGCACGCGCCCTTCGCCGTGAGGATCGTCATCGGCATCCTGGCGCTGTCGCTCGCCGTGCTCGGCGGCTGGCCGGCGTCGCAGCTCGTCCTCGTGCTCGCCACCCGCAGCACGACCGAGCCCAGCGCGCACGACGGGATCCTGGTGCGGGCGCTCACGCCCGAAGGGGTCACGACGCGCGAGGTGCTGCGCGGCGGGACCACGATCGGCCTGCTGGAACGGCTCGCCGCGGCCGGGACGATCATGGCCGGCTTCCCCGAGGGCCTGGCCGTGCTGATCGCCATCAAGGGCGTCGGCCGGTTCACCGAGCTGGAGCAGGCGGAGGCGCGCGAGCGGTTCCTTATCGGCACGCTGACCAGCATCATCTGGGCGTGCGTGTGCGCCGGGGTGTTCCGGATCGCCGCGGGATGACGCTCTAGTCGTCCGCCAATCTCATTCGTCAGCACGGGGGTGCCGCTTGTACGGCGACACCGTCGGGTCCCCCGGCAGCCAGTAGCGCCACGGGAACGCCAGCCCGCCGCCCGCGCCGGAGACGCCGGTGCGCGGGCCGGCCTCGTACTCGGCCTGCGTCGACGGCAGCTCGATCGAGAACGGCGGCTCGAACAGGTCGGCGCCGTCGTCGGCCAGGCTCATCCCGGCCGCGACGACCAGCCGCGCCGGTCCGCGGGCGAGATCGCGGTGCGGGATGCGCCTCCCGCTCGCGCCGACGCGGCGGTGCTCGGCGAGGTCCTCCCCCTCGATCACCTCCGCCCCCCGCAGCAGCACCGCGGACGCCTCGCCCGCGGGCGAGCAGACGATGTTGGCGCAGACGTGCATCCCGTAGGTGAAGTAGGTGTACACGTGCCCGGGTGGCCCGTACATGACCGCATTGCGCTTCGTGCGTCCGCGGAAGGCGTGCGACCCAGGGTCCAGACCGTCGCCGATGTAGGCCTCCACCTCCGTGATCCGCAGGCCGACCGTCCCCTCCGGCGACTCGTGCCGCAGGACGGCGCCGAGGAGCCGCGGCGCGACCGCCAGCGACGACGCCAGGAACTCGTCGCGCGCGGGACGGTACAGCGTCACGTCAGAAGATCCGGCCGCCCGCGACGACGGCCACGATCAGGCCGACGACGATCACGGCGACGGCGACCGCGACGATCAGCGGGATGATCCACGGGTACTTGCGCTCGGGCTGGAATCGGGCCATCAGACGAGGTCTCTCTTCGCTGCGCGGAGGGCCAGGGCGGCCTTCCGGACGTGATCGGTGAGGGCGGCGAGCTGCTCCGCCACGCGGTCGGGGGCCGTGCCTCCGGCGCCGTCGCGGCTGGCGACCGATCCCTCGACCGAGAGCACCGAGCGCACCTCCGGAGTGAGCAGCGGCGAGACGGCGGCGAGCTGCTCGTCGGACACCTCGTGCAGCTCGAGCCCGTTCTCCTCGGCGACCCGGACTAGGCTGCCGCTCAGCTCGTGTGCGACGCGGAACGGGACGTGCTGCTTGACGAGCCACTCGGCGACATCCGTCGCCAGCGAGAAGCCCTGCGGCGCGAGCTCCGCCATCCGCTCGGTGTGGAAGCGCAGCGTCGCCACCATGCCGGTGAAGGCGGGCAGCACCAGCTCGAGGGTGCGCACCGAGTCGAAGACCGGCTCCTTGTCCTCTTGCAGGTCGCGGTTGTACGCGAGCGGGAGGCCCTTCAGGGTGGTCAGCAGGCCGGTCGCGTTGCCGATCAGCCGGCCGGCCTTGCCGCGCGCGAGCTCGGCGATGTCCGGGTTCTTCTTCTGAGGCATGATCGACGACCCGGTCGAGTAGCCGTCGTCGAGCGTGACGAAACCGAACTCGCGGGTGTTCCAGAGGATGATCTCCTCGGCGAACCGGGAGAGGTCCACGCCGATCTGCGCGGCGACGAAGGCGAACTCGGCCACCACATCCCGGGCGGCCGTGCCGTCGATCGAGTTCTCGGAGCTCCGGGCGAAGCCCAGTTCGCGGGCGACCAGGAGCGGGTCGAGGCCCAGTGTCGACCCGGCGAGGGCCCCCGAGCCGTACGGCGAGACGTTGGCGCGCGCGTCCCAGTCGGCCAGGCGCTGCAGATCGCGGACCAGGGGCCAGCAGTGCGCCAGCAGGTGGTGCGCGAGCAGCACCGGCTGGGCGTGCTGCAGATGCGTGCGGCCGGGGAGGATGGCCGTGGGATGCGCGTCCGCCTGCGAGGCGATGGCGTCGATCAGCGCGATCAGCTGTTCGGCGATGACGCCGGCGTGGTCGCGCAGATAGAGCCGGATCAGCGTGGCGATCTGGTCGTTGCGGCTGCGTCCGGCGCGCAGCTTGCCGCCGAGGTCGGCGCCCGCGCGCTCGATCAGACCGCGCTCCAAGGCGCCATGCACATCCTCGTCGGTCTCGGCCGCGGCGAAAGCGCCCGAGGCGACGTCGGCGTCGAGCGCGTCCAGGGCGGCGCGCATCCCATCCAGCTCCTCCGCGCTCAGGTAGCCGGCCGCGGCGAGCGCCCGGGCGTGCGCGCGGGAGCCGGCGATGTCGTAGGCGGCGAGCTCCCAGTCGAAATGCGTGGACTTGCTGAGCGCGGCGAGCTCGGGCGACGGACCCCCGGCGAACCGTCCGCCCCAGAGCGAGCCCTCGCCGGTCTTGCCGCCGCCGGCCGTGCCGTCGCTCATGCGCCCGCCTCCGTGTTCTTCTCCAGCAGCCAGGCCAGCAGGGCCTTCTGCGCGTGGAGGCGGTTCTCCGCCTCGTCCCACACCACCGACTGCGGGCCGTCGAGCACATCGGCGCTCACCTCGTAGCCGCGGTACGCGGGTAGGCAGTGCAGGAAGATCGCGTCCGGCGCGGCCAGCCCCATCAGGCGGGCGTCGACGGTGTAGTCGCCGAACACGGCGACCCGCTCGGCCTTCTCGGCCTCCTGGCCCATCGACACCCAGGTGTCGGTGACCACGACGTCCGCGCCGGCCGCCGCCTCCGTGGGGTCGGTCAGGACCGCGACAGAGCCGCCGGTCCGCTCGGCGACCGCGCGGGCGTCCGCGACGATGGATGCGTCGGGCGCGTACGCCGCGGGGGCCGCGATCCGCACGTGCATGCCCGCGGTCGCGCCCCCGAGCAGGTAGGAGTGCGCCATGTTGTTCGCGCCGTCGCCGACGTAGGTCATCGTCAGGCCCTCGGTGCGGCCCTTGTGCTCGCGGACGGTGAGCAGGTCGGCGAGGATCTGGCACGGGTGGAAGTCGTCCGACAGCGCGTTCACCACCGGGACCCGCGTCCCCTCGGCCATCTCCTCCAGGCCGGCCTGCGCGTAGGTGCGCCACACGATCGCGGCGACCATCCGCTCCAGGACGCGCGCGGTGTCGGCGATCGACTCCTTGCCGCCGAGCTGGCTCTCGCCGCTCTGGATGACGAGCGGGCTGCCGCCCAGATCGGAGATCCCGACCGAGAACGAGACGCGCGTGCGGGTCGAGGTCTTGTCGAAGATCACGGCGACGGTCTGCGGACCGGCGAGCGGCTTCGCCGAGAAGCGGTCGCGTTTCAGGTCGGCCGCCAGGGCCAGCACCTCCGCCTGCTCGGCAGGCGAGAGGTCGTCGTCGCGGAGGAAGTGCCGGGTCATGTACCCGCCCTTTCGTGGTGCTGGAGGTGGTCGGTGTCAGACGGCGGCGAGTGCGCGTCCGAAGCGCTCCCGGAAGCCGGCGAGCTCGGCGTCGCCGATGATGAGCGGCGGCGCCAGCCGGATGCTGGACTCGTTCGGCGCGTTGATGATCAGGCCCTCGGCGAGGGCCGCGTCGGAGAGGCGGTGCGCCTCGCCCTCGGTCAGCCCGATGCCGATCAGCAGGCCGTGACCGCGGACCGCGCCGATCAGCGGGTGGTCGAAGTCGCGGATGATCTGCTTCAGCTCCTCGCCGCGGCGCGCCGCATTCTCCACGAGCCCGGCGCGCTCGATCTCGGCGAGCACCGCGTTGCCCGCGGCCGTCGCGAGCGGGTTGCCGCCGAACGTCGAGCCGTGCTGGCCCTGGCTAAACAGCTCGGAGGCCCAGCCGAAGGTCACCAGGGCGCCGATCGGCACGCCGCCGGCCATCCCCTTGGCGACCGTGACCGCGTCCGGGAGGATGCCCGCCCGCTGGTACGCGAACCACTCGCCGGTGCGGCCGACGCCGGTCTGGATCTCGTCGACGATGAGCAGCGCGCCGTGCTTCGCGGTGAGCTCTCGCGCCCGCTCGAGGAAGCCGTCGGGCAGGTCGAGCACGCCGGCCTCGCCCTTGATCGGCTCGACGAACAGCGCCGCGACGTGACCGTCGATGGACGCCTCCAGCGCCTCGATCGTGGAGTCGATGTGCTCCACGCCGCCGGGAAGCGGCTCGAACGCCTCCCGCATCGGCGGCTTGCCGGTGAGCGCGAGGGAGCCCATGGTGCGGCCGTGGAAGGCGTTGTGCAGAGCGAGGACGCGGGTGCGGCGGCCGTGCGGCCCGGTGTGGTTGAGCCGGGCCAGCTTGAACGCGGCCTCGTTCGCCTCGGCGCCCGAGTTGCCGAACAGCACGCGGCCCTGCTCGCCGGCGCCGGTGATGCGGCGCAGACGCTCGGCCAGCTCCAGCTGCGGCGGGGTCGAGAAGTAGTTGGAGACGTGCGCGAGCGTCCCGACCTGCGCGGTCACCGCCTCCACGAGCGCCGGATGCGCGTGCCCGAGCGAGTTGACGGCGATCCCCGCGAGGAAGTCGAGGTACTCGTTGCCGTCGACGTCCCACACCCGGGCGCCCTCGCCGCGCACCAGCATCAGCTTCGGCGTCGCCAGCGTGCGCATGAAGCGGTCGCCGAAGGGGCCCTTCCAGGCCCCGTCGCGCCACTCGTCCGTCTCGTATCGTGTCATCGCCTGTGCCTCGCTCACGCGGGCACCACCTCCGTCCCGATTCCGGACTGCGTGAAGACCTCGAGCAGGATCGAGTGCGGCACCCGCCCGTCGATGATCGCGGCCTTCGCCACACCGCCGTCGACGGCGTCCAGGCAGGCCGCCATCTTGGGGATCATCCCCGACTCGAGCGACGGCAGCAACTCGCGCAGCTCGTCGGCGCCGATCTTCGACAACAGCGAATCACGATTCGGCCAGTCGCTGTAGAGGCCGGCCACATCCGTCAGGATCACGAGCTTGGAGGCGCCCAGCGCGACGGCGAGCGCCGCGGCCGCCGCATCCGCGTTGACGTTGAGCGCCTGGCCCGCGTCGTCGATGTCCGGCGCGATCGACGACACGACCGGGATGCGCCCGGCCGCGAGCTGCGCGAGGACGGCCTCCGGGTCGACCGCGACCACGTCGCCGACGAGCCCGAGGTCGACCTCCTCGCCGTCGACGATCGCGGCGCGGCGCCGACCCTGGAAGAGCCCGGCGTCCTCGCCCGACAGTCCGGCCGCGAGCGGTCCGTGCTTGTTGATATTGCCGACGATGTCGCGGTTGATCTGTCCGGTGAGCACCATCCGGACGACATCCATCGCCTCGGGCGTGGTCACCCGGTAGCCGCCGCGGAACTCGGATTGGATGCCGAGCCGGTCGAGCATGGCCGAGATCTGCGGACCGCCGCCGTGGACGACGACCGGGCGGATGCCGGCGTAGCGGAGGTAGACCATGTCCTCGGCGAAGGTGCGCTGCAGCTCCTCGCTGACCATCGCGTTGCCGCCGAACTTCACGACGATGATGGCGTCGTGGAAGGCCTTCAGCCACGGCAGCGACTCGATCAGAGTGGCGGCCTTGGACGCCGCCTCCTCGCGTTCGGCGGTGTCCGTCATGTCCTCTGCCGTATCCATCAGCTGGCGTACGCGCTGTTCTCGTGCACGTAGTCGTGGGTGAGGTCGTTGGTCAGGATGGTCGCCGTCTCCTCGCCCGCGTGCAGGTCGATCAGGATGTGCACGTTGCGCGGCGTCAGGTCGACCAGCTCCCGCGGCTGGTCCGGCTCGCCCGCGGTGCAGACCTGGACGCCGTTGATCGCCACGTCGATCCCGTACGGGTCGAACTCCGCGTCGGTGGTGCCGACGGCCGCGAGCACCCGGCCCCAGTTGGGGTCGTTGCCGAAGATGGCGGCCTTGAAGAGGTTGCTGCGCGACACGGCGCGGCCGACCGTCACCGCGTCGTCCTCGGACTTCGCGTTGACGACCTGGATGGCGACGTCGTGCGACGCGCCCTCGGCGTCCGCCTGCAGCTGCTCGGCGAGGTCGCGGCACACCTCCGTCAGGGCGAGGGCGAAGTCGGCTTCGGCGGGCTCGACGCCGCTCGCACCGGACGCGAGGAGGGCGACGGTGTCGTTCGTGGACATGCAGCCGTCGGAGTCGAGGCGGTCGAAGGTCACCCGGGTCGCCTGGCGCAGGGCCGCATCCAGCTGCTGGGAGGTGAGCACGGCGTCGGTGGTGAGGACGACGAGCATCGTCGCGAGGCCTGGCGCGAGCATCCCTGCGCCCTTCGCCATGCCGCCGATCGTCCAGCCGTCCGGCGCGCGGTGCACGGACTGCTTGGGGCGCGTGTCGGTGGTCATGATGGCCTCGGCGGCGGCGATCCCGGCATCGGTCGCAAGCGCTTCAGTCGCGGCGGTGACGCCGGTGATCAGCTTGTCGAGCGGCAGCTGCTCGCCGATGAGCCCGGTGGAGCAGACCAGCACGTCCCCGGCCGAGACGTCGAGCCGCTCGGCGACCGCCTCCGCCGTCGCGTGCGTGGTCTGGAAGCCCTGAGTTCCGGTGTAGCAGTTGGCGCCGCCCGAGTTGAGGACGATCGCGGAGACGACGCCGTCCTGGATGACCTGCTCGCTCCACAGCACCGGGTTCGCCTTGCAGCGGTTGGTGGTGAAGACCGCGGCTGCGGCGTTCAGGGGCCCGAGGTTCTGGACGAGCGCGAGGTCGCGGTTACCGCTCGTCTTGAGCCCGGCGACGACGCCCGCGGCGGCGAATCCGGTGGCAGCGGTGACGCTCACGGGGCGACTCCGTTCACGGTCAGGCCCGCGGTCTCGTCGAGGCCGAGGGCGATGTTGACGGACTGGATGGCGGCGCCGGCCGTCCCCTTGTACAGGTTGTCGAGGGCGAGCACCGTGACCACGCGGCCGGCGGCCTCGTCGAGCGCGACGCCCACCAGGACGGTGTTGGCGCCGAGCACATCGCTGGTGCGCGGCAGCGTCCCGGCCGGGAGCACGTGGACGAACGGCTCGTCAGCGTACGCGGCCTCCCACGTCTGCTGTACCTGCTCGGCCGTCACGCCGGGCTTCACCCGGGCGGTCGAGGTGGCGAGGATGCCGCGCGACATCGGCACGAGCACCGGCGTGAACGACACGGTCGGCGCTTGTGCTCCGGCTTTCCGGAGGTTCTGCTGGATCTCGGGGATGTGCCGGTGCGTGCCGCCGACGCCGTACGGGTTCGCCGAGCCGAGGATCTCGCTCGCCAGGTACATCGTCTTGAGCGACTTCCCCGCGCCGGACGGGCCGACGGCCAGCACGGCGACGATGTCCTCGTCGTCGATGAGGCCGGCCTGGATTCCTGGGGCGAGCGCCAGGGACACGGCGCTCGCGTTGCATCCCGGGGCCGCGATCCGCCGCGCGCCGACCAGATTCTCGCGCTGCTTCGCGCCGCCGGTGAGCGGGAGCTCTGGCACCCCGTAGGCCCACGCGCCGAAGTGGTCGCCGCCGTAGAAGGCGGCCCAGGCCGCTGGGTCTTCGAGGCGGTGGTCGGCTCCGCAGTCCACGACGACGGTGTCGTCGGGGAGCTGGGCGGCGATCTCGCCGGAGGCGCCGTGCGGGAGTGCGAGGAACACGATGTCGTGACCGGCGAGGTTCGCCGCGGACGTCTCCTGCAGAGTCAGGTGCGCGAGACTGCGCAGGTGCGGCTGGTGGGCGATCAGCGGGTGACCGGCGTTGCTGTGCGCGGTGACGGTGCGGGCCTCGAAGTCGGGGTGCGCGGCGAGGATGCGCAGCAGCTCACCGCCCGCGTATCCGGATGCGCCTGCGACAGCGACCGAGAAAGTCATGCTTCTTCCTTTTCGAGTGGACGACGGGAGTCTCGGCGACGGCGACGCCCACGTCGGCCCGCGCACGGACCGCCCTGAACGCCGCCTAGCTTCGGCGGTCGCGCAGGCGTCGGCGCATGGCGCGAGCGGCGAGGGCCGCGCGCGTCGAGGCGGTGCGCCGGACGGAAAGCATGGGTCAACCCTAGCGCGCCCTCCCCCGCCGCCGCCAAATCGCGGGTGCAGCGGCGTTCCTCCCCGTCTTCCGACGACGAATGCCGCGCCGAGCGCGCGCCGCTACTCGCGGATGGTCGCGCCGTACAGCTCGCCGGCGCGGGCGGAGCCGGCCAGCTTGGCCTCGGTCGCCTCGGCGGCGGTGAGGGTGCGGTCGTCGGCGCGGAAGCGGAGCGCGAACGTGAGGCTCTTGCGTCCCTCCGGCAGGCCGGCGCCGCGGTAGTCGTCGACCAGGTGGATGTCCTCCAGCAGTTCTCCCGCGCCCTCGCGGACCGCGCGCAGCACGTCGCCCGCGGGGACGTCCGCGCCGACCACCAGGGAGAGGTCCTGCGTCGCGGCCGGGAAGCCGGCGATGATACCCGCCACGATCTCTGGCGGCGCGATCGCGATCAGGGCGTCCAGGTCGAGCTCGAAGACGGCCACCACACGCGGGAGGTCCAGCTCGTGCGCGAGGGCGGGCAGCAGTTCGCCGGCGTAACCGACGGGCACCGCGTCACCGTTCGCGCCACGCGCGAGGAGCCGCGCGGTGCGACCCGGGTGGAGGGCCTGGTGGGACGACTGGGCGAACTCGACCGTCACGCCGACTGCCGCGGCGGTCTGCCGCACCATGTCGAGCGCGTCGACCAGCCCGGCGGACACGGCCGCCGCGCCCGGCTGCTTGCCGTGCACGTCGCCGACCACGAGGCCGGCGAGGTGGCGTGGCTGCGCCGGGATGCCGGCGTTCAAGCCGGCCAGGATGTCCGACGACGGCAGGGCGGCCCCGGGCGGCAGTGTCTCGCTGCCGATCGAGCCCTCCGACGGGCGGAACACCGTCCCGAGTTCATAGACGCGCAGGTCGACGAGTCCGCGGGCGAGGTTGCGCTTGGCCGCGTCCACCAGCCCGGGCAGCAGCGAGGTGCGGAGGTACGGCGCGGTCGCGTCGAGCGCGTTGGCCAGGCGGACGGCGGGGACGTGGCCGTCCGCCTCCGGCTGACCGAACAGGTCGTTCTGCGCCTCGCTCACGAACGGGAAGGCGAGCACCTCGGTCGCGCCGTTGTCGGCCAGGATCTGCGCGGCGGCGCGGCGGAGGCGCTGCTCCCGCGAGAGGCCGCGTCCCGGAGGGGCGACGGGCAGCACCGAGGGGATGCGGTCGTAGCCGACGATGCGGGCGACCTCCTCGGCCAGGTCGGACTTGTCGCGCAGGTCGGGGCGCCAGGTGGGAGGCGCGACGAGCAGGGCGCCGTCGGTCTCTGTGACGGCGCCGCCGATCTCGGCGAGCGCGCTGCGCACCTCGTCATCGGTGTAGTCGACACCGATGAGGGAGGCGATGTAGCCGTCGGGCAGGCGGATGGCCTCGACGGCCTCGGACGCGTCGAGCAGCGAGCCGAGCCCGTCGGCGTGACCGCCGGCGAGTTGCTCCAGCAGCTGCACCACCCGCCCGGCGGCGGCCACTGCGACCTGCGGGTCGACGCCGCGCTCGAAGCGCTTGGACGCCTCGCTCGGCAGCTTGTGCCGGCGGGCCGTGCGCGCGATCGACACCGGGTCGAAGTTCGCCGCCTCGATGAGCACATTGCGGGTGTCGCGGCCGATCTCGGTCGACGCGCCGCCCATGATGCCGGCCATGCCGATCGCGCCGGAGTCGTCGGCGATCACGAGGTCTTCCGGGTCGAGGGTGCGCGTCTGGTCGTCGAGCGTGACCAGCTTCTCCCCCGGCGTCGCGCGGCGCACGACGATGCCGCCGGACAGCTTGTCGAGGTCGTAGCCGTGGATCGGCTGACCGAGCTCGAGCATGACGTAGTTCGTGATGTCGACGATCAGCGAGATCGAGCGGATGCCCGCGAGCTTGAGCCGCGCGATCATCCATGCCGGGGTGGGCCGGCTGCCGTCGACGTCGCGCACCACTCGCGTGACGAACACGCTCGCCCCGACCCGGCCGCGGATGGGCGCGGTGTCGTCGATGGTGACCCAGAAGCCGCTGGCGTGCTCGGCACTCGTCGGGACGGCGTCGGCCGGGTCGCGGAACGCGGACCCCGTCGCGTGCGAGTACTCGCGAGCGATGCCGCGGATCGAGAACGCGTAGCCGCGGTCGGGCGTGACGTTCACCTCGACGGCCGCGTCGTCGAGCCCGAGCAGCGACACCGCGTCGGTGCCGACCTCGGGGTCGAGGCCCAGCGTGCTTAGGCGCAGGATGCCGTCGTGGTCCTCGCCGAGCCCGAGCTCGCGCGCCGACGCGATCATGCCGTCGGAGACGTGACCGTAGGTCTTGCGCGCCGCGATCGGGAACGGGCCGGGCAGCACCGCGCCGGGCAGCGTCACGACGACCTTGTCGCCCTCGAAGAAGTTGCGGGCGCCGCAGACGATGCCGCGCACATCGGCGCCGCCGTCGGCGGCCGTCTCGCCTTCGGGCGCGACGCGCACCTGGCACCAGCGGATGGTCTTGCCGTTGCTCTGTGGCTCCTCGACGAACTCAAGCACCTGGCCGACGACGATCGGACCGGACAGCTCGAAGGTGTGGATGTCCTCCTCTTCGAGCCCGACGGACACGAGGGCGGCGTGCACCTCCTCCGGCGTGGTGCCGGGCTCGAGGTCGACGAACTCGCCGAGCCAACTCAGGGGGACGCGCATCAGACCACCATTCCGAACTGCTGGGAGAATCGGACATCACCCTCGGCCATGTCGCGCATGTCTTTGACGTCGTTGCGGAACATCAGCGCCCGCTCCACGCCCATGCCGAACGCGAAGCCGGAGTAGACGTCGGGGTCGATGCCCGCCGAGCGCAGGACGTTCGGGTTGACCATGCCGCAGCCGCCCCACTCGATCCAGCGCGCGCCGCCCTTGAAGGTCGGGTGCCACAGGTCGAGCTCGGCGCTCGGCTCGGTGAACGGGAAGTAGTTCGGGCGCAGGCGGACGCGCGCCTCGTCGCCGAACAGCGTCTTGACGAAGTGGTCGAGCGTGCCGCGCAGATGCGCCATGGTGAGGCCCTTGTCGACGGCGATCCCCTCGGTCTGGGTGAAGACCGGGAGGTGCGTGGCATCGAACTCGTCGGTGCGGAACACGCGGCCCGGCGCGATGCGGTACACCGGGAGCTGCTCGCCCAGCAGGGCGCGCAGCTGCACCGGCGACGTGTGCGTGCGCATCACGAGGTGGGCGTCCGTCGGCTCGACGAAGAAGGTGTCCTGCATCGCACGCGCCGGGTGGTCGGCGTCGAAGTTGAGGGCGTCGAAGTTGTACCACTCGCTCTCGAGCTCCGGACCCTCTGCGACCTCCCAGCCCATGCCGACGAAGATGTCGGCGATGCGCTCCTGGAGGAGGCTCAGCGGGTGGCGCGCCCCGGGCGTCCAGCGCGTGGGCAGGGCCGTCACGTCGACGGCCTCGGCGGCGAGCTGGGCCGCCTCCTCCGCCGCCGCGATCTCGGACTCCTTGGCGGCGAACGCCTGGTTGACCCGCGCGCGGGCGCCGCCGACGAGCTTGCCCGCGGCGGCCTTCTGGTCGCCCGGCAGCGAGCGGATGCTCGCGTTGAGGCGCGCGAGCGGCGAACCCTCGGCCGTGTGGTCGTGGCGCACCGTCTTCAGCGCGGCCGAGTCGCTCGCGGCGTCGATCGCGGCGAGAGCCGCTCCGACCGCGGCCTCGACCTCCGATTCGGTGATCTGGGTGGTATCTGACACGGTCACCCAGTCTAGTCGGGGCGTGCGGCGCCTCCCGCTCGGAGTCGATCCGGTGGATAAGTCCCGGCCTGTGGAGAAGGACGCGCTCAGGTGCGCTGCGCGAACGCCGACTCGTACAGGCAGACGGAGGCAGCGGTCGCCAGGTTCATGGACTCGGCGCGACCGTAGATCGGGACCGTGACCACGCGGTCCACCCGCCCCAGCAGGTCATCGGTCAGCCCGTGCGCCTCGTTGCCGAACACCCACGCGGTGGGACGGCCCAGCTCGCCGTCTCGGCGGGCGGCCAGCAGGTCCTCTCCCTTGATGTCGGCGGCGAGCACCTGCAGTCCCGCCGTGTGGGCGCGGCCGACGACGTCGGCCAGGTCTGCTCCGACGGCGACCGGCACGTGGAACAGCGATCCGGTCGTGGAGCGGACCACCTTCGGGTTGTAGAGGTCGACGGTGCGCCCGGTGAGCACCACGGCGTCAGCGCCCGCAGAGTCGGCGGCGCGGATGATCGTGCCCGCGTTGCCGGGGTCGCGCACCTCCTCCAGGATGGCGACGAGCCGCGGCTCGCCCGTGAAGATGTCGCGGATCGAGGTCGGGAACTGCCGGGCCACGGCGACGAAGCCCTGCGGCGTGACGGTGTCGGCCATCGCGTCGAGGACGTGCTCGGTGACGAACTCCACCTCGACGTCCGCCTCTGCGGCGGCCCGAGCGATCTCGCCGTGCTTCTCGAGCGCCGTCGGCGTCGCGAAGAGGTCCACCACGAGCTCGGGCCGGAACGAGAGCGCCTCGGCGACGGCCTGGGGCCCTTCGAGGAGGAAGAGGCCCGTCTCGGAGCGGGCATGCCGCTTGGCGAGCTTGGCGACGGCCCTGACGCGCGGCGAGCGCGGGTTGTCCAGCATGGCACCAGCATATGGGTGCGCTGAACCGGATCGCCCCGGGTCTCGTGTTACAGGAAAGCGGATGGAGGCTGAACGATGAGAACACTCGCCAAGGCGACACTGATCGCGGGAGGCGCGGCGGTCGCGCTCGGACTGGGAACGGCGGCAGCGGTCGCTGCGACCGGCGACGGAGGACGGGACGACTCCCCGCGCATCGTGCAGCCGAGCGGGACGCCGTCCCCGGCGCTCGAGGACCGCATCCCGCGGCCCACCCCGAGCGACGTTCCGACGGCGGTGCCGGTCCCGGTGCCCGACGACCACGGCGCGGATGACGCGGCCACCCACGACGTCGGCGACGACCACGGATCGGGCGGTCATGGCGCCGACGATTCCGCCGGCCACGACTCCGGCGACGACCACGGCTCCGGAGGTCACGGCGCGGACGACTGAGGCCGCCTACTCTTCTGGACGCAGCCCGCGCACGAGCAGGTCGAGCAACCGGTCGGCCTGGCCCGTATCGGTGCTCTGCGCCGTCGACAGGAACACCCCGATCATCGCCGCGGTGACGTCGTCCGCCTCGACCTCCGGCCGGAGCGTCCTCTGCTCCGCGCCTCTGGACAGGCAGGTTCCGATCACCTCGTTGACGCGCCGTCGCGTGTCGGCCGACGCCGCCGCCGAGCGGAGCGCGCCGGCCCGGACGGTCTCGACCATGCCCCGCTTGGTGGCGATGAAGCCGCTGTAGTTGCGCATGAACTCGCGCAGGGCGACATCGGCGGGATGCGTGGCGAGCAGCGCATCCATCGTGGAGAGAACCGACTCCAATTCGGTGGCGTACACCGCGGCGACGAGGTCCTCCCGGGTCGGGAAGTTCCGGTACAGCGTGCCGATGCCGACGCCCGCAGCGCGCGCAATCGCCTCGAGCGACGGGTCGTCGCCCGACGCCATGGCCGGCCGGGCCGCGTCCAGGATCGCCGCGCGGTTGCGGGCGGCGTCCGCGCGCGGTCGCCGGACCGAGGGAGTCGCTGAAATGGAGGCACCTCCGTTTAATGGTACGTTCGGCGTAGCGGAGGTTCCTCCGCTTTCGTACCAGTGTAGGAGGTCCCATGACCACGAGCACCCTTCGCCCCGGCGGCACGTTCGATCTGGGCGGTCGCACCGTGGCGCGTCTCGGTTACGGCGCGATGGCGCTCGAACACCTGGAGTCGGATCCGGGCGCCGGCGTCGCCCTCCTCCGCCGTGCGATCGACCTCGGCATCGACCACATCGATACCGCGGACTTCTACGGCGACAGCGTGTCGAACCGCATCATCGCGCAGGCGGCGGGCGACGACCGCGCCGTGACCGTCGCGACCAAGGTCGGGGCGATCCGGAGGGATGCGCCCCTTCCGCTGCAGCTCGCGCAGCGTCCCGAGCAGTTGCGGGACCAGGTGCACGCCAACCTCCGCACGCTCGGGCGGGAGCGGCTCGACGTCGTCAACCTGCGGAGGCCCGAGGTGGGTCCCGGTCTGACCGTGCCGGACGACGAGCTCGTCGATCTCGACGACCAGCTCGCCGCCCTCGTCGCGCTGCGCGACGAGGGCGTGATCGGTGCGATCGGTCTGAGTGCCGTCCGTATCGACACGGCGCGCCGCGCTGTGCCCGCCGGAATCGCCTGTGTGCAGAACGCCTACTCGGTGATCTCCCGCGGCTTCGAGGACATGCTCGACCTGTGCCGCATGGAGGGGATCGCCTGGGCGCCGTACTTCCCGCTGGGCAGCGGGTTCCCGCAAGTGCCCAAGGTGACCGACGACCCGGTCGTCCAGGGCATCGCGGACGAGGTGGATGCGACCCCCGCCCAGGTCGGCCTCGCTTGGCTGCTCGCGCACGCACCCAACATTCTGCTCATCCCGGGCACGTCGAGCATCGCGCACCTGGAGGAGAACAGCGCCGCCGGGGACGTGCGCCTGACCGGCGAGCAGGTGGAGCGGCTGAACGCGATCGGCGCCTGACCTTTCCCCCGGACATGCGCAGCGGCCGCCGAGGAGAGCCACCGGCCGCCGCCGGCCTTTCGGAGCGGCGGCCGCGGCGCAGACCCAGCGACGCGTGCCGCCACTCCTTGTGAGCCGGCTGGGGTTCCAGCCACCGCAATGCCCGTAGAACCCCTCCCGTAAGCATTGCGACTCACTATCAGAGACGAACGCCGGGATTGACGATGACGCCATGGCGGAAGCAATGCAAACATTGCGGCGGCTCCCGATCGGGTTTGGGGCCGTGCGTGCGGCTTAACGGGCGAAGGGCCGCCGCCACGGGTGTGGCGACGGCCCTTCAGCTGTTCAGTTGTGTGGTGTCGGGTTGTGGGTCAGGCGGTCTCGGTCTTGTCCTGGCGTTTCATCCAGGCGCTGCGGAGCAGGAGCCCGCCGGCGATGACCAGGCTGACCGCGATGATGATGAACCCGGCGGCCGTGAAGCCGGTCGAGGCCATGACACCACCGGTCATCACGCCGAACCCTGGCGCGCTTCCGTACATCGGATTCTCCTTACCTTCCGTCGGTCCGGGTCAGGCCTGGCCGGCGAGCCGGCGGCGACGGACGATGACCACACCGGCACCCGCCGCAGCAGCGAGCAGGACGCTCGCCAGCAGCAGACCCGCCGGCTCGACAACCGGGCTGTCGAGGCTCTGCGCCACGTCCAGCACGATGGTGGTGGTGAGGGTGTTGGTGCCGTCGTTCTGCTCGACCGTGATGGTGGAGCCGTCCTCGGCCTTCAGCGCGCCCTGGGCCGGGGTGCAGGTCCAGTTGCCCTGACCATCGACCGTGGTGGTGCACACCGCGTTACCGGCGCCGTCCTTGATCGTGATGGTCGAACCCGGCTGACCGGTACCCGTGAACGTCGACTTGCCGTCATTCTCGTACTTGTCACCCGCGGTCGGGGACGTGACCACCGGCGCGATCGGCTGTGCTACCGGATTGGGGTCAGCGATGTTGATCACTACCGAGGCAGTCGTGATCGAGCCCCCGTCATCCTGCTGCACGGTGACAGTCGACCCGACACCCGGCACGAGTGCGCCGGAGGGGAGGGTGACCGACCAATTGCCAGATGCGTCAACGGTGGTAGTACCTGCGGAGACCCCGGACGCGTCCTTGATTGTGATCGTGGAGCCCGGCTGGCCCGTTCCCGTGAAAGGGGTCTTGCCGTCGTTCGCGTAACCGCCGCCCGCGGTCGGGCTGGTGATCTTGACTGCGGCCGCAGTATAAGGGACCGCAACAGAGTCAAAAGCCTGCGCCGTCGTGAGGGTCCAGAACGGTGTGTAGGTACCGGTTGCCTGACCTGTGATCGGACCCCCCGTCGAGACGACCGGGAAGCTGGGGTTGGGGTTGTTGTAGTAGTTGGTAAACGAATGGCCGCCGGTCGGAGCAGTCCACACAAGGGTCAGGGTCTTGCCATCCGGCGAGATCGTGCAAGCCGTGGCGCCACCCTGCCCGGCACACGCGTTCGCGGCGAAGCTCATTCCTTGCGGCACGGTGAGGACGTACTTGTTGCTCTCACCGGCTCCGTAGGTGTAATCCGTGTTGCCGACGTGGCCGGACCCCATGGAAAAGCTGAGGGTGCCGGTGGTCCCCGGAGCAGCGAAGCTGGTGGCTGGGGCAGTCGGAATGACTTGGAGATAGCTGATGCCCTGGTTGCTATATCCAGTAGCTGCGTTGGCGCCTGTGGCGACGCCGAGCGTAAGGGCGGTGGAGGCGAGAGCGATCGCGCCGACGCTCAGGAGCGCCTTCTTTCCGCTGATTTTGGATCGGGTTCTCATGGGTTTTGTCCTTTTGGGATACGTCGGGTTGGGTAGTTGCGACGAAAAGCGGTCGCACTTATACAGACCGACGAATGAGGTAAAGATGACGCAAAAGGACGAATGCGCTATGACGCACAGCCATTGCCCAGGAAACCTCGACGGACGTGAGCCCGGAACGCAAAAACGGTGGCCGCAACCTCCACGTAGGGAGATTGCGGCCACCGTTGAGGCCGGCAAGCCGGCCGGGTGCCGTGCGCTACTCCGCAGCGTCCGCCTTCGGGGCCGACGTGTCGGCGGGCAGCGCCTTCTTGGCGGTCTCGACGAGGGCCGCGAAGGTCGCGGGCTCGGTGATCGCGAGGTCGGCGAGGATACGACGGTCGACCTCGACTCCCGCCAGGCCCAGGCCCTGGATGAAGCGGTTGTAGGTGAGGCCGTTGGCGCGCGAGGCCGCGTTGATGCGCTGGATCCACAGGCGACGGAAGTCGCCCTTGCGCTTGCGGCGGTCGTTGTAGGAGTAGACCAAGGAGTGGGTGACCTGCTCCTTGGCCTTGCGGTAGAGGCGCGACCGCTGACCGCGGTAGCCCTCGGCGCGCTCGAGGATGACCCGACGCTTCTTGTGGGCGTTGACAGCCCTCTTCACTCTTGCCATTAGTCGATTTCCTTCTTAGGTGCGTGTCGGGGGTTACTTGCCGAGCATCCGGCGGATGACCTTGGCGTCCACCTCGGGGACGACCTGCTCGGCGTTCAGGCGGCGCTTGCGGCTGCTGGACTTGACCTCGAGGTTGTGGCGCATGCCGGACTGCTGCTTCATGACCTTGCCGCTACCGGTGATCTTGAAGCGCTTCTTGGCGCCGGAGTGGGTCTTCTGCTTGGGCATTACTTCTCCTCGTTCGTCGCCTGGGCGGGCGAACTCTCGTCGGACTGAGCAGCATCCGCTGCGTCAGCAACCGGCTCCTGGTCGCGCCCCTGGGCGCGCGCCTTGGAGGCGGCACGTTGTGCGTTGGCCTCTTGCTTGGCCTCGGACTTGTTCTTGAGCGGGCTGATGATCATCACCATGTTGCGCCCGTCGATCGTGGGGTTGGACTCCACCGTGCCGAGCTCGGCGACGTCCTCCGCGAAGCGCTGCAGAAGGCGCACGCCCTGCTCCGGACGCGACTGCTCGCGGCCGCGGAAGAGGATCATGGCCTTCACCTTGTCGCCGGACTTCAGGAAGCCCTCGGCGCGCTTGCGCTTGGTCTCGTAGTCGTGCTTGTCGATCTTGAGGCGGAACCGCACCTCTTTGAGGATGGTGTTCGCCTGGTTGCGCCGGGCCTCCTTGGCCTTCTGCGCAGCCTCGTACTTGAACTTGCCGTAGTCCATGATCTTGGCGACCGGCGGCTTGGAGTTGGGCGCGACTTCGACCAGGTCGAGGTCGGCCTCCTGCGCGAGTCGCAGTGCGACCTCGATCTTGACGACGCCGACCTGCTCTCCGCTGGGGCCTACGAGTCGAACTTCGGGGACGCGGATACGGTCATTCGTACGGGGATCGCTGATGTCTTTCTCCTCTGATCAAGCGATGCTTCTCGGCCACGGATCATCGGTGACGATCCGGCGAAAGAGGAGGTTCCACGCACCAGCACGGCCTGCGAAACAAATCTCGCAGGCCTGGTACAACACCCTGACTACCCCCGCGTTCGCACGCGGTGGCGGAGTGCAACGACCCGGTAACCTGTATAGCGGTCAAGCGCGGGTGGGAGGAATCTCCACTTTCGTACCGAGGCATAAGCCCCGGAGCCTGAAGAATTCTAGCAGAGGAAAGCAGTGAGCGACACATCCTTCACCTTCGACGACTCCGGCGCCTTCGACGACGGCGTCGCGGATGCCACGCGCGACATCGCGGAGGTGCCCGCTGTCGAGGTGATCACCACCACCGCGGTGCACCTGATGAGCGCGGCCGCCGTCAAGTGCGGCCTGGCCGACGACCCGGAGCACCAGACCGACCTGGATGAGGCGCGCAAGCTGATCGACGCCCTCGCCGGCCTCGTCACGGCGAGCGCGCAGCATGTCGGCGACCAGCACGCGCGCAGCCTGCGCGACGGCCTCCGCTCGCTGCAGCTGGCGTTCCGTGAGGCGTCCGCCATTCCGGACGAGATCGGCAAGGGCCCCGGCGAGAAGTACACCGGCCCCGTCAGCTGACATGGCCTTCACTCCTCCCCCGGCCTTCACCACGCGCCCGACCCTGCAGGGGCGGTTCGGCATGAGCGCGTCCACCCACTGGCTGGCGACGGCCTCGGCGCAGGCGGTGCTGGAGCGCGGCGGCAACGCGTTCGACGCCGCCGTCGCGGGTGCGTTCGTCCTCCACATCGTGGAGCCGCACCTCAACGGTCCGGGCGGCGACCTGGTCGCGCTGTTCGCGACGGCGGAGGACCCGACGCCGGTGGTCCTCTCGGGGCAGGGGCCGGCGCCGGCGGGCGCGACGCGCGAGCACTACCTCGCCGAGGGTCTGGAGCTCGTGCCCGGCGCGGGTGCGCTGGCGGCGGCGGTCCCCGGCGCGGTGGACGCGTGGCTGCTGCTCCTGAAGGACCACGGCACGTGGGAGCTCGCCGACGTGCTGGCCTTCGCCCTCGACTACGCCGAGCACGGGCATCCCGTGCTCGAGCGCGTGTGCGCGACGATCCGCACGGTTGCGCCGCTGTTCACGGAGCACTGGCCCACGTCGGCGGAGCGGTGGATGCCCGGCGGGCAAATCCCGGAGCCCGGCGAGGTGATCGTCGACCCGGCGTACGCGCGGGTGTTGCGCGGGCTGATCGCGGCCGGGTCCGACGCGGCGTCGCGGGAGGACCGCATCGAGGCCGCGAGGACCGAGTGGTCGACGGGCTTCGTCGCGCAGGCCGCCGCGGCCTTCGTGAAGACGCCGCACCGGCACTCCGACGGCGCCGACCACGCGGGCGTGATCGCCGAGCGGGACTTCGCCGACTACCGCGCGCACTACGAGGACGCGGTGACCCTGGAGTTCCGCGGCCACACCATCGCGAAGACGAACGCCTGGAGCCAGGGCCCCGCACTGCTGGAGACCCTCGCCATCCTCGACGGCTTCGCCGACGACGAGCGCCTCGACCCGTCGACCGAGCTGGGCGCCCACACCGTGCTGGAGGCGCAGAAGCTCGCCTACGCCGACCGCGACGCCTACTTCGGCGACGCCCGCGTGCCGGTGGAGGCGCTGCTCTCGCCCGAGTACGCCGCGTCGCGCCGCGAGCTGATCGGCGACCGCGCGTCGGCGGAGTTCCGGCCGGGACGCGTCCCCAGCGCCGAGCCGTTCCTCCCGCCGCTGCGCACCGAGTACACGCCGCCGTCGGGCGTCGCCGCGGAGGGCGTCGGCGAGCCGACGGTCTCCCGCACCGGCGAGACCCGCGGCGACACCTGTCACATCGACGTCGTGGACCGCTGGGGCAACATCGTCTCGGCCACCCCCTCCGGAGGCTGGCTGCAGTCGTCGCCGACCATCCCGGAGCTGGGCTTCTGCCTCGGCACGCGCCTGCAGATGACCTGGCTGGAGGAGGGATCCGCCTCCACGCTCACGCCCGGCAAGCGGCCGCGCACGACCCTGACGCCGACGCTCGTGCTCCGCGACGGCGTTCCGGTGACCGCTCTCGGCTCGCCCGGCGGCGACCAGCAGGACCAGTGGCAGCTGCTCTACCTGCTCCGCACGATCGTCGGCGGGTACACACCTCAGCAGGCGATCGACGCGCCGGCGCTGCACACGACGTCCATCGCGGAGTCGTTCTGGCCGCGCACCTGGGTGCCGGCGGGAGCGGTCGTGGAGTCGCGGCTGGGCGACGAGGTCATCGCGGGGCTCGAAGCCCGCGGCCACCGCATCAGCCGCGCGGGCGACTGGACGCTGGGCCGGCTGTCGTCGGTCGGGCGGGATGCCGCAACGGGCATCCTCAGCGCGGCGGCGAACCCGCGCGGGATGCAGGGGTACGCGGCCGGCCGGTGAGGCGGCCTCCGCCCGTGCGGCGGCTCGTTCCGTCGGCGGCTGCGCGCGCCGCCGTAGACGCGACGAACCGCCGCAGTCGCGGTCAGGACACGGTGACGGAGGCGACGGCGCGCTCCACGGCGGCGACGGTGCGGGCCGCCTCCTCCTGATCGGTCAGCCAGTTGCTGACCGAGAACCGCAGCACCGCGCGCCCGTGCCAGGTGGACGGCGACGCGAGCGCGGTCCCGTCGGCCAGCAGCGCGGCACCGATCGCGCGCGTCCGCTCGTCGTATCCGAACGCGGCGCACACCTGGGTGTAGACGACCTCGTTGAGGATCTCGGCGCCCGGGATGCCGCTGATGCCGACCGCGATCGCCGTTGCTGCGTCCGCGAGCTGCTGGACGAGGTCGGCGACCCCCGATCGCCCGAGCTGAGCGAGCGTCGCGTACACCGGCACACCACGGGCCCGGCGCGACAGCTCGGGGACGCGGTCGGACGGGTCTGCGACCGTGTCCGACGACGCCAGGTACGCCGCGTGCTGCGCCATCGTGCGGTGCAGTGCTGCGGGATCGGCGACCGCCACGATCCCGCAGTCGTACGGGACGTTGAGCGTCTTGTGCGCGTCCGTCGCCCAGGAGTCCGCCTGCTCGGCACCGGCCATCAGCCACCGCAGGCGCGGCGCTGCGGCGGCCCACAGGCCGAAGGCCCCGTCGATGTGCACCCAGGCACCCGCGGCGTGCGCCACCTCGACGGCCTCCTCGAACGGGTCGAACGCGCCCGAGTGGATGTTCCCGGCCTGCAGCACGACGATGGCCGGCCCCTCCCCGTCGTCGAGCGCGGCGCGCAGCGCGTCCACCCGCATCCGGCCCTGATCGTCCACATCGATTACACGCCCGTGCCCGAGCCCCGCGATCGCCGAGGCGCTGTCCACGGAGCCGTGGCGTTCGGCGCCCACGAGCACCCGTATCCGCGGCCCTCCGGCCAGCCCGTCGGCGGCGGCGTCCCAGCCGGCGCGCCGCAGCACCTCGTCGCGACCCGCCAGCAAGCCCGCGACGTTGGCGACGGTTGCACCCGTCACGAACCCGACCTCCGAGCCCGACGGCAGCCCGAGCAGGTCGACCAGCCACTCCGCCGCCAGCTCCTCCGCCCCGGCGACGCCGGGCGTGACCGACCGCAGCCCGTTGTTCTGATCCCACGCCGACGTGAGCCAGTCCGCGCCCAGCGCCACCGGCTGCGCGCCGCCCATCACCCAGCCGTGGAACCGCGGCGAGTGGATGCGCATCAGCCCGGGCTCCGCGCCGCGCGCGAGCGACCGCAGCACCGTCACCGGATCGGGCCCGCGATCGGGCAGCTCGCGCCCGAGCGCATCCTTCACCTGCTCCACGTCGGCGGTCGGCGGGATCGGCCCGTCGCGCACGCCTTCGAGCCACCGCCCGGCGAGCACCACCGCTTCGTCGAGCACCGGACCGAACTCGTCTCGATCGCTCACACGCGAAGGGTAGCCCTCACGCCCGGGGTGCGCACCAGACCGTGGTCACCAGACCGGCATCACCAGACCGGCGGCCGCCGCTCCTGCCAGCGGATGCGGCGCTCCAGCTGGGTGGCGAGCGACAGCAGCGTCCGCTCGCCGCCGGGGCGCCCGATCAGCTGCACGCCCATCGGTACGCCCTCCTCGGTCAGCGACACCGGCAGCACGATCGCGGGGAGGCCCGTGACGTTGAGCATCGAGGTGAACGGCGTGTACTGCACCTGCTGCTCGAAGTTGCGCTCGCCGTCCTCCTGGTCGTACCAGCCGACCGGACGCGGGGTGAGCGCCATCGCGGGCGTCAGCACCGCGTCGAAGGTCGACAGCTGGCGGATGAAAGACCTCTCGTACTCGGTCAGCGTCGCCAGCGCCTCACCGAGCTCGCGGGCGCTCAGGGCGCGGCCGCGCTCGACCAGCCAGGCGGTCAGCGGCTCGAGCAGGTCGAGCACCTCGCCCTCGGCGGGGATCCGGGCAGCGCCCGCCTGCCAGATGGTGCGGAACGCCGGCGCGTACGTGTCGTCGGATTCGAGCGCCGTGTCTTCTAGCCCGTGACCCATCGTGTCGAGGAGCTCGGCCGCCTTCGCCACGGCGTCCAGCGCCTCCGGCGCGATCGTGATGTCGTACGCGCTGTCCCAGGCCGAGGTCGTCATCACGCCGATCTGGAACCGTCCCTCGCCGCGGACCGCGGTGCCGAGGAACGGGCCGTCATCGTCGTAGGGGGCGCGCAGCGTGTAGTGGTGGTCGATCGTCCCGTCCGGCCGCTTCGCGATCATCCCGTCGAGCAGGAGGGCCGCGTCGGCCACCGTGCGGGCCAGCGGCCCGTCGACGACCAGACCGGCCAGCGACGCGATGCCGCTGCCGGCGGGCACGAGTCCGCGCGACGGCTTCAGCCCGACGAGACCGCACGCCGCCGCGGGGATGCGGACCGACCCGCCGCCGTCCGACCCCGGCGCGAACGGGAGCATCCCGCTCGCCACCGCGACGGCCGCTCCCCCGCTCGACCCACCCGCACCCAGCTCGGGGTTCCACGGATTGCGCGCGGGCGGCGCCGCCAGCGACTCCGTGTAGGCGGGCAGGCCGAACTCGGGCGCGTTCGTCTTACCGAGGCTGATGGCGCCGGTCGCATCCAGCTGCTCGACGATCTCGTCGCTCTGCTCGGGCACGAATCCGGCCATCGCGCGCGACCCGAACCCGGTCGGGACACCGGCACGCTGCCAGAGGTCCTTGTCGCCGGAGGGCAGTCCCCACAGCGGAGCGGTCTTGGGCACGCTCTCGGCGACCTCGTCGGCCCGCCTGAGGGCCGCATCCCGCGTCACGGTGACGAACGCGCCCAGTTGCGGGTTCAGCCGTTCGATGCGGTCGAGGTAGTGGGACGCGAGCTCGCGGGGCGACACGCGCCCGGTCTGCAGCTCCTGCCAGAGTTCCAGCGCGGTCAGCTCGTGGAGGTCGGCCATGCGCCCAGGCTAGCCCGGTTCGATGAACTCGATGATCGCCCGGTTGAAGGCGGCCGGGTCGACGTTGTACTCCCAGCCGTGCTCGGCGGGCGAGAGCTCCGCGAGGCGCACCCGGTCCGGGTTCGCCATGGCGAAGAGCACGGACGAGGCCAGCGGGACCGTGCGGTCGCCCTCCGAGTGGATGACGAGAGCGGGCACGGCGAGCCGCCCCGGTCTACTCCAATCGAGGCGCCCGAAATCGACCGGGTGGCAGAGCCCCAGCCGTGCGCTCTCGAGAGGATCGGCGAGAATCTCGATGGCGAGCTTCGCGGTCCACGCAGGGAGCCCGCGCTCGCGTGCCCCGTTGTGTACCACGGCCCGCCAGTCGGTGACCGGCCCGATGAGGACGAGCCGCTCGATGAATGCCCGGTACGGGCTCGACTCGGCCAGTAGGAGCGCAATGGCCCCGCCCATCGACCAGCCGACGAGGACCACCGACGTAGCGCCCCGGCGCAAAGCGTACGCGATCGCGGCATCCACGTCGGCGGACTCGCACAGGCCGAGGGTCGACAGACCCCCGGAGACCTCGGGGCCCTCGCCGTCGCCTCGAAACGACACGACGAGCGAGGTCATGCCGAGCGCATCGGTGGCGTGAACGGAACGAAGGGCGGTGATGCGCGTCGTATTCCAGCCATGGATGTGGATCGCCCAGGTGTCGCGGCGGGTCGGGTGCGCCGGCTCGATGAGCCACGCCGGTGCGGTGCCGTCGGGAACGTCGATCATGACGTCGCGGAAGGGCCGACGCAGTGAGGTCGGCCCCGGGTGGAGGTGACCGGTCCAGTATCCCGCCGCCGCCGTCGAGACGTCACCTGATGTGTGCAGGATCTCGCGCGTCACGGTGGCGGCCTGTGGGTCGTGTGCTCTCACTTCACCGACCAGCGCGTGGTGATCGTCCCCGAACCAGAGACCGAAGTGACCGCGGTGCAGCGTGCGCCGGTCAGCCTCCAGCGTGACGGTCGTCGGGGTACTCGCGTGGATCCGGGTGAGGGGACGCGGCTGCCTCGCCACGATGCGCCGCGCCATCGCGCGCCCGACGGCTCGCAGACCGAGAAAGGCCGCGAGCACGAGCCCGCACCCTGCGTACATACTGAGCACGAATATCCACCCCATACCCAGTAGGACGACTTGTCTGCCTGGTTCATGACGTGAATTCCTTCTTGACATCGGCCCACCCAACCTGGTTGGTTAGTTACATGAGTAACGAACCGGTGAAGCTCGGATGATCGACGAAGGCAAGCCGATCTTCGTCCAGATCGCCGAACAGCTCGAAGACGACATCATCGACGGGGTCTACCCCGCCGAGACGCAGGTGCCGTCGACGAACGAGTTCGCGGCGTTCCACCGGATCAATCCCGCGACGGCGGGCAAAGGCATGGGTCTCCTGGTCGACGAGGGGATCCTCTACAAGAAGCGGGGGATCGGCATGTTCGTCACCGAGGGAGCACGCGAGCGGCTCATCGCCAAGCGCCGCGACGCCTTCCCGGAGGAGTTCCTCCGCCCGCTGCTGGCGGAGGCGGCCAAGCTCGGCATCGACTCCGACCAGCTCACCCGCATGATCGCGACGGCCGCCGAGGCGCCGTCCCCCACGAAAGGACTGAGCGCATGAGCGCCACCCTGGCCTTCCCCGGCCCGGCCGTTCAGGTCGCCGGGCTCACCAAGCGATTCGGGTCGTTCACCGCGATCGACGACGTCTCACTCACGATCGCGCCGAACCGCATCCACGGTCTGCTCGGCCGCAACGGCGCGGGCAAGACGACGCTGATGCAGCTCGTCACCGGGCAGGACTTCCCGACCGCAGGCGACATCCGCGTCTTCGGCGAGCACCCCACCGAGAACGCCCGCGTGCTGCAGAACCTGTGCTTCATCAAGGAGAGCCAGCGCTACCCGGAGGACTTCCAGCCCAAGCACGTCTTCCGCAGCGCGCCGTGGTTCTTCGAGAACTGGGACGCCGACTTCGCCGACCAGCTGATCGAGGAGTTCGGCGTGCCGCTCGACCGGCGCATCAAGAAGCTGTCGCGCGGGCAGCTGTCGGCGGTCGGCGTGATCGTCGGCCTCGCGTCCCGCGCCCCGCTCACCTTCTTCGACGAGCCGTACCTCGGCCTCGACGCGGTCGCCCGGCAGCTGTTCTACGACCGGCTGCTGGAGGACTTCGCAGAGCATCCCCGCACGGTGGTGCTCTCCACCCACCTGATCGACGAGGTCGCCAACCTGCTGGAGCAGGTGGTCGTCATCGACCAGGGACGCATCCTGATGGACGAGGACGCCGAGACGCTCCGCACCTCCGCCACCACCGTGGTCGGGCAGCGCGGAGCCGTCGACGCCTTCGTCCGCGGACGCGACGTGCTGCACCGCGACGGCCTCGGCGGACTCGCGTCCGTCACCGTCGCGGGGCTCGGCCCGGCCGACCGGGCGGAGGCCGCCGCCGCGGGCCTCGAGCTCGCGCCGGTGTCGCTGCAGCAGCTCATCGTCCGCAAGACCGACATCCGCGAGACAGGAATCGAGCAGAGCGCATGACCGCAGCACATCCCGCCCCAGCCCTCGTGGCGCCCCCGGCCGCCGGCGAACGCATCTGGCGCGTGGTCCGGCTGAACCTCGTCAACAGATGGACGACGATCTACCTGCCCGTCATGATCATGGGCTTCATCGGGCTGGTGAACTGGCTGATCTGGTGGATCATCTGGGCCGCCACCGCGCCGTCCGACCGCGCCGACGCGATGGACGGCACGCAGTGGAGCGGCGGAGCGTTCTACATCTTCGTCTACATGCTGGTGGTCGCCATCCAGGTGATCGCGGCGACCTTCCCGTTCGCGTTGGGCTACAGCGTGACCCGCCGGGACTTCGCGCTCGGCTCCGGGCTCACCTTCCTGATGCTCGCGGCCGGCTACGCGCTCGGGTTCACCATCCTCTCGGCGCTCGAGGAGTGGACGAACGGCTGGGGACTCGGCGGCCACCTGTTCACGTCGGTGTATTTCGGCGGCGCGAACCTCGGTGAGCGGTTGTTCGTGGTGTTCGGCTCGATGCTGTTCTTCTTCGCGGTCGGCGCGTTCTCCGCCGCGCTGTTCATGCGGTGGCGGATGTACGGCATCCTCGTCGCGGGAGCGGTGGTCGCCCTCCTCCTCGTCGGGGCGATCGCGCTGATCACCTTCACGCAGAGCTGGCCGGCGGTCGGCGAGTGGTTCGCGGCGAGCGGGCCGTTCGGGGTGACGGCGTGGCTGCTCGTCCCGACGGCGGTCGCGGCCGGGGGCGCGTACCTGGCGCTGTCTCGGGCGACGCCGCGCAGCTGAGCCGACATGGACGTGGCCGGGAGCTTCACGCTCCCGGCCACGGTTTCATGCCATCGGCCTCACTCGGCCGGCGCGGCATCCGCTCCGTCCGACGATGTCGTCGTCCCTCAGGCTAGGACGCAGCCGCAACCGCCGACGGGACGTGCGGTGAACTCATAGCCGACCGCTAACGTGAACCTGTGCTGGGCTATCTCTACCTCGCCGTCGCCATCGCGACCGAGGTCGTCGCGACCACGTTCCTGAAATTCACCACGGGTGAGAACGCCCGATGGTGGGCGTTCGTGATCGTCGTGGTCGGCTATGTCGCATCCTTCTTCGCGCTCTCGCTCGCCCTCGGGCGCGGCGTGCCGCTGGGGATCGCCTACGCGATCTGGTCGGCCGTCGGCGTCGCCGCGATCGCGATCATCTCGTGGGTGTTCTTCAAGGAGTCGCTCACGTGGCTGCAGATCGCGGGCCTGGTGCTCGTGGTCGGCGGCGTCGGGCTGCTCGAGCTCGGCGCGAAGCACCCGGCCTGAGCGTCGGCCGCCGCGCCTACGCCGATCCCACGAACGCAGCGAGTGCGTCGTCGAGCGTGTGCGCCGGGGCGATCCACTCGAAGCGGGCGCCGTCCCCGCTGGGAACGTACTCCCCCTCCGGCGTGATGACGACCGACCCGAGGAGCCGGCCGCGGCCGAGCGCGGCGTCCTCATCGGGGAAGGAGTGGTCGTACACGTCGTAGCGGTCGCCGTCCTCGTAGACGGTCAGGTCTTCCAGCAGCGGCATCAGAACCTCCTCGTGAACGGCAGCGGCTTCCGCATCCGGATGAGCAGCAGCAGGGGGACGAGCACGTACGGCCCGTTGTACAGCAGGAACACGATCGGGTTGGGCGTGCGGTCTCCGACCGGGCCGAAGAACTCGACCCCGAAGATCGGGATGGCCGTCAGGCTGATGATCATGGTCGCGTAGATCACGGCGAACAGCTGGATCCAGTTGAAGCCCTTCACCAGGCAGACGATCAGCAGCACGTAGAACGGCAGATAGATGAAGGCGCTGGTGCCGGTGATGAACCGCAGCCAGAGCGGCTCGTGCATGTAGAGCGGGTCGTACTGCGACGAGTACGTGTAGTTCCACTGGGCGAGGATGTTCGTCGTCGTGGCGGTCTGCGGGATGCCGAGGGTCGGGATCGCGTCGCTGATGATGCACGTCACGATGAACAGCGAGAACATCACGATGAAGAAGATGTCGAACGGACGCTTGCGCAGCGGCAGGTTCGCGGGCGTCGCCGGGGCGGCGGACGCGACCCGGGCGCCTCCGGTTCCAGGGGTCACGGTGGTCACGGGAGGGAGCCTAGCGCCGGTTAGCCGCGACCCGCCGCTACTTGAGCGACTTCTGCATCAGCACCGTGCCGAGCCACCGGTCGAACTTGTAGCCGACGCGGCCCATGCGGCCGATCTCGGTGAAGCCGAAGTTCTCGTGCATCTTGATCGACGCCTCGGCGCCCTTGTCGGCGATGACCGCGATCATCTCCTTGAGGCCCGCCTCCTTGGACTTGTCGATCAGCGCCTGCATCAGCACGGTCCCGAGCCCCTTGCCCGTGGACGCGGCGCCGAGGTAGATCGAGTTCTCGACCGTGAAGCGGTACGCGCGCTTCTGCTTCCACGGCGACACGAGCGCGTAGCCGAGGAGCTGGCCGGTCGGCGACACCGCGACGATGAACGGCATCCCGAGCTTCTTGAGGTAGGCGTACTTGCTCTTCCACTCGCGCAGCGTCATCGCGTCCTCGTCGAACGTGACGGTGCTGTTGGCGACGTAGTGGTTGTAGATTTCGCGGACGTGCGGGAGGTCGGCCGGCTCGGCGTCGCGGATGGCGTACTCGAACGGCGCCTCCGGCGCCTCCTGTTTGCGCAGGTGCCGCGGCAGGACGCGGCGCTCCTGGTATTCCTCTTCCAGCACGCCTTCCAGAGTACGTCGTGCGTGTTGCCGCCGGGTTACGGATCCAACGTCCAGTCGACCGGCTTCTCGCCCACGCGTTCGAGCAGCGCATTCGCACGGGAGAACGGCTTGGACCCGAAGAAGCCGCGCGAGGCCGACAAGGGGCTGGGATGCGGCGACTCGATGACCGGGTTGCCGCCGAGGAGGGGCTTCAGCGTCGCCGCGTGGCGGCCCCACAGGATGGATACGAAGGGGCGGCCGCGGGCGACCAGCGAGCGGATGGCGTGCTCGGTGACCTCCTCCCAGCCCTTGCCGCGGTGCGACGCCGGCTCGCCGGGACGGACCGTGAGGACGCGGTTGAGCAGCATGACCCCGCTCGAAGACCAGCCGCTCAGGTCGCCGTGCGGCGGAGGTGTGACGCCGAGGTCGTCGCGCAGCTCCTTGTAGATGTTCCGGAGGCTGCCCGGCAGCGGGCGCACGTGCCGTTCGACCGCGAACGACAGCCCGATGGGATGCCCGGGAGTCGGATACGGGTCCTGCCCGACGATCAGCACCCGGATGTCCGCGAGCGGTGCGCGGAAGGCACGCAGGACGTTCTCGCCCGCCGGGAGGTACGGGCGCCCGGCCGCGACCTCGGCGCGCAGGAACTCCCCCATCGCGGCGATCCGGTCGGCGACGGGCTCGAGCGCCTGAGCCCAGCCGGCATCCATCGAACCGTCGGCGGCGAGCTCCGCCAGCGTCTTGGCCACGGCGGCGTCAGTGCGTCGCGGCGGTCACCGGCGGGAGCGCGGACCACGGGAAGGTGATCCAGCGGTCGGTGCGGCGCCAGACGAAGTCGGGCTCGAGGACGGTCCGCGGCTTCGAGTAGAGGCACACGGTGCGGACATCGGCGCCGGAGGCGGAGATGAGGTCGACGACCATGGCGAGCGTCCGGCCGGAGTCGGACACGTCGTCCACCAGGAGCACGCGCTTGGCCTCCAGCGCGGCCGAGTCGAGCATCGGAGGCAGGACGACCGGCTCGGGAAGACGCGAGTCCACCCCCGTGTAGAACTCGACGTTCAGCGCGCCGCAGGCCTTGATGCCGAGGGCGTACGAGATGGCTCCGGCGAGCAGCAGACCGCCGCGCGCGATGGCGACGACCATGTCCGGCTCGTAGCCCGACTCGACCACCTCGCCCGCGAGGTGGCGGGACGCCTCACCGAATTCGAGCCAGCCCAGGACCTCCCGTTCCGTCTCCTGAAGGACGTCTGCTCCGGAATCGTCGAGTTCGCTGGCCATCCATCTACCGTACCGGGGCGGCGCGGGTGTTAGCATCCGCGCATGACCTCGGAGAAGACGTCGACCCAGCGCCGGGCGACGGTCGCGATCGGCGCCACCGCCGCCCTCATCGGCTGGCTGGCGCTCGTCGAGCTGACCAGCGGCATCCTGCAGGGCTACTACGTCCCGCTGATCTCCGACATCGTGAAGCATCTGGGCATCCACGACGCCGACTACAACTGGTTCGAGGCGGCCCAGCTGCTGCTCTCCGCGCTGGTCGTGCCCGTGCTCGCGAAGCTCGGCGACATGTTCGGGCACAAGCGCATCCTCCTCATCGCGACGCTGCTCACGGCTCTGGCCAGCTGGGCCCTCGCGTTCTCCGGCGACTTCGTCACCTACCTCGTGGCGTTCGCGCTGCAGGGCTTCTACGTGGTCTGGCTGCCGCTGGAGGTCGCCCTCATCTTCGACCGCGGCCGGAGGAGCGGGACGGCGGCGTCCCGGACGCGGCGTGCCGCCGGTCTTCTCGTCGTCGCCCTGGAGGCGGGCGCCATCGTGGGCGCGATCGGCGCCGGCCTGCTGTTCGAGGCGCTCGGCGGGAATGTCACCGTCACCCTCATGGTCCCGGCCGTCGCGGTGAGCCTGGTCTTCTTCGCGATCCTGTTCGGGGTGCCCGAGTCGGAGCCCGTGCCCGGCCGCTCGCTCGATGGGATCGGGTTCTCGCTCCTCGCCCTCGGCCTGCTGCTGATCACCTCCGGTCTGACCTTCCTGCGGCTCAACGGGGTCGGCACCTGGTGGGTCTGGGGGCTCATCCTGCTCGGCATCCTGGCGTTCATCCCGTTCGGGCGCTGGGAGCTGAAGCAGGCAGACCCGGCGATCGACCTGCGCGTGCTGCGGAGCCCGGCGATGTGGCCGGTGCAGCTCACCGCCGGCCTGATCGGGATCAGCCTGCTCGGCGCGCAGGCGCCGCTCAGCACGTACGCGGGCACCGACCCGGCGAACGGCTACGGGCTCGGGCTCTCGGCCGGGCAGCGCAGCATCCTGATCGGCGCGTACCTGATCTCGATGATCGTCGGGGCGCTGCTGTTCCCGCTGGTGTCGTCGTGGCTGACGCCGCGCGTGACCCTGATCGGCGCGTCGTTCCTGGTCGCGATCGGGTACCTGATGTTCTTGCCCTTCCACCTGCAGACGTGGGAGGTCTTCCTCAACATGGCCGTCGCCGGGATCGGGTCGGGCGCACTCGTCGGGGCGCTTCCCGCCGCCGCGGCGGCCGCCGCCCCGCGCGGGCAGACCGGTGTCGCCACGGCGCTGACGAACACCACCAAGACGGTCGGCGGATCCTTCGCCTCGGCGGTGTTCGGCGTGGTGCTGCTCACCGGCGCGGCCACGGTGACCGCCACGGCCGCCAGCCTCTTCGGCTACATGATCGTGTGGACCATCTGCGGCCTCGGCGCGCTCGTCGCCGCGGTGCTCCTCTTCTTCGTGCCGCGGCTCGCGTTCGCGGACACCGAACCCGCCTTGGAGTGACCATGCCCGAGCAGCTCCCCGCCCCCGTCGCCGACGCGCTCACGCAGTTCCTGCTGGAGCAGAGACGTCTCGCCCCCGGCCTGGTGAGCCGCGCGGTGGTGACCGGCTCAGCGGTGGCCGGGGACTGGCATCCCGGCGTCAGCGACATCGACGTCGTCTTCGTCGTCACGCGCGACCCGGTGGACGACCTGCCGGCGCTCGCGGAGCTCCACGCCGCCTCCGACCCGCACATCGACGGCGTGTACCTCACCGAGTCCGAGATCGCGCGGGGGCCGGACGTCATCGAGACCGCGCCGCAGGTGGTGGAGGGGGTGCTCGTCTCCCAGCTGCCCGGGGCGCAGCTCAGCTGGATCACCTGGCGGGAGCTGGAGTCGGGGGTGCAGGGGATCGTCGACGGCGGCGACGTGATCTGGTCGCCCGTCGCCGATCGGCACCCCAAGGCGGCCGAGGGGGTGGTCGCCTTCTCGCGGCAGAACCTGCAGGACTACTGGCAGGGCATCGGCGACGGCCTCGAACGCGAGATCGCCGACCGCCCGGACGACGGGCCGATCCGCGCGGAGACGGTGCGCTGGGTGGCGCTCGGGCCGATCCGCCTCGTCGCGACGATCGAGACGGGCGAGGTCGTGTCCAAGACCGCGGCTGCCTCTTACGCGGCCGAGCGCTGGCCGGAGCACGCCGAGCTGTTGGAGCGGGTCGTACGCGACCGCGCGGGTGAGCCTCAGGAGTTCACCGCGGGCGACGGACGAGAAGCGGTGGAGCTCCTGCGGAAGTGCGTGGCGGTGGCGGAGAGCTGACCGAGGTGAGAATGCCGAAGGGCCCGGCGGGAGCTTCCCGCCGGGCCCTTCGTGACATCGCTTACGCGCGCGCCGCCTCCGCGACGGAGCGGGCGGCGGCGAGGCCCGCTGACAGGTCCGCCTTGAGGTCGTCGATGTTCTCGAGGCCCACGGAGAGGCGGACGAGACCCGGGGTGACGCCCGCGGTCAGCTGCTGCTCGGGGGTGAGCTGCGAGTGCGTGGTCGAGGCCGGGTGGATGACGAGGCTGCGCACGTCGCCGATGTTGGCGAGGTGGCTGAACAGCTTCAGGCTGTCGACCAGAGCCGCTCCCGCGTCCACGCCGCCCTTGAGCTCGAACGACAGCACCGCGCCGACGCCCTTGGGGGCGTACTTGTTGGCGGCCGCGTACCAGGGGCTCGTGGGCAGGCCCGAGTAGTTCACCGAGGCGACATCGGGGTGCGCCTCGAGGAACTCCGCGATCTCCTGCGCGTTCTGCGTGTGACGCTCGACGCGCAGCGACAGGGTCTCGATGCCCTGGATGAGCTGCCACGCGCTCGCGGGCGCGATGGCCGAGCCGAGGTCGCGGAGCAGCTGGACGCGCGCCTTGATGATGTAGGCGAGGCCGTCGCCGACCGCGGCGGTGTAGCTGGCGCCGTGGTACGACGGGTCCGGCTCGGTGAGGCCCGGGAACTTCTCGACGTTCTTCGACCACTCGAACTTCCCGCCGTCGACGATCACGCCGCCGATGACAGTGCCGTGGCCGCCGAGGAACTTGGTGGCCGAGTGGATGACGATGTCGGCGCCGGACTCGAAGGGGCGGATGAGGTACGGGGTCGCGATCGTGTTGTCCACGATCAGCGGAACGCCGGCCTCGTGCGCGACGTCGGCGACGAGCGCGATGTCGAGGATGTTGATCTTCGGGTTGCCGATGGTCTCCGCGAAGAACAGCTTGGTGTTCGGGCGGACCGCACGGCGCCACTCCTCGGCGTCGTCCTGGTTCTCGACGAACGTGGTCTCGATGCCGAGCTTCGCCAGCGTGTACTTGAACAGGTTGTACGTGCCGCCGTAGATCGAGCTGGAGGAGACGATGTGGTCGCCCGCCTGCGCGATGTTGAGCACGGCGAAGGTCTCGGCGGCCTGGCCCGACGCGACCAGCAGAGCGCCGGTGCCGCCCTCGAGGGCCGCGACGCGCTCCTCCACGACGGCCTGCGTCGGGTTCTGGATGCGCGTGTAGATGTTGCCGAACTCCGCCAGGGCGAACAGGTTCTTCGCGTGCTCGGCGTTGTTGAACACGTAGGACGTGGTCTGGTAGATCGGCGTCGCCCGGGCGTTGGTCACGGGGTCCGGAGCAGCTCCGGCGTGGATCTGCTTGGTTTCGAACTGCCAGTCGGCGGCGTCGGTCATGGCGTTTCTCCTTCGGGTGCTTCGGGTGCGCGGTCCTCAGAAGGCTAGACGCGCCGCCGCGCGCGGGCAACGCCCTCGAAACACGCCGTAACCCGGGAGAATGGCGGCATGAGCAGCAGACGCGTTGTCGTGACCGGAGCGAGTTCGGGGATCGGGGCGGCCACCGTCCGCGCCTTCCGGGCGGAGGGGTGGGATGTGGTCGCGGTCGCGCGCCGCGAGGACCGCCTCCGCGACCTCGCCGACGAGACCGGCGCCGAGTACGTCGTCGCCGATCTCACGAAGCAGGACGACGTGGATGCGCTCCGCGACCACCTCGCCGCGACCGGCGGCATCCACGCCCTCGTGAACAACGCTGGCGGCGCGCACGGTCTCGACTCGGTCGAGTCGTCGAGCGTCGACGACTGGGTGTGGATGTACGAGATCAACGTGATCGGCACCAAGCGGGTCGTCTCGGCCCTCCTGCCGCTGCTACGCGAGGGCGCGGCGGCGACGGGGCACGCCGACATCGCCGTGGTCACCTCCATCGCCGGACTCACCGCCTATGTCGGCGGCGGCGGGTACAACGCGGCCAAGTTCGCCGAGCACGCGCTCACCGAGGTGCTGCGGCTGGAGCTTAACGGCGAGCCGATCCGCGTGGTGGAGATCGCGCCGGGGATGGTCGCCACCGAGGAGTTCTCGCTGGTCCGCTTCGGCGGCGATCAGGCGAAGCGCGACGCGGTCTACGAGGACGTGCCCGAGCCGCTGTCGGCCGAGGACGTGGCCGGGACGATCGTCCACGCGCTCACCCTTCCCAGGCACGTCGACCTCGACCTGATCGTCGTCAAACCGGTCGCACAGGCCGCGCCGTATCGGCTCCACAAGGGCCCTCTCGCCGTGAAGGGCACGAAGGGCTGAGACTGTGGCCATGCCCGATCAGGACGAGGACCGCAGGCGTCACGCCTGGGAGCGGGTCACCGGCTACCCCGCCCTGGCGGCGTCGTTCCTGTTCCTGACCGCGTATTCGGTCGGCATCCTGTGGGTCGGGCAGCCCCACGCCGTGACGGTGACGGTCACCGTCGTCCTCCTCGCTGTATGGGCGTTCTACGTCGTCGACTTCACCGTGCGGCTGCTGCTCTCGGAGCGCAAGGGGCGCTTCGTCCGCCGCCACCCGATCGCCCTCCTCTCCGTGCTCCTCCCGCTCGCCCGTCCGTTCCTGCTGCTCACCGGCCTCGCCCGGGTGCGGGCTTTCCGCGGGAACACGCCGTCGCATCTGCGGCGCCGGGTGGTGGTCTTCGCGAGCGCGTTCATCGTGATGTTCATCTACGTGATCTCGCTCGCCGAGCTCCACGTCGAGCGGTACGCGCACGGCTCCAACATCAAAACCTTCGGCGACTCGGTGTGGTGGGCCTGCGTGACCATGGCCACCGTGGGCTACGGCGACTACTACCCGGTGACCCCCGAGGGGCGCATCCTCGCCGTGATCCTGATGATGGGAGGCGTCGCGATCGTCGGAACCGCGAGCGCCACGATCGTCAACTACCTCAACGAGCGGACGCAGCACTTGCGCCGACGCCCCGATGATCGCCTCGACCCGCCCGGCGCGGGCCGCGACGACGACCGCGGCTGACGGCGCTCAGCCGCGGCGGAGCGCTTCGTAACACGTGACCGCAATTCCACGGCCTCCGCAAGAATGGACGAATGGACTGGCAGACCTCCGCGGACACGGCCCCGTCGAGCTTCATCACGGAGGCGCAGGCGCGGACGCTGCTGGGCAAGCCGCCCGCGAGCGGCGCGTGGAAGGAGTCCGACCCGGTCGCCGGTCGCCGGTTCGTCGGGATCGGCGCGTTCTCGTTCGAGAGCGGGGAGAGCCTGCCGTACGTCCGCATCGCGTACGAGACCTGGGGCGAGCTGTCCGAGGTGCGCGACAACGCCGTCCTCGTCCTCCACGCGCTCACCGGCGACGCGCACGCGGTCGGCCCCGCCGGTCCCGGCCAGCGCACCGCCGGCTGGTGGCAGGGCATCATCGGCCCCGGCAAGGCGATCGACACCGACCGCTGGTTCGTCGTCGTCCCGAACATGCTGGGCGGCTGCCAGGGCACGACGGGTCCCGCCTCCCTCGCCCCGGACGGCGCCGAGTGGGGGTCCCGCTTCCCGTTCACGACCATCCGCGACCAGGTCGTCGCGCAGGCACGCCTCGCCGACGAGCTCGGCCTCGAGCGGTGGGCCGCCGTCGTCGGCGGGTCCATGGGCGGCATGCAGGCGCTGGAGTGGGCGGTCATGTTCCCCGAGCGCGTCGAACGGCTGGCCGTGATCGCCGCTCCCCCGTTCTCGACCGCCGACCAGATCGCGCTCAACTCCGTGCAGATCGAGGCGGTGCGCACCGACCCGCTGTTCCGCGGCGGCCAGTACTACGACGCCGAGGACGGCGACGGGCCGCACCGGGGGCTCGCCCTCGCCCGCCGGATGGCGCTGCTCAACTACCGCAGCCCGTCCGAACTCAACGAGCGGTTCGAGCGCGCCTGGCAGAGCGGCATCAGCCCACTCGGCGGCGGCGGCCGGTTCGCGGTCGAGTCGTACCTCGACTTCCACGGCAACAAGTTCGTCCGCCGCTTCGACGCCAACAGCTACATCACCCTCGTCGAGGCGATGAACTCGCACGACGTCGGCCGCGGCCGCGGCGGGCTGGCAGCGGCACTCTCCCGCGTGACCGCGAAGACGCTCGTGGTCGGCATCGACAGCGATCGGCTGTTCCCCGTCGAAGGACAGGACCAGATCGCCTACCACGTGCCGGACACGCTGGACGGTAGAGTTCCAGTGGTGATCCGCTCGGGCTTCGGTCACGACGGGTTCCTGATCGAGGACGACGCCGTCAGCACGCAGCTGCGGCGGCTGTTCGCCGTGTGACCGAGGATGGAGGGGCATGTCGCGCATCCAGAAGGAGCGTGATCGTCTCCTCGCCTCGACCGCTCGCACGGTGGGCCTGACGGCCACCGCGACGGCGCTGATCTGCCTGAGCGTCCCCGGCTCCCTGCCCCTGCCGCTCTACCTCGCGTCCCTGGTGCTCGTCGCCTGCCTGGCGTTCGCGCAGTGGCAGCTCGCGACGCTGCTGCGCCTCATGCTCTGGATGCCGGTGATCGTGGTCGCGGGCGTCGCGCTGATCCTTATCCACCTGCTCCCCGGTACGCCCCTCGGACCGTCGGCGATCAGCGCGGTCGGCGTGATCGGCGCCGCGGCCGTGGCGTGCGTGTGCGTGCTCGCAGTCACATCCCGCCCGCGCGTCCTGCTCCTGGTGGTCTCGGCGCTGGCGACCCTGGCCGCGCTGGGGGTCACGCTCGGGATGACGCAGTCGCGACTGATCGAGCCGCTCGTCTTCACCGTCACCGGCTGGATCGCGCTGACCGCGACGGGCATCTGGCTCTCGCGCACCGTGCCCCGCACGCTGAAGCGCATCTCGACCATGAGCCGCGCCTACCGCGTGGAGCGGCAGGCCAGCGAGACGGAGGCGCGCCGCCGCCAGAGCGCGCGCCTGCTGCACGACACCGTGCTCGCGACCCTGACCCTGCTCGCCCACTCCGGCGTGGGCGTGAGTCATGGCGCGCTGCGCGAGCAGGCGGCGGAGGATGCGGCCCTGCTGCGACAGCTCCGGCTCGGCTTCACGCCCGACCCGGCGCGCTCCGGCGACTACAAGCTGAAGCCGGTGGAGGAATCCACGCTCGGCAAGACGCTGGAGTCCGTCAAGCAGCGCTTCCGCCGCATGGGGCTCGAGGTCAACTGGCACGGCGCCGGTCAGGTGCTCCTGCCGTCGGACGTGCTCGACGCGTTCCTGCTGGCGCTGGGCGAGTGCCTCGAGAACGTGCGCCGGCACTCCGGGGTCAACGAGGCGCACGTCACGATCACCGACGACGAGACGAACGTGCGCGCGATGGTCACCGATGCGGGCAAGGGCTTCGACGTCGCCACCATCGACACGGAGCGCCTCGGCTTCACCGAGTCGATCGTCGCCCGACTGCGTGACGTGGGCGGGAACGCCCGCCTCTTCTCGTCGCCTGGCAGCGGGACGACCGTAGTGCTGGAGGTGCCGAAGTGACCCGTGTCGACGAGCGGACCGTCCCCCGCAGCCCGATCGCCCGCGGCGCCGCCGGGGACGAGCGGGACGCGCTCGGCCGTGCCCGGCTCGACCTCGGCTTCAACGTGGCGACGGTCGCCCTCATCGCCTTCCTGCTCATCCTGTTCGCGATCAACGCGAGCGAGTACGCGCTGCTGGGCTTCACCGTCTCCGCGTGGGTGCTCATCGGGGTGTCGCTCGTCGGCGCGCTGGTGCTGCGGTTCCGCCTGCCGGACGAGCTGCCCTTCCCGCTCTACCTCGGCGCCCTCGCGCTATGGGCCGGCGCTGTCGCCCTGGACGTCGTCGGAACCTGGCCTCTCGACGGCGCGATCGTCCCGCTCACGGCCGCGGCCGCCGTCGGACCGGCGCTGCTGCTGTGCGCCCCCGTCCGCCCGGCCCGCGACATCGTCCTGGCCACCGCAGTGCTCGGCGCGACGCTCGCCGTCGTGGTGGTCTGGCGCGCGCTGCCCGACCTCCAGCTGCTCGGCCCCGGCGTGGTCACCGTCGCGATCGCGGTCGCGCCTCCCCTGGTCGGCGTTCAGATCGTCCGAAGCCTGCGCACGCTGGTGCAGCTCGAGCTCGACCTGGTTCAGGTGCAGAGCACCGTCGTCTCCCCCGGCTACGCGGTCGGGATGCTGGCCTCCGAGGAGCTCGCCCGCCTCGACCTCGCCGCCGAACGGCTCCTCGACGGCGTCGCCACCGGCCGCACCCGGCTGCCGCTCGGCGAGGACACGGCGGACGCTGCTGCCAGCATCGCGACCGAGCTCCGCCTCCACCTCATCCAGGGCCGCAAAGAGACCTGGCTGTACCACGCGGTGACGGAGTCGGCTCTGCTCGGACCGTCGGTGACGCTGACCGACCCGGACGGCCTGGCCGCCTGGCTGAGCCGCGACCAGCGCGACGGCCTGCTCACGGCGGTCTGGCTGCTCATCAGCGACCCCATCCGCACCGGCGCGGGAGCACCGCGCACCCTCACGCTCGAGCTCTCCCGCCCGGTCGGCACCTACCCGAGGTCTGCCAACCCGGGCGCGACGACACTGATCGTGATCACGACCAGCGGTGTGCCGCGAAACGGGGTAGACCCTGCGGCATGGCAAGCTATCCGTAAAGTGGGGCGCTATGCGGAGTCGTTCTCCGGATCCGCCCTGAGGATCGAGATCACCTCGGTCCGCGACACTTCCGCCGAACTGGGCTGACCCAGCGGGCAGGACCGGGACAGAGAAAGGCACGACATGGGCGAGCAGCCGCCGATTCGGATCGCGATCGTCGATGACCACAAGATGCTCCTCGGAGCGCTCACCGAGTGGATCCGCAGCGCCGCGGATGACATCCGCATGGTGGCGGCGGTGGCCAGCTGGCCGGAGCTGCTGACGCATCCCGAGTTCCCGGTGGATGTGGTCCTCCTCGACCTGGATCTGAAGGACAACATCCCGATCTCGCTCAAGCTGTCGACGCTGAAGACGACCGGCGTGGCGACCGTGCTCATGAGCACGTACTCCGAGCCGGCCGTCGTGCGCGAGGCTCTGGCCGCCGGCGCGATGGGCTACCTCGTGAAGAGCGAGGACGCCGAGATGATCGTGGAGGCGATCCGCGCGGCCCGCAAGGGCGAGTCGTTCATCTCGGCCGAGCTCGACCTCGCGCTGAACGCCGGCGAGCTCGGGGGCGCCCCCAAGCTGAGCGCCCAGGAGCGTCGAGTGATGGCGCTGTACGGCGCCGGCGAGCCGGTCAAGGCGGTCGCCTTCCAGCTCGGCATCTCCGACGAGACGGCCAAGAGCTACCTCAAGCGCATCCGCGAGAAGTACCGCGTGGCCGGCTACGACGTGGGCACCAAGGTCGCCCTGCGCAAGCGCGCCATCCAGGACGGCATCCTGCTCCAGAACGACTAGCCGCTGGCCGCTCGGCGGCTAGTCGACCGAGACGGGGTCGGGGCGCTGGGCGTGGACGACGCCGGTGTCGACGCCGCGGCGCTCGCGCGAGCGGTCGATGCCGAACGAGAGCAGGGCGAGCAGGATGCCCGCGACGGCGAGGATCGCGCCGACCACGATCGGCGACAGGTAGCCGAGGCCGGCTGCGATCGTCAGACCGCCCAGGGCCGCGCCCGACGCGTTGGCGATGTTCAGCGCCGAGTGGTTGAGGGCGGCGGCGATCGACTGGCTGTCGTGCGCCACATCCATCAGCCGGGTCTGGATGGTCGGCGAGAGCGCCGAGCACGCGCCGGCCACCACGAACACCGAGACGACCAGCCCGACGACCGTGGACGCCGTCAGCCACAGCGCCGCGAGCGCCACCAGCAGGATCGCGAAGAACAGCAGCATGCTGTTCCGCACGCTGTGGTCGGCCGCCCGGCCACCGAGGATGTTGCCGACGGTCATCCCGAGGCCCGCGACGATGAGGATGAGCGGCACCGACGCCTCCGGGAGCCCGGTGACCGTCGTGACGATCGGCGCGATGTACGTGTAGACGGCGAAGAACCCGCCGAAGCCGATCGCGCCGATCAGCAGAGCGAGCCAGACCTGCAGGCGGGTGAAGGCGCGCAGCTCCTTGCGCATGGTCGCCTTCGCGTCGCCGGCCTGCCACGGGACGAGGAACGCCACCGCCACGAACGTCAGCGCGAAGATCGCGGCGATGACCAGGTAGGCGATGCGCCAGCCGTTGTGCTGCCCGATCCAGGTGATCGCGGGCACGCCGATGACGTTCGCGATCGTCAGGCCGGAGAGCACGAAGGCGACTCCGCGGCCGCGCTTCCCCGGACCCATGAGGGAGGCGGCGACCAGTGACGCGATACCGAAGTAGGCTCCGTGCGGAAGCGCCGAGACGAACCGCGCGAGCATGACGAGCTGGAACGTCGGCGCCACGGCCGACGCGATCGTGCCCACCGTGAAGGCGACCAGCAGCCAGAGCAGCAGCTTCTTGCGCGGCCAGCGCGCGGCGACCGCAGCGATGGTCGGCGCGCCGACCACGACCCCGAGCGCGTAGGCGGAGATGATCCAGCCGGCCTGGGCGTTGGCGTCGTCGGGCGACGTCGCGTACAGCTGCGGCAGCAGGTCGTGCGCGATGTTGGGCAACAGGCCCATCGCGACGAACTCCGTGGAGCCGATGCCGAAGCCGCCGAGGGCGAGCGCCAGGAGAGCAAGACGAATACGGGCCGACGACATCGTCGTCGGCCCGTCGAGAATCGGGGTCACCCGCCGAGTCTATATCGAATCGTTTCGACCCACGGCCACCGCCGCGGCGGATTCCTGCTCGAAGAACTCGGCGACATCCACATCCCGGGTCTCCTCCGGACGTGCGACGCCGGTCCGCACGGCGCCGACGATGGCGACGATGACGCAGCCGAGCGCCACGCCGCCGACCAGCACGGCGATGAGCGCGAGCAGCGGTGTCAAGTAGATCAGCACGCCCACCACCGCGAGCACGATCGTGTTCAGATCCACGTCACTCCCCCTGCTCCAGCGCCGCCTCGAGGCGCTGCACCTTGCCCTCGAGCTCGCCGGTGTAGCCCGGCCGGATGTCGGCCTTCAGCACGAGCGAGACCCGCGTGCCGAAGCGGCCCACCGCATCGGTGGCGCGGCGGACGACATCGAAGACCTCGTCCCACTCCCCCTCGATGGTCGTGAACATCGCGTCGGTGTGGTTCGGGAGGCCCGACTCGCGCACCACGCGCACCGCCGCGGCGACCGCATCGTGCACCGACGCGTCGGCCCCTTCCCCACCGCTCGGGGCCACCGAGAACGCCACCAGCATGATTCCCCCTTCGACGGGATGGACGGGTCCCTCGATGATGTCATCTTCTGCGGGGCCACGGCCAGGGAAGCGGAGGATCCGCCCTAGCGCGGGTCGCCGCCGACCGGCTCCGTGTGCGCCCCGGGCGCCGTGTGGAAGGGCCACGCGTGCGCCGGCACCAGGTCGCCTGCCGCCTCCTGGCGGTGGCGGCGCCGCCACAGCGCGCCGATCGTCCAGCCGAGGATGACGAAGTACATGAGGTTTCGCAGAGTCAGGACCGCCACCATGGCCGGCTGCGGCACCCCGAGCAGCATGTCGTAGAGGAAGGGGTAGAACACCTGCGTCAGGCCCGCGGTGATGAGCACGAGGATGGCGGGCGTCTTGAACCCGCGGCCCTGGTACGTCAGCCCGATCACGACCGGCGCCGCGAGCCAGACGACGTACTGCGGCGAGCCCACCTTGTTGAAGGCGATGAACGCGGTCACCAGCGCGAGCGACAGCTCGGGCAGGATGCGCGTGTACGGAGTCCCGCGCCGGAGCGCCCGCACGCCGATCAGCGTCACGACCACCGCCGTGAGCCCGAACAGCGGGTTCATCAGGCTGCCCGCGATCCCGGTCCCGCTGCCGCTCACCTGGAAGGTCAGCAACTGCCGGTCGTAGTAGACGGCCGCCCCGGGCACGTGGAACGCGGCCTGCCACATCCAGATCGTGCTCACCGGGGCCTCGATCTGCAGGCCACGGTCGGTCTGCATCGTGATGAAGCTCAGGATGTGCCATCCGGCGCCGAAGATCAGAGGCACCGCGACGATCACGGCCGACGTGACGACCGCCACGAGCACGATGTGCCACCGCGATTTCAGCGCCACGACGGCGGCGAGCAGAATGGCCGCCGGCCAGACCTTGATCCAGGTCGCGGCGGTGAGGACCACGACCGCGGCCCGTTCGTGCAGGGTGAGCCAGAGCAGGCCGACGATGGCGAGGGACGCGGACACGGCATCCAGCCGCCCGACCGCGATCGGACCGAGCAACAGCAGGAAGCCGAGCCACCACCACGCGGCGACCAGCCGGCGCGGCTCGCGCCCGACGATGAGCACGGCGAAGGCGGCCGCGTTGAGCAGCATCACCATGTTGAGCCACGCCCAGACGTAGCCGTGGTCGCCGAACAGCAGCGGCAGCATGACCGGCACGAGCGCGCCGAACGGGTACACCCAGTCGGAGTCGACGCCGACGATCTGCGTGCCTTGCGCGGCCAGCTCCGCCCACGGCTTGTAGACCAGGAAGACGTCGCCGAGGCCCTTGCCGTCGATCAGGGCGATGCCGCTGATGAAGAGGTGGACGGCGAGGAAGCCGATCCACAGCGACAGCGGGCTGTGCACCACCCGGTAGAGGGTGCCCGGCTCGGCTCGCAGGGTCGCCGACGCGCGGATCGGCGCCGCTTCCATCCCCATAGCGCCACATCCTAGGGGATGCGTCGAACGCGCTCCTGAACGGGACGCGATTGCGGTCAGCCGCGTGCGCGGACGAGGTCGCGGACCACTTCGGACAGTCCTTCGACGATGTCCAGCGCGACGATCGGACCGCCGTCCGAGACGCGCTCCCCGCCCGACCGTGGATCCACGCGGCCGTCGCGCCGAGGGCGGCGAGCGCCGCGTGGCCGTCCTCGTCGATCTCGCGGGCGTGGGTCGCGACGAGCGCGCCCAGGACACCGCCGAGAACGTCGCCGCTGCCCGCCGTGGCGAGCCAGGCCGGGCCGGCGGTCACCGCGTGATGCGGTCCGCCGGGGGCGGCGACGTAGGTGGTGTGTCCCTTGAGCAGCACGGTCACCCCGAGGCTGTCGGCCGCGCGCACCGCCCACCCCGCCGGGTCGGCCGCGATGTCGTCGGCGGTCACCGCGTCCGAGTCGTCGTCGGCGCGCGCGGCGAGCATGGTCGCCAGCTCGCGGAAGTGCGGCGTGACGATCACCGGCGCGGAGGCCCGGCCGACCAGGTCGAGCGCTCCCGCGTCGATCACCAGCGGTCGGCCGTCACGGAGCGCCGCGCGCAGGCGCTGGGCGTCGTCGTCGGGCCGGCCGGCCGCGTCCATGCCCGAGCCGATCAGCCAGCCCTGCACCCGTCCCGGCGCGGTGACGATCTCGGGCCGTCGACGCATGACGAGGTCGGTGGGCCGCTCGGCGCCGAGGTAGCGGATCATGCCCACACCCGTGCGGGACGCACCCTCGACCCCGAGCACCGCCGCTCCCGGATACCGCTCGGAGCCGGTCACCACCCGAGCACGCCGCGCGAGTACTTGTCGCTCGACTCCTGCGGCACCGCGATCCACGCCGCCGCGTCCGTCTCGTCCCACTGCTGCCACTGCGTCACCGGCCGCCTCCGCTCGCTCGTGAGTCCATCGTCCCCCATCGAACCCCGCGCCGCCCACGATAGGTTGTGAGCATGGCGATCAGCATCCCCGGCAAGGTGATCGTGTTCGACTACGGCGAGGTCATCTCGGTGACCCCGACCCCGGAGGACCGCGCGGCGCTCACCGAGCTGGCGGGCGGCGATGCGGAGCGGTTCTGGCCCGCCTACTGGCGCCATCGCAACGCGCTCGACCAGGGCACGCTGAGCATCCAGTCGTACTGGCGCGGCATCGAACGCGAGCTCGGCGAGAGCTGGGGCGACGCGACCGTTCACCGGCTGTGGCTGGCGGACTTCCGCAGCTGGCTCACGATCGACCACGACACGCTCGACGTGCTGCTCGACCTCAAGGAGGGCGGCACCCGCATGGCGCTGCTCTCCAACGCCGGACGCGATTTCGGCTCGTACTTCCGCCACGGGACGCTGGGCGACCTGTTCGAGCAGGTCTTCGTCAGCGGCGAGCTCGGCACCATCAAGCCCAGCCGCGAGATCTTCGAGCACGTCATGACCGAGCTGCGCGTCACTCCCGCGCAGACGGTCTTCATCGACAACAAGGAGGAGAACGTGCGCGGGGCCGAGGCGCTCGGCATCGCGGGCCACGTCTTCACGAGTCCTCAGGCGCTCCGGGCATATCTCGACGCCCTCGGGTCTTAGATGGAGACATGCCCTCTCTTTTCGACCCCCTGACCCTCCGCGGCGTCACCGCCCGCAACCGCGTGTGGACCTCGCCGATGTGCCAGTACTCGGTGCTCGCCGAAGACGGCGTGCCGACCGACTGGCACCTGGTCAACCTCGGCTCCTTCGCCAGCGGCGGCAGCGGCATCGTCTTCACCGAGGCGACGGCCGTGAACCCGGAGGGGCGGATCAGCCCCCGCGACACCGGCATCTGGACCGACGAGCAGCGCGACGCGTGGAAGCCGATCGTCGCCTTCATCGAGAGCCAGGGCGCGGTCCCCGGGATCCAGCTCGCGCACGCCGGGCGCAAGGCCTCGACCTGGCCGGCGTGGGGCTTCGAGGGCCGGCACGGCACAGTCCCCGCGAGCGAGGGCGGCTGGACGGCCGTCGCCCCGTCCGCCGTCGCGTTCGAGGGATACGACGTGCCGGAGGAGCTGGACGCCGCCGGCATCGACGCGGTGGTCGACGACTTCCGCACCGCGACGCGGCGCTCGCTCGAGGCCGGTTTCCGGGTGCTCGAGATTCACGCGGCGCACGGCTACCTCATCCACCAGTTCCTCTCCCCGATCTCGAACCAGCGCACCGACGGGTACGGCGGCTCGCTCGAGAACCGCGCGCGGCTGCTGCTGCGCGTGGTGGCGGCCGTCCGCGAGGAGGCGCCCGACGCTCCCCTGTTCGTCCGGTTCTCCGCGAGCGACTGGACCGAGGGCGGCTGGGACGAGCACCAGACCGCGACGGTCGCCGCGTGGGCGCAGGATGCCGGAGCCGACTTCTTCGACATCTCCAGCGGCGGCATCCAGGCGGGCATCCGCATCCCCGTCGAGCCCGGCTACCAGGTGCCGTTCGCGCACCACGTGCGCAGCACGTCCGAGGTGGATGTGAGCGCGGTCGGTCTCATCACCACGCCCGAGCAGGCGGCCGAGATCGTGGAGAGCGGCCGCGCGGACGCGGTCATGCTGGCGCGCGAACTCCTCCGCGACCCGCACTTCCCGCTGCGGGCCGCGCACGAGCTCGGCGTCGAGATCGACTACTGGCCGCCGCAGTACCTGCGCGCGAAGTGGCGTCGCTGACCGCCGATCCTGCGATCGGGCGGTCGGGTCAGGTGGGCTGGGTGAGGCAGAGGTAGTTGCCCTCGCTGTCCTGAAACCACGACGACCGCCCCATCTCGTCGGTCGCGATCCCGTTCTCGGTCTTGAGCCCGGGGAAGTCGTAGTCGGCGAAGACCACGCCGCGCTCCCGCAAGTGGGACATCGTCGCCTCGATGTCGTCGACCAGCCAGCACATCGCCGTGTTCTGCGCGGTGCCCGCGTTGCCGGTCTCGTAGACGTAGATCTTGCCCTCGCCGCCGGTGCCGTACAGCACACCGCCGTCCGTTGTGCGCTCCGGTTCGAGCTCCAGCTTGTCGCGGTACCACCCGATGGCCCGCTGCAGGTCGGAGGCAGGAAGGACGGAGTACGTGACAGATGACTCCAACATGGTGATCCTCCTTGATCCAGGCGGAACGCTACGCCCGGAGGCGCTCGTGCGGGCTACCTGGAACCGGCGGTCTACACCCTGTGAATCCGCCTGAGAACTCCCGCAGGGTCCGCATCCCGCCTCGATATACTGGCGGGCAAATGGACGACCCTCCCTCTCCCAGCCCATTCATGACGGCCCGCCCGCCCCGGACTCAGCGAGGTGAGCGGGGTGGCCTATGAATGGATCATGCTCGCGGTCGGCCTCCTGCTGACCGTCGGCACCGGCCTGTTCGTCGCCAGCGAGTTCGCGCTGGTCAACCTCGATCGCGGCGACCTCGAGGCCCGGCGGGAACGGGGCGAGTCGCGCCTGACGATGACCATCGCGGCGCTGAAGATCACGTCCACTCACCTGTCGAGCGCGCAGCTCGGCATCACCCTGACGACGCTGCTCACCGGTTACACGATGGAGCCCGCGATCAGCTCGCTGCTGCGCGGCCCGCTCACGGCGACCGGGCTGCCCGCGGGCGCCGTGATGCCGATCGCGACGATCGTCGCCATCACGATCGCCACCCTGTTGTCGATGATCCTCGGCGAGCTGGTGCCGAAGAACTTCGCGCTCGCGTTGCCGCTCGCGACGGCCAAGATCGTCATCCCCTTCCAGACCGTGTTCACCGCCGTGTTCCGCCCCTTCGTCGGACTGCTCAACGGCACGGCGAACGGCATCCTGCGCCTGCTCGGCATCGAGCCCAAGGAGGAGCTGTCGGGCGCCCGCACGGCCGACGAGCTCTCGTCGCTGGTGCGCCGCTCGGCGAGCGCGGGCGTGCTGGAGGAGGACACGGCCACCCTGCTCAGCCGGACCCTCGCCTTCTCGAGCCGCAACGCCTCCGACGTGATGACGCCGCGGCCCCGCATCGAGGCGGTGCAGCGCACCGACCCTGCGCAGGCGGTCAGCGACCTCGCCCGCAAGACGGGCTACTCCCGCTTCCCGGTGATCGGCGACGACATCGACGACGTCGTCGGCGTGGTGCACGTCAAGCAGGCGGTCGGCGTCCCGCGCCAGCGCCGCGGGCGCGTCCCCGTGTCTGCTCTCATGACCGAGGCGCTGCGCGTGCCGGAGACCATGAACCTGGACACGCTGCTCGGCGAGCTCCGGGCCCGCGGCTACCAGCTCGCGATCGTCGTCGACGAGTACGGCGGCACGTCGGGAATCGCCACCCTGGAGGACCTGGTCGAGGAGATCGTCGGCGAGGTCGCGGACGAGCACGACCGCACGCGCGCCGGCGTCATCCGCGGCCGCGACTCCATCACCTTCCCCGGCATCCTGCGCCCGGACGAGCTCGAGGAGCGCGCCGGGGTCACCGTGCCCGAGGAGGGTCCGTACGAGACGGTCGCCGGCTTCGTGATGAACGAGCTCGGGAGGCTGCCCAAGGTCGGCGACGAGGTGACCATCGACGGCGGCACCCTTCGGGTCGAGCGCCTCGACGGCCGCCGCGTCGACCGCATCCGGTACACGCCCGATCCGGTCGTCGTGACCGACGGCGCCACGGAAGAGGGGGTGCGCCATGAGTGACTGGGCCGGACTCGCCTGGCTGGTCGTGCTGCTCGCGGTCAACGCCTTCTTCGTCGGCGCCGAGTTCGCCGTGATCTCGGCACGGCGCTCCCAGATCGAGCCCCTCGCCGAGCGCGGCAAGCGCAGCGCCAAGACCGCGCTGTTCGCGATGGAGCACGCGACGCTCATGCTGGCGACCACCCAGCTGGGCATCACGGTGTGCTCGCTGCTGATCCTGAACGTCTCCGAGCCGGCGATCCACCACCTGCTCGAGGTCCCGCTGCACCTGACCGGATGGTCGGAGGAGGTCATCGGCACCATCGCGTTCATCGTGGCGCTCGTGGTGGTGTCGTTCCTCCACGTGGTGTTCGGCGAGATGGTGCCGAAGAACATCTCGTTCTCGATGCCCGATAAGGCCGCCCTGCTGCTCGCACCGCCGCTGGTCGGTATCGGCCGCGCGGTCCGGCCGATCATCGTCGCGCTGAACGCGACGGCGAACAGCGTGCTGCGCCTGTTCCGGGTGGAGCCGAAGGACGAGGCGGCGAGCACCTTCACGCTCGACGAGGTGGCCACGATCGTGTCCCAGTCGACGCGCGAGGGCGTGCTGATGGACCGCACCGGCGCGCTGACGGCGGCGTTCGAGTTCACCGAGAAGAAGGTGCGGGAGGCGGCCGTCGCGCTTGACGCCCTGGTCACCCTCCCGGCGTCCCCGACTCCCGCGGACGTGGAGAAGGCTGTCGCCAAGCACGGCTTCTCCCGCTATGTGGTCCCCGACGCGGACGGAGAGCCGACCGGCTACCTCCACCTCAAGGATGTCCTCGACCTGGAGGAGACCGGGTTCGAGCTCCCCGTGCCCGCCAAGCGCATCCGCCGCCTGGTCACGGTGTTCTCGGGCAGCGACCTGGAGGACGCCCTGGCCACGATGCGCCGCTCGGGCAGCCACCTCGCCCGGGTGGTCGACGGCGAGGGCGCGACCGCCGGCGTGCTGTTCCTCGAGGACATCATCGAGGAGCTCGTCGGCGAAGTGCAGGACGCGACCCGGCGCAATTGATGCGCCGGGTCTCCCCCTTTGTTGACATCGCAAGGACAGTGAGTGTACAGTCACTCACATGGCACGAACGCTCTCCACCGCAGACGACCGCCGCGAGGCGGTGCTCGACAGCGCCATCACGGTCTTCGCCGCGAGCGGCTACCTCGGCACCCCGATCGCGTCGATCGCCGCCGACGCCGACATCTCCACCGCCTACGTGTTCAAGCTCTTCCCCGGCAAGGAGACCCTGTTCGTCGCCGCCCTCGAGCGCTGCTTCGAGCGGATCGAGGCGGCGCTCGAGGAGGGCGCCCGCACCGTGAAGGACGGAACGCCCGCCGAGGTCCTCGACGCGATGGGCGAGGCCTACGCCGACTTCATCGCCGATCGCTCGCTGCTCATGCTCCAGGTGCACGCGCAGTCGGCGTCGGACGTCCCGGCCATCCAGGCCGCCCTCCGCCAGGGCCTGGCCCGCATCACCCGCTTCGCCACCGAGCGCTCCGGCGCCGACGGCGACGCCGTTCAGCACTTCATCGCCTGGGGCCAGCTCTGCCACCTCATCGTGACGGCCGGCCTCGACGAGATCCCTGACACGTGGGCGCGCGTGCTCACGAAGGGGATCCGGCACCCCTGAACCACCCCCTCTATCACCGCTTCATCGCCACACTCTCAGGAGTGATTGAACAGTCACTCACCATCGAAGGAGAATTATCATGAACACCACCCGCACCGCTCCCCGGCCGTTGCTTCCACGCTCGCGGCCACCCCGCGCAGCCGCCACCGCTGGTGGGCGCTGGCCGTCCTCGCCCTCGCGCAGTTCCTCGTCGTGCTCGACGCCTCCATCGTCAACATCGCCTTGCCGTCCGTCGGGACCGCCCTGGGTCTCGACACGGCAGCGCTCGCCTGGGTGGTGACCGCGTACGTGCTCCCCTTCGGCGGCCTGCTGCTGCTCGGCGGCCGGCTGGCCGACCGCTTCGGGCACCGTCGGGTGTTCCTGATCGGCGTCGCGGGCTTCGCCCTCGCGTCGCTCGCCGCAGGCCTCTCGGTCGACGGCACCATGCTCCTCGGCGCCCGCGCGGTGCAGGGAGCGTTCGCGGCGCTTCTCGCGCCCGCCTCCCTCGCCCTGCTCACCCAGCTGTTCCCGGATTCCGCCGCCCGCGGCAAGGCCCTCGGGCTGTGGGGCGCCGTGGCCGGGATGGGCAGCGCCGCCGGCGTCCTCCTCGGCGGCGTGCTGACCACCAGCTTCGGCTGGCCGGCCGTGTTCTTCGTCAACGTGCCGGTCGGCATCCTGGTGCTCGCCGTCAACCCGTTCCTCATCACCCGGGACCGGATCGCCGCCGGCGAGCGGATGGACACGGCCGGAGCCGCCACCGCGACCCTCGGACTCGCGGCGGCGGTCGCGGCACTCAGCGAGGGCGGCACGCTCGGCTGGACCCACCCGATCGTCCTCGGCCTCGCGGTCGCCGCGGTCGTCCTCCTCGCCGCCTTCGTCTTCGTCGAGCGCCGGGCAACGCACCCGCTGCTGCCGTTCGGCTTCTTCCGCAACCGCGACGCCCTCGCCGGCGACCTGGTGATGCTGGTGGTCGGCGGCGCGACCGTCGCCCTGTTCTTCGCCCTGTCGGTCTATCTCCAGGAGGTGCTTCACCTGGATGCGCTCTCGGCCGGCCTCAGCCAGCTCCCGCTCGCGCTCGCCCTGGTCGGCATCGCCGGAGGGGTGCCCGCGATCGTGAGCCGCGCCGGCCTCCGACCCACCCTCACTGGTGCCCTCGTCGTGCTCGCCGCCGGCGTCCTGTGGTTCGCCCTCGCGGGAGCCACCGGGTTCGTGCTCGGCTTCCTGCTCCCGAGCGTCGTCATCGGGCTGGGCCTCGGCGCGACCTTCGTCACCGCCACGCAGCTGGCCGTGCGAGGCGTCCCGGAGTCGGAGTCCGGCCTGGCGAGCGGGCTCGTCAACACCGCCCAGCAGATCGGCGGCGCGCTCGGGCTCGCGGTGCTCGGCGGGATCGCCGCCGCCCAGACCTCTGCTCTGGCCGCGGGAGGCGCCAGTGCCGCGGCCGCGTCGGCGGGCGGCTTCCTGCTCCTCTTCCTCGGAGTCGCGGTGCTCGCCGTGATCGGCGCCGCGTTCACCGTCCTGGTCCGCCGCCGCTGACAGACCGACTGCGGCGGTTCGGAATGTCTGCGGGTGCTCGCCGCACCGCACACGGTACGAACCGCCGCAGTCGCGCGCCGCCCCAGGTGCCGCTACCAGCTGACGGGAAGAGCCTTGCCCTCCTCGTAGCCGGCGGCCGACTGGATACCGACCAGTGCACGCTCGTGGAACTCCGCGAGGGTGCGCGCTCCGGCGTAGGTGAACGAGCTGCGGACGCCGGTGGTGATCATGTCGAGCAGGTCCTCCACCGAGGGGCGCAGCGGGTCGAGGTAGATGCGGGAGCTCGAGATGCCCTCGGCGAAGAGCTCCTTGCGGGCCAGCTCGTAGGCGTCCAGCCGCTCGAAGCGTCCCTTGACCGCCTTGGTGGAGGCCATGCCCCAGCTCTCCTTGTAGAGCTGGCCGTTCGCGTCCCGGTCGAGCGTGCCGGGCGCCTCGATCGTCCCGGCGAACCAGGAGCCGATCATCACCGACGCGCCGCCGGCGGCGAGCGCGAGCGCCACGTCGCGCGGGTAGCGCACCCCGCCGTCCGCCCAGACGTGGGCGCCGAGCTCGCGGGCGGTCGCGCTGGTCTCGAGCACTGCCGAGAACTGCGGACGGCCGACCGCGGTCATCATGCGCGTCGTGCACATCGCGCCCGGGCCGACGCCGACCTTGAGGATGTCCGCGCCCGCCGACACCAGGTCGCGCACGGCCTGCTCGGTCACCACGTTGCCCGCGACGATCGGCAGGCCGAGGTCGAGCGCCTTCACCGTGCGGATGGCGCGGATCATGCCGTCCTGGTCGCCGTGCGCCGTGTCGATCACGAGCACGTCGACGCCGGCCGCGGCGAGCGCCTTGGCCTTGCCCTCGACGTCGCCGTTGATGCCGACCGCGGCCGCGACGCGCAGCCGGCCGTGCGCATCCAGCGCAGGCGTGTAGATGGTGGAGCGGAGGGCGCTGCGGCGCGAGAGCGTGCCGACGACCTTGCCGTGCTCGAGCACCGGGGCGAACTCCAGGCCCGCCGCGTCCATGACGCGGAACGCCGCCTTGCCATCGGAGAGGTCCTCCGCGTCGAGCGACGTGAGCGCGCCGTGCAGCAGGTCGCCGATCCGCGCGTCCGGCAGGGCCGAGCCGAGCTGCACCGCGGCCAGGCACCCCAGGTAGGCGCCGGATGCGTCGCTCACGACGATCCCGTGCCCCTCCACCGGCGGGATGCGGCGAAGCACGTCTGCGACCGACTCGTCGGGACGCGCGTCGTACGGGGTGTCGAAGGCGACGGGCTGCGCCTTCACCCAGCGGATCGCGTCGTCGAGGTCCTGCAGGCGCATGTCCTGCGGCAGCACGCCGAGACCGCCGCGCCGGGCGAGGGTCGCGGCGAGCCGCTTGCCCGTCACCGAGTTCATGTTCGCGGACACGATGGGGATGGTCGCGCCGGTGCCGTCGTTGGGCGCGAGGGACACATCCAGGCGGCTGGTGACGTTCGATCGCGACGGCACGAGGAACACGTCGGAGTAGGTGAGGTCGTGGCGCGGCGACGTTCCATAGAACTGCATGGGAATAACGCTATCCCGCTCTCCTGAGCGGCCGCACCCGGGCGTCGATGGGATTAGGCTTGATGCTCGGATGGAAGCGGGCGGTTCTTTGCCGCTCGGTCATGAGAAATCAATGGAGAGAGTGGGCGATCGGCTGTGTCGAGCCAATTGACCGGAGTGGGAACCGAAGACGGGTCCTCGGGCGAGTTCGGAGCCAACGAATGGCTCGTCGACGAGCTGTACGAGCAGTTCGTGCAGGACAAGAACTCGGTCGACAAGTCGTGGTGGCCGATCCTCGAGAACTACCACCCGGCGGTGAAGGACGACTCCACCCCGTCGCCGGACGAGACCCCGGCCCCGACGCCCGCCGAGCCCACCGCCCCGACCCCGTCGGAGCCCCTGGCGCCCTCCCCGGCTGAGCCGACGGCGCCGACCCCGTCCGAGCCGACGACACCGGCTCCCCCGGCGGGCGGCGCCCCCGCCCCGCACCCCAACGAGCCGAAGCCCGTCACCACCCCCATCCCGGTGATCGGTCAGCAGCCCGTCGCGCGCACCACCTCCCTCGCCCCGAAGCCGACCCCGGTCCCGGCCGACGCGCCGGTCACGGCCCCCAACGCCACCGTCGAGGCGGCCGAAGAGGACAAGGTCACCCCGCTGCGCGGAATGTCCAAGACGCTGGCCACCAACATGGACGCGTCGCTCACCGTCCCGACCGCGACGAGCGTCCGCACCATCCCGGCCAAGCTGATGATCGACAACCGCATCGTCATCAACAACCACCTCAAGCGCGCCCGCGGCGGCAAGGTCTCGTTCACGCACCTGATCGGCTGGGCTCTCATCCAGGCGCTCAAGGAGTTCCCGAGCCAGAACGTCTACTACGAGGAGGTCGACGGCAAGCCGTCGGTCGTCGCTCCCGCGCACATCAACCTCGGCATCGCGATCGACATCCCGAAGCCGGACGGCACCCGCGCCCTGCTCGTCCCCAGCATCAAGCGCGCCGACACCATGCGCTTCGGCGAGTACCTCGCCGCGTACGAGGAGCTCGTCAGCAAGGCCCGCAACAACAAGCTGGCCGCGTCCGACTTCGCGGGCACCACGATCTCGCTCACCAACCCGGGCGGCATCGGCACCGTGCACTCGGTGCCCCGTCTGATGAAGGGCCAGGGCGCGATCATCGGCGCCGGCGCCCTCGAGTACCCGGCCGAGTTCCAGGGCTCCGCCGAGAAGACCCTCGCGGGCCTGGCGATCGGCAAGACGATCACCCTCACCAGCACGTACGACCACCGCGTCATCCAGGGCGCGGGATCCGGCGAGTTCCTGAAGATCGTGCACGAGCTGCTGATCGGCAAGCGCAACTTCTACGAGGACATCTTCGCCGAGCTGCGCATCCCGTACATGCCGATCCACTGGAACCCGGACATCTCGGTCGACCTGGCCAGCGCCGTCGACAAGACCGCCCGCGTCCAGGAGCTCATCAACTCCTTCCGCGTCCGCGGCCACCTCATGGCCGACATCGACCCGCTCGAGTACAAGCAGCGCTCGCACCCCGACCTCGAGATCGAGAACCACGGTCTCACCTTCTGGGACCTCGACCGCGAGTTCGTGACCGGCCAGTTCGGCGGCGACCGCCGCAAGATGCTGCTGCGCGACATCCTCGGCGTGCTGCGCGACTCCTACTGCCGCACCGTCGGCATCGAGTACATGCACATCCAGGACCCGGCCCAGCGCAAGTGGTTCCAGGACAAGCTGGAGCGCCCGTACCAGAAGCCCGGACACGACGAGCAGCTCCGCATCCTCGGCAAGCTCAACGAGGCCGAGGCGTTCGAGACGTTCCTGCAGACCAAGTACGTCGGCCAGAAGCGTTTCAGCCTCGAGGGCGGCGAGTCCACCATCCCGCTGCTGGATGCGATCATCCAGGGCGCCGCAGAGGCGGGGATGGACGAGGTGGCCATCGGCATGGCCCACCGCGGCCGCCTCAACGTGCTCACCAACATCGCCGGCAAGACGTACGGCCAGATCTTCCGCGAGTTCGAGGGCACGCAGGACCCGAAGACCGTTCAGGGCTCGGGCGACGTCAAGTACCACCTCGGCACCGAGGGCACCTTCAAGGGCGCCGGCGGCGAGGAGATCCCGGTCTACCTCGCGGCCAACCCGTCGCACCTGGAGGCCGTCGACGGCGTGCTCGAGGGCATCGTCCGCGCCAAGCAGGACCGCCGTCCGGCGGGCACCTTCCTGACGCTGCCGATCCTCATCCACGGCGACGCGGCCATGGCCGGTCAGGGCATCGTCGTCGAGCAGATGCAGATGTCGCAGCTGCGCGCCTACAAGACCGGCGGCACCATCCACGTCAACATCAACAACCAGGTCGGCTTCACCACGCCTCCCGGCGAGGGCCGGTCGTCGGTGTACTCGACGGACGTGGCCAAGACCATCCAGGCGCCGATCTTCCACGTGAACGGCGACGACCCGGAGGCCGTGGTCCGCGTCGCGGAGATCGCGTTCGCGTACCGCCAGGAGTTCAAGCGCGATGTCGTGATCGACCTCGTCTGCTACCGCCGCCGCGGTCACAACGAGGGCGACGACCCGTCGATGACCCAGCCGCTGATGTACAGCCTCATCGAGGCGAAGCGCTCCGTCCGCCGCCTCTACACCGAGGCGCTGGTGGGCCGCGGCGACATCACCGAGGAGGAGTACGAGCAGGCGCACCGCGACTTCCAGGAGCGCCTGGAGCGCGCCTTCATGGAGACGCACGCGGCGCAGACGACGCCCACGCCGGTCCTCACCCCGGGCGACGAGGGCGACCTCGAGCAGCCGAACCACGGCGACGACGGCAACGTCGGCGAGCCGGAGACCACCGCGGTGAGCGAGCAGGTCATCCACATGATCGGCGACGCGTTCAACAACCCGCCCGCCGGCTTCACCGTGCACCCGAAGCTGCAGCAGCTGCTCAACAAGCGCAGCGAGATGAGCCGCAACGGCGGCATCGACTGGGGCTTCGGCGAGCTGCTCGCGCTCGGCTCCCTGCTCGTGGAGGGCACCCCGGTGCGCCTCGCCGGCCAGGACGCGCGCCGCGGCACCTTCGTGCAGCGTCACGCCGTGCTGCACGACCGGGTCAACGGCCAGGAGTGGCTGCCGCTCGCCAACCTCAGCGACAACCAGGCGAAGTTCTGGATCTACGACTCGCTGCTGAGCGAGTACGCGGCGATGGGCTTCGAGTACGGCTACTCGGTCGAGCGGGCGGACGCCCTGGTGCTGTGGGAGGCGCAGTTCGGCGACTTCGCCAACGGCGCCCAGATCATCATCGACGAGTTCATCTCCTCCGCCGAGCAGAAGTGGGGCCAGCGCTCGTCGCTGGTGCTGCTCCTCCCCCACGGCTACGAGGGTCAGGGACCGGACCACTCCAGCGCCCGCATCGAGCGGTACCTGCAGCTGTGCGCCGAGAACAACATGACCGTCGCGCGTCCGTCGACCCCGGCGTCGTACTTCCACCTGCTGCGCCGCCAGGCGTACGCCCGTCCTCGCCGTCCGCTCGTCGTCTTCACTCCCAAGGCCATGCTCCGCCTTCGCGGTGCGTCGAGCGACGTCCAGGACTTCACGCACGGCCGCTTCGAGCCGGTGATCGACGACCAGCGGATCACCGACAAGGGAGCCGTGAAGCGCGTCCTCCTCATGGCGGGCAAGCTGTACTACGACCTGCTCAACGAGCTGGAGAAGAACCCCAACCCGGAGATCGCGCTCGTGCGCGTGGAGCAGTTCTACCCGCTCCCCGGCCAGGAGCTGAAGGCCGTGGTCGACGCCTACCCGAACGCAGAGCTCGTGTGGGTGCAGGACGAGCCCGAGAACCAGGGCGCGTGGCCGTTCATCATCCTGGAGACCTCCAAGCTCGGCTCGCGCCCGCTCGGCGTCGTCTCGCGTCCGCCGTCGGCGTCGCCGGCCGCCGGTTCGGCGAAGCGCCACGCGCAGGAGCAGCAGATCCTCATCCAGCGCGCGCTCACGCTGTAGGTCTGCCGCAGGCTCGCCGAGGCGGCTAGGTTGGCACCATGACCGTCGTGACCAACCACCGCCTCGGCGAGCCCTGCTGGGTCGACTACGCCGCCACGGACGTCCCGCGCGCCCGCGACTTCTACAGCAGCCTGTTCGGCTGGACCGTCGACGAGGCCGGCGAGGAGTACGGCGGCTACATCACCTTCCGCCGCGACGGCCGCACGGTCGCCGGGCTCGGTCCGGTGATGGGCGACGCCGGCGGCAACAGCTGGCTGACGTACCTGCTGGTGGAGGATGCGGAGACCTCCGAGAAGGCGGCCCTTAAGGCCGGCGCGCAGGTGATCGCCCCCACGATGACCGTCGGCGACCAGGGCCGCCTCGCCGTGATCGCCGATCCGGGCGGTGCGGTCGTCGGGCTGTGGGACCCGGAGCAGCACCGCGGCTACGAGCTCGTCGCCGAAGTCGGCGGCCTGTCCTGGCACGAGCTGTACGCCCGCTCGTACGCCGCCCAGGTCGACTTCTACACGCGCGTCTTCGGCTGGAAGACCCAGGTGCTCAGCGACACCGCCGACTTCCGCTACTCCACCTTCGGCGACCCGGCGTCACCGAGCGGCGGCGTCTTCGACGCGAACGGGATGCTCCCGGGGGGCGTGCCCTCGCACTGGGTCGTCTACTTCGGCGTGGCGGACGCGGCGGCCGCCTCCGCGCGGGTCGTCGAACTCGACGGGACGGTCATCCGCGACCCGTGGGACAGCGAGTTCGGGCGCTTCGCGCAGGCCACCGACCCCCTGGGCGGCCTGTTCTTCCTGCACGAGATCGGCTCCGGCAGCGCGGCCTAGCGGGGCCGCCCGCCTGTCAGTGCGCGGTCGCCTGGAACGACCGGATGCGCAGCAGCACCTCGGTGCGCAGCGTCTCGGGCGCCGTCTCCTTGCACGCGCGCTGCACCACCTCGGTGAGCACGACGTTCAGGTGCGCCTCGTCGGAGCATCCTGAGCAGTTGGCCAGGTGCTCGCGCACGTCGGCAGCATCCTCGCTGCACAGTTCGTTGCGCAGGTACTCCTCGAGCTCGGCCTTCGCCTTCTCGCAGCCGCAGTCGGTCATTTCTTGCTCCTGGTGGTCTGCACGGTGCGACCCTCCTGGACGGCGGAGAGTCCGCGCTCGTGCGCGTAGTCGGTCAGAAGCTCCCGGAGCATGCGACGGCCGCGGTGCAGGCGGCTCATCACGGTGCCGATCGGGGTCTTCATGATGTCGGCGATCTCCTGGTAGGAGAACCCCTCGACATCGGCGAGGTAGACGGCCAGCCGGAAGTCCTCCGGGATGGCCTGCAGCGCGTCCTTGACGGCGCTGTCCGGCAGGTGGTCGATCGCCTCGGCCTCAGCCGAGCGGCTCGAGGACGAGGACATGGACTCCGCGCCCCCCAGCTGCCAGTCCTCGAGCTCGTCGATCGTCCCCTGGTAGGGCTCGCGCTGCTTCTTGCGGTACGTGTTGATGAACGTGTTGGTGAGGATGCGGTACAGCCAGGCCTTCAGATTGGTGCCCTGCTGGAACTGGTTGAAGGCCGCGTACGCCTTCACGAACGTCTCCTGCACGAGGTCTTGCGCGTCGGACGGATTCCGGGTCATCCGCAGCGCAGCCGCGTACAGCTGGTCCATGAAGGGCAGGGCCTGCTCCTCGAAGAGGTGGCCCTGGTCCTCGGTGGTCTCGGTGCTCATCACCGGCCAGTCTAGTTCCGTCGCCCGCACAGCGACGCGGGGAGCGTCGAGGAGAGCGGTGGCGGTCATGGACTGATCCTTTCTTGGGCGATCCCGGATAATCTGGACAACAATGCTGATCTCGAAATATTCCGCCCCCGACTTCGACCCGTACGGCGACAACCGCGCGGAGGAGCCGAACACCCTGTGGCCCGCCCCGGTGGCGGGCGGCCCGGTGTCCGCCACCGTGTCCCTCCCCGGGTCCAAGTCGCTGACGGCACGGGAGCTCGTGCTCGCGGCGCTGGCGGACGGTCCGTCGCTGCTCCGCTCCCCGCTGCACTCACGCGACAGCGCCAACATGGTCGAGGCGCTGCGGGCGCTCGGGGTCGGCATCGAGGAGAAGGAGGGCGCCGGAGAGTTCGGCGCGGATCTGCTCGTCACCCCGGCCGAGGAGCTGCTCGGCAGCACGACCATCGAGTGCGGCCAGGCCGGCACGGTCATGCGCTTCGTCCCGCCGATCGCCGGGCTGGCGCTCGGCCCGACCATGTTCGACGCCGACGACTCGGCGCGCGGGCGTCCGATGGGCGCCATCATCGCGGCGCTGCGCGCCCTCGGCGTGGACGTGAACGACGACGGCCGCGGCTCCCTCCCCTTCACCGTTCACGGCACCGGCCGGGTCGCGGGCGGCCCGGTCGAGGTGGATGCGTCCAGCTCCAGCCAGTTCGTCAGCGCCCTGCTGCTCTCGGCGAGCCGCTTCGAGAACGGCCTCGACCTCACCCACTCCGGCGAGCGCCTGCCGAGCCTCCCCCACATCGAGATGACCATCGCGGCCCTCGCCCAGCGCGGCGTGACCGTCGAGTCTCCGTCGACCGGCCGCTGGGTCGTCGCCCCGGGGTCCATCGCGGCCCGCGACGTCGACATCGAGCCCGACCTCTCCAACGCGGCGCCGTTCCTGGCAGCCGCCGTGGTGACCGGCGGAACAGTCACGATCGCCGGCTGGCCCGCCTCCACCACCCAGGTGGGCGCCGACCTCGCCGAGCTCCTCCCCCTCTTCGGCGCGACCGTGACGCGCGACGGCGACCGGCTCACCGTGACCGGACCCGAGCTCCCGAACGGCGTCACGCTCGACCTGACGACCGGCGGCGAGCTCGCGCCGGCCCTCGTGGCGATCGCCGCGCTGGCCGACGGCCCGAGCGAGATCACCGGGATCGGGCACATCCGCCACCACGAGACCGACCGCCTCGCCGCGCTGGCCGCCGAGATCAACGGCCTCGGCGGCGCGGTGACCGAGCTCGAGGACGGCCTGCGCATCGAGCCGCGGCCCCTGCACGGCGGCGTCTGGCGCAGCTACGAGGACCACCGCATGGCGACCGCGGGCGCGATCGTCGGCCTCGTCGTCGAGGGCGTCGAGATCGAGAACGTCGGCACGACCGCCAAGACCCTGCCGCAGTTCACTCAGCTGTGGGGCCGGATGCTGCAGGAAGGCGCCAGCCGGCGTGTCTGACAACTCCGGGTCGTGGTGGGACGACGGCGAGGACGACGAGGACGAGCTCGACCTCTTCGACGACTCCAGCATCCGCAGCCGGCCCAATCCGAAGGGCAACCGTCCGCGGACCAAGACGCGGCCCGAGCACGCTGACGCCGAGATCGCGCGCGTTCTGGGCGTCGACCGCGGCCGCTACACCGTGCTGCTCGACGAGGACACTCCGGAAGAGCGGCAGGTGACCGCCGCCCGCGCGAGCGAGCTGCGTCGCAACCCGATCGTGACCGGCGACCGCGTGGCCGTCGTCGGCGACACCACGGGCGAGGATGGAACGCTCGCCCGCATCGTCCGCATCGAGCCGCGCACGGCCCTGCTGCGGCGGAGCGCCGACGACACCGACGAGGTCGAGCGGGTCATCGTGGCGAACGCCGACCAGATGCTGATCGTCGTCGCCGCTGCGAATCCCGAGCCGCGCACCCGCCTGGTCGACCGCTACCTCGTCGCCGCGTACGACGCGGGCATCGAGCCGATGCTCTGCGTCACGAAGACCGATCTGGCCGATCCTGACGCCTTCCTTCAGAACTTCGCGGGGCTCGACCTGCCGGTCTTCACCAGCCGCGAGGACGACATCCCGGTTCACGACATCACGGCGGCTCTCGTCGGGCACGACACCGTCGTCGTCGGGCATTCGGGAGTCGGGAAGTCCACGCTCGTCAACGCCATCGTCCCGAGTGCCCGGCGCGCGACCGGCATCGTCAATCAGGTGACGGGACGAGGACGGCACACCTCGTCGTCCACGGTCTCGCTGCGGGTCGAGGACGGCTCCGGACATCACGGCTGGGTCATCGATACCCCGGCGTCCGGTCCTTCGGGCTGGGCCACGTGAACACGGACAGTATCCTGAGGGCGTTCACCGACCTGGCCGCGATCGCCGAGGACTGCCCGCGCGGCTGCACGCACCTTCCGGACGCCCCGGATTGCGCCATCATCGAGGCGGTCGAGGAGGGTCGGCTCGGCGAAGCTGGGCGCGCGCGACTGGACTCGCTGCAGCGGCTGCTGGCGACATTCGCACGATGACGGCTGCCGCCTCCCGCGCGGTGATTCGCTGCCAGAATGGAGGCATGACGGATGTGCGACTCCAGGCGGGCGAGCAGACCCCCGCATTCACGCTGACCGACCAGGACGGTTCGGAGGTCTCGCTCGGCGACTTCGCCGGGAAGAACGTGATCGTGTACTTCTACCCGGCCGCGATGACGCCGGGCTGCACCACGGAGGCCTGCGACTTCCGCGACAACCTCAACTCGCTGAAGTCGGCGGGCTACCAGGTGATCGGCATCTCGAAGGACGCCCCTGCGCGCAACAAGGAGTTCCAGGAGCAGGAGGGCCTGAACTTCCCGCTGCTGTCGGACGAGGACCTCGCGGTGCACAAGGAGTACGGCGCCTACGGCGAGAAGAAGCTCTACGGCAAGACCGTGGAGGGCGTCATCCGCTCGACGTTCGTCGTCGACCCCGACGGGTCCCTCCGCCTGCCGCTGTACAACGTGAAGGCGACCGGACACGTCGCGTCGTTGCGCAAGAAGCTCAAGATCGACGCGTGACGCGCGCTGCCGCCGTCTAGAGACTAGACAGGCAGCCGCGGCACGGACGCCAGCAGGCGCTGCGTGTACGGGTCGCGCGGCGCGCCCAGGACGGTCCGAGTCTCGCCCTGCTCGACCACGCGGCCGCCCTGCAGCACGACGGTCTCGGCGCAGAGGGACGCGACGACGCCCAGGTCGTGGGACACCATGACCACGGTCAGGTCCTCGCGCGCGGCGAGCTCGCCGAGCAGGTCGATGATCTGGATGCGCGTCGTCACATCCAGGGCGCTGACCGGCTCGTCGGCGAGCAGCACGCGAGGACGGGAGACGATCGCCCGCGCGATGGCGATGCGCTGCCGCTGACCACCGGAGAACTCGTGCGGGTAGCGGCGGGCGGCGTCGGACGGCAGGGCGACCGCCTCGAGCGCCTGGGCCACGCGGTCGCGCGCGTCGGCACCGGTCGCGATGCCGAGACTGGCTAGCGGCTCGCCGACGATCCGGCCGACGCTCTGCCGCGGATCGAGGGACGAGTACGGGTCCTGGAACACCGGCTGCACCGTGCGCCGGAACCGCCTGAGCTGCTGCCGGTCGCGCGGATCGAGCGGCTCCCCCTCGAACAGCACCGCGCCGCTGGTCGGCCGAGTGAGCCCGAGCAGCAGCGACAGGGCGGTCGTCTTCCCGGCGCCGGACTCCCCGACCAACCCCAGGCTCCGCCCCGGCTGGACGGAGAACGAGACGCCCTCCAGCGCAGACGACGCAGCACGGCGGTACCGGAACCCGGCATCGCGCAGTTCGAGGATGGCCGTCATCGCACCTCCAGTGCGGCATCGAGCTCACGGGCGCTGCGGACGAGCTCGGCCGTGTACGGGTGCGTCGGCGCGGACAGCAGCCGGTCGAGCGGACCCTCCTCGACCATGCGACCGCCGCGCAGGACGATCGCGCGCTGCGCCATCCGGGACACCACGGCGAGATCGTGGCTGACGAAGAGCAGCGCCATGCCGCGCTCCGCCACGAGCCGTTCCAGCAGGGCGAGCACCTCGGCCTGCACCGTCACGTCGAGAGCGGTGGTCGGCTCGTCGGCGATGAGCAGCTGCGGCCGGCACGCGAGCGCCGCGGCGATCGCGACGCGCTGCCGCTGGCCGCCGGAGATCTCCCACGAGTAGGCGCGCGCGATGCGCTCGGGCTCCGGCAGCCCCACCTCGTCGAGCGCGTCGAGCACCGCCCGCGTGAGAGCGTCGCCGCGGAGGCCCAGGTGCCGCCGGAGCGGCTCGGCGACCTGGCGCCCGAGTCGCATGAGAGGGTCGAGCGCGGTCAACGGCTCCTGGAAGACGGTCGACGTGACGCGTCCGCGCAGCGGCACCAGGTCGCGTTCGCGAGCGCCGACGACCTGCACGCCGTCGAGCACCACGCTGCCCGTTGCCGTCAGCCCCTCCGGCAGCAGCCCCGTGAGAGCGAACGAGGTCAGCGACTTGCCCGACCCCGACTCCCCGATCAGGCTCAGCCGCTCACCGCCCCGCAGGCTGAACGAGACGTCGTTCACGAGCGGCACCCCGTCGCGGGTCGCGACCGACAGGCCGTCCACCTCCAGCAGCACCTCCTGCGCGCTCATCGCGACCTCCTCCGCGTCGGGTCGGCCACATCCCGCAACCCGTCGGCGACGAGGTTGACCCCGATCACCAGGATCACGAGCGCCACGCCCGGCGCGATGGCCCCGACCGGTGCCGTCGAGACGGTGCCCTGCGCCTCCTGGAGCATGCGTCCCCACGACGCGTTGGGAGGCGGAGCGCCCAGTCCCAGGTACGACAGGCTCGCCTCGGCGAGGACGGCAACGCCGAACTGGAGCGCGAGGTTGACGCTGAGCGTCGGCCAGATGTTCGGCAGGATGTGCCGGGCGATGATGCCCCACCAGGATGTGCCCGACGTGCGCGCCGCCGTCACGTACTGCTGCGCGAGCACGCGTTTCGCGAGCACGCGCGTCAGTCGTGCCACCACCGCCGACATCGCCAGGCCGATGGCGACGATCGCCGTGCCGAGCGAGGCGCCCTGTGCCGCGACGATCAGCATCGCGAGCAGCAGTGTCGGGAACGCGATCAGGATGTCGAGTACCGCCGACAGCGTGTCGTCCAGCCACGTGGTCGCGAAGGCCGCCAGCAGGCCGAGCGTGATGCCGACGACAGCGCCGATGACGACCGAACCGAGCCCCACGGCGAGGGCGATGCGCGCGCCGATCATGAGCTGCGTCATGAGGTCGCGGCCGAACCGGTCCGTCCCGAGCCAGTGCGCGCCGCTCGGCTGCTCGAGCCGGGTGCCGGAGGTGTCGGACTGGGCGTACGGCAGCCAGACGAACGAGACCACCGCGACGATCACGACGAGCCCGACCAGCGTCAGGCCGATCCCGAGGCTCACAGAGCGCCGGACACGACGGCGAGGACGGCCGGCCGGCTCCGGTGCGGCGGCCTCGGTCGCCTGCTCCACGATCGCGCTCATACGTTCCCCGAGATGCTGCGGCGCAGCCGCGGGTCGACGAGCCGCTGCGCGATGTCGGCGAGGAAGCCGACGATCAGCACCAGCAGCGTCGAGACGAACAGGATGCCCTGGATGTTCGGATAGTCGTGCTGCTCGATCGCCTTCAACAGCATGCTGCCCAGCCCAGGCAGGGTGAACACGCTCTCGACGACCACCGCGCCGAGGAACGTCGTCGCCAACTCGATGCCGAGCACCGAAATCACCGGCACGGCGCCATTGCGGACACCATGACGCCACATCGCCCGCGAGAAACCCGACCCGAGAGCGCGGGCGTTCCGCAGGTAGTCGCTGCCGATCACATCCAGCGTCGCGCTGCGTACGTAGCGGGAGATGGACGCGCTCATCACGATCGCGATCGTGACCACCGGCAGCGCGAGCGAGGTCAGCGCGGCCGACGGATCCTGCCAGTCGTCGCGCGGGAACCCGCCCGACGGGAACCACCCCAGGGTGATGGCGAACACATCCACCAGCAGGATGCCGACCCAGAACACCGGCACGGCGATGCCGAGCTGCGAGAACGCGGACAGCGCCACCCCGTACCAGCGGTCGGCCTTCCACGCGGCGACGAAGCCGATCGGCAGCGCGAGCACGAGGGCGAGCGCGAACGAGAGGAGCGTGAGCGGAACCGTCACCGACAGCCGCGCGGCGATCTCGGGCCCGACCGGCAGGGAGCTGATGAACGACTCCCCCAGGTTCAGCGTAAGGAGGCTGCCGAACCACGCGAAGAACTGCTGCAGCAGCGGCTGATCGCTGCCGACCTGGCGCTGCGCAGCCACGATCTGCTCCTTGGTGGCGCCCACCGACAACAGTGCGTTGGACGGGTCGCCAGGAAGCACCCGGAGCAGGAAGAAGAGCACCACCATGGCCAGCAGCAGCGAGACCACGAGGAACGCGGTGCGACGGACGAGGTAGAGAGCCATGGTGCCCTTTAACTTTAGAGGCTCAGTAGAGTAGATGCTCGGGGAACCGGCCGACCGGCTCCCCGAGCATCTGTGGATAACGCGGAGTGGTTACTTCTTGACGATGTCGTAGGCGAAGAACTGCGAGTTCAGACCGTTGACCGGGTAGCCGGTGACGTTGCTGTCGGCCACGACGATCTGCGGGTAGAGGTACAGCCAGGCGCTGGCCGCATCCTTCGCGATCTGCTCGTTGACCTGCTTCAGCTTCGCCGTCTGCTCCGCGGTGGTGGTGGCCTGCTCGGCCTCGTTCACCCACTGGGTCACCTGCGGGTTGTCGTAACCCCAGTAGAAGTCCGGGTTGCCGTACCAGACTACGTCGCGGTCGTTGACGTGCTCCTGCAGCGTCGCGGTGAAGTCGTGGTTCTTGAACACCTTCGTGTACCACTCGTCGGCCGAGATGGAGTTGATGTTCACCGTGATGCCGACCTTGGCGAGCTCGCTCTTCAGGAACTCCGCCACCGCGGGGTGCGGGTCGTAGGTCGGGGTGTCCAGCGTGAAGGTGAAGCCGTTCGCGAAGCCGGCCTCGGCCAGCTCCTTCTTGGCCAGGTTGACGTCGTACGGGTTCACCTTGGTGAGGTCCTCGTACCAGGGGTCGCTCGGCGGGACCATGGAGCCGATGAGCGTGCCGTAGTCGCCCCAGATGGAGTTCAGCAGCTTCTTGGTGTCGATCGCGGAGTAGACGGCCTTGCGCACCTCGGTGTTGTTGAAGGGCGCGACCTTGTCGTTGAACGCCAGGAGCTCCTTGGTCGTCGACTTGCCGTCGGAGATCGTGTAGTCCTTGTTGCCCTTGAAGGTGCTGAGCGCATCCGGGCTCTGGATGCTCGTGACGATGTCGACCTGCTTGGTCTGGAGGGCGTTCGACAGGGCCGACGCGTCGGTGAAGTAGTCGAACTCCACCTCTTTGTTCTTGGCCTTGTCGCCCCAGTAGCCGCTCCAGCGCTCGAGGCTGAGCGAGCTTCCGCGCTTCCAGGTTCCCAGCGTGTAGGGACCGGTGCCGTCCTCGGCGGTCTTGTAGTTCTTCGTGCCGGGGCCGTAGATCCACACGTAGCTGAGGTTGTAGGGCAGCGAGATCGAGCGCGACTTCAGCGTGATCTTCACCGTCTTGTCGTCGGGCGTCGCGATGTCGGAGATCACCGCGAGCTGCGACTTGCGGGCAGACTGCGAGTCCTCGGCGGTGACGCGTTCGATGCTGCTCTTCACGTCCGCGCTGGTCAGCGCCTTGCCGGAGTGGAACTTCACGCCGTCGCGCAGCGTGAACGTGTAGGTCAGGCCGTCCTCGCTGGTCGTGTACTTGGTCGCGAGCAGCGGCTCGACCTTGCCGTCGTCGGTGAGCTTGAACAGGCCCTCGTAGACGTTCCCGTTGAGCGCCTCGGTGACGCCCTGGCCGCCGCCGGCGGTGTTGTCGAGGTTGACCGGCTCGTAGAGCGAGCCGATCGCGATGGAGGCGTCACCGCCGCCCGAGGAGGACGACGAGCCGCCCGCGCAGCCGGCCAGCGCCAAGGCGGCGGTGACACCGACGGCGAGCGTCGCGAACAGGGTGGACTTTCTCACGGGTTCTCCAGTGCTGTGGGGTGAAGGGGGAGTGCAGGAGCAGGTCAGTGCTGGAAGGCCACGTCGAAGGTGACGCGCTTCTCCCCTGCAGTGACCGCGACGGGAAAGCGGTTGTTGCGCGGAGGCAGCGGACAGTTGTACTGGTCCGAGAAGCCGCACGGCGGGACGAATGCGCGGTTGAAGTCGAGGACGGCGCGGTCGCCGTCCAGCTCGACGAAGAGGAAGCGGCCCGACGCGTAGGTGCCGTCGTCGCCGTCGGCCCCGTTGCTCGGGTCGCCGAAGACGAGAAGCAGCGTGCCGCCGTCATCGAAGGCGCTCAGCGTGTACTCGACGCCGTCGCGCTCGAAGCGGATGTCGCCCGGGACGACCAGGTCGCGGGTGAGGCCGTTGTCGCGGATGTGCTCGAACGGGATGGTGCGCTCGTCGGAGACGGGTGTGAAGGTCGCCTCGATGACCCAGCTCGGGTCGAACGGGAAGACGTCGATGCCCTGGAAGGCGCGGTTGGCCGGCGAGTCGGCGTCCCAGAGACGGATGCCGCGCTCGGTCTCGCCGGTCTCCAGGCTGGTGCGGCTGAGCTCGGTCGCCGTGACCGTATCCGGATGCCCGGCTCGCGCCTCCTCGAGGGTGGTCTCATCGCCGGCGGGGAGCCAGCGGGTCTCGATCAGCGCGAGGTTGCCGGTGGGTGCGGTGACGCCGCGGAGGCGGCTCTCGCGCCAGGCGTCCCAGCCCGCGTGGGCGCGGTCGACGGTCTCAGGGGAAGCGGAGGTCGGTGTGAAGATATCGGTCACGATGTGGGACATAACCATCCGAGTCTGCGACTTCTTCCCGATTCGATCTATTCGTGTTGCTCCGTGTTGCGGGCGGTGGCGCGCACGACCGCGGGGGTGATCGCGAGGACGCCGGCCACGACGGCCGGCACCAGCAGCGCCCAGCCCAGATCGGGACGCGCGAACAGGCCCTGGAAGCACCCGACCGCGACCGCCAGCTGGAGGATCTGGATGGTCAGCGCCGACGCACGCGCCCAGCCCTGGCGACGGAGCAGCCCGACGAACGTGAAGATCGCCCAGGCCGCTGCGAGGAAGCCGAGGACGGTGATCGCGACCGCCGACGGGTACGACTCCGGCCGCTGAGTGAGCAGCTCGATCAGCAGCCAGACGGCCAGACCGGTGACGAGAAGGGCCTCCAGGCCGACGATCACGGCGAGCACCAGCAGCAGGGCGGGGCGGGCGGGCGCAGCGGGCATGGGGGCGTTCTGAGGGTCGGGCACTATAGCATCCTGACGTTTCCGGCTCGTGTTCTCAGCGTTATCCCATACAAAACTATTGATTCGGAATAAGCGCTATGGGAGCATATTCAGCGGTCGAGTTAACGCTCACAGGGTCGTGGGCAGGTCTGATTCCCCACGGATCTAAGCACCCTGCAGCTCGACTGCTTACCTGCATTCTATGGCCCCCTCGGGCCAGAGACCCCAGTAAACAAGGAGCACATCTACATGGATTGGCGCGACAAAGCCGCCTGCCTCACCGCAGACCCTGAACTCTTCTTCCCGGTGGGCAACACCGGGCCGGCGGTGGACCAGATCGACAAGGCCAAGGCCGTCTGCGCGCGCTGCACCGTGACCGAGATCTGCCTGCAGTACGCCCTAGAGACGGGTCAGGACTCGGGCGTCTGGGGCGGTCTCTCCGAGGACGAGCGCCGCGCTCTCAAGCGCCGCGCCGCCCGCGCCCGCCGCGCTTCCTGAGGCCGGCCGCACAGCACCACCCCGTCCGCGCGGACCCGAATTCCGCGCGTACGGCATCGCCGAGGCGGCGCTCGCACACCTAGCACTCGAGCGCCCCTCGGCTTCTCTATGTCCGGCGACCCCCGGACGGCGTCAGAGCTTGGTCAGGTAGCGCAGCGGGACCTCGATGGTCACCTCGGTGCCCTGCCCCATGAGCGTGTGCCAGTCGATCGCTCCTCCGAGCTCCCCCTGGATCAGCGTCCTCACGATCTGGGTGCCCAGGCCCGAACCGACCTTGCCCTCCGGAAGCCCGGAGCCGTTGTCGACGACCTTCACCGTCAGCGAGTCGTCCGACCGCTTCGCGATGATCTCGACCTGGCCCTCCCGGCCGGCGAGTCCGTGCTCGACCGCGTTGGTGACGAGCTCGGTGAGCGCCAGGGCGAGCGGGGTGGCGTATTCCGACGGCAGCTGCCCGAACCTGCCCGTCTTCTTGGGGTGCACGGTCGTGGTGTGGCTGGCCGCGACCTCGGCCACGAGCAGCAGCACCCGGTCGAACACGTCGTCGAAGTCGACGATCTGCGCGAGACCGGTGGACAGGGTGTCGTGCACGACCGCGATGGCGGCCACGCGGCGCATGGCCTGGCTGAGGGCCTCGCGCGCCTCCTCCGAGTGCGTGCGTCGGGCTTGGATGCGCAGCAGCGACGCCACGGTCTGAAGGTTGTTCTTGACGCGGTGGTGGATCTCGCGGATCGTCGCGTCCTTCGTGATGAGCTCCCGCTCCTGGTGGCGCTGCTCGGAGACGTCGCGGCACAGCACGATCGCGCCCACGCGCTCCCCCCGGTTGCGGATCGGGATGGCACGCAGCGAGACGGTGACGCCGCGCGCCTCGATGTCGGTGCGCCAGGGAGCGCGGCCCGTGACGACGAGCGGCAGCGACTCGTCGGTCGTGATCGTGCCCGTCAGCAGGCCGGTCGTCACCGCTGCCAGGGACTCGCCCTCGAGCTCGTCGGTGAAGCCCATGCGGTTGAACGCGCTCAGCGCGTTGGGGCTCGCGAAGGTCGTGATGCCGTCCACATCGAGGCGGATGAGGCCGTCCGCCGCTCGCGGGGCGCCGCGGCGCGGGGCGGCCGGAGCGCCGAGGTCGGGGAAGTCGCCCGTCGCGATCATGTTGAAGAGGTCGTTGGCGCACTCGTTGAAAGTGAGCTCCTGGCGGCTCGGAGTGCGCGCCTCGCTCAGGTTGGTGTGGCGCGTGATGACGGCCACAGGCTCGTCCGCGGTCTCGGGCGAGTGGACGGAGAGCCGGCGGATGACGGGGACGGCGCGCACCCGGGTGGGCGTCTCCTCGAACCAGTCCGGCGCCGACGTGTCGATGATCCGCTTGGACGAGTAGGCGTCGGTGACCTGCTGCCGCCACTCGGGCTTGATGCGCTGGCCGACGAAGTCGCGGTAGAACAAGGTCGCCGCGGATGAGGGACGCGCGTGCGCCACGGCGACGAAGTCGTCGTCGGCCGTCGGGACCCAGAGGACGATGTCGGCGAAGGCGAGGTCGGCGAGCAGCTGCCAGTCGCCCACCAGCCCGTGCAGCCACTCGACGTCGGCCTCCGAGGAGCGGCCGTGGGCATGAACGAGATCACTGAGCGTCGACACCACCCCATCCTAAGCGGCGTCCGCTGCGCCCCTCCCCGGTTCTCCACAGGGCACATATGCCCTGGACCGCCGCGCACTCGCCTGCTTGAGTGAGGCATCGGACATATCACAGGTCCAGTAGAACATGGACCACCGACACTCGTAATTGGAAGACTCATGCACCACCTCGCACTCGCCCCCGCTCTCACCCCCACGATGACCCTCGTCGCCCCGGAGACACCCACACGAGAGGCCATCCCGCCGATCCGGGCCTGGGATCTCAGCGACCCGGATCCGGGCACTCTGTGCTCCAATCTCGCCCGCTGCGTGATCGAAATCCTCGCCGGAGCCCGGCCGCTCGACCAGGTCGGCCCCTGGGTCAGCGACGCGGTGTACGTCCACTTGCTGCGCCGGACCGTGCTGGCGGCGCGCGCCCGCGCCCTCTCGACGGAGGACGCGCTGCGGCCCCGCATGCGCATCGGGGAACCGCGCCTGAGCCGGCCCTCGGAGGGCGTGGTGGAGGCGGTCGTCCTGGTGCACCAGCAGGGCCGTTCGCGCGCGGTCGCCATGCGCCTGGAGCGGCACCGCGCCCGGTGGCGGGCGACGACGATCAATGTGCTCTGAGCCGGAGACGGCCGGAACGACGAACGGCGGCCCCGAGGGGCCGCCGTTCGTCGTCATGTCGATGAGCCGGGGCTCAGCGCCGCGGGCTCAGCGCTTCTTGGCCTGGGCCCGGCGCTCGGCGCGGTTCGCAGGCGCGTCGTCCGACGGCTCCTGCACGCGCTGGCCGAAGGCGCCGCGCTGCGTGGCTCCCTGTGCCGGCGCGGCGGGCGCGGCCTGCTGCTGCTGCGCACGCTGGGCACGAGCGGTCGCGGCCTGCTCGACCTGGCCGCGCTGGTTGCGCACCTCGACGCCGCCCTGCTCGGCCGGCGCGGAGTAGCTGAGCGCGGTGTCGCCCTCGCCGCGGGTGAGGCCCTTCGCGGCGACCGCCGGCTGCTCCACCTCGCCGGGGGCCTGGTTTACCTCCACCTCCAGGTTGAACAGGAAGCCGATGGTCTCCTCGCGGATCGCGCCCATCATCTGCTGGAACATCGCGAAGCCCTCGCGCTGGTACTCGACCAGCGGGTCGCGCTGCGCCATGGCGCGCAGGCCGATGCCGTCCTTGAGGTAGTCCATCTCGTAGAGGTGGTCGCGCCAGCGGCGGTCGATCACCGAGAGCACCACGCGCCGCTCCAGCTCGCGCATCGCGGGCGATCCCAGCGACTCCTCACGGCGCTGGTAGGCGATCTTGGCGTCGGAGAGGATCTCGCGGCGCATGAAGTCGCGGTTGATGCGGCCCTTGTTGCCCGCCTCCGCGATGACCTCGTCGATGGTGACGCTGACCGGGTAGAGGGTCTTGAGCTCGGCCCACAGCGCATCGAAGTCCCAGTCGTCGCCGCTGCCCTCGCCGGTGTGCTGGTCGAGGATGTCGTCGATGACGTCGGTGAGGAACTGCTGCACGCGCTCGTGCAGGTCGTCGCCCTCGAGGATGTGGCGGCGGTCGCTGTAGATCGCCTCGCGCTGCCGGTTGAGGACGTCGTCGTACTTGAGCACGTTCTTGCGGATCTCGGCGTTGCGCGCCTCGACCTGCGACTGGGCGCTGCGGATGGCGCGGCTGACGACCTTCGACTCGATGGCCATGTCGTCGGGGACGCTGCTGCGGCCCATCAGACTCTCGGCCGCGCCCGCGTTGAACAGACGCATGAGGTCGTCGGTGAGCGACAGGTAGAACCGGCTCTCGCCCGGGTCGCCCTGACGGCCGGACCGTCCGCGCAGCTGGTTGTCGATACGACGCGACTCGTGGCGCTCGGTGCCGAGCACGTAGAGGCCGCCGGCCTCGATGACCTTCTCCGCCTCTTCGGCGACCTGCGCCTTGACGTTCTCGAAGACCTCCTCCCAGGCGGCCTCGTACTCGTCCGGCGTCTCGACCGGGGACAGTCCGCGTGCGTTCATCTCGGCGACCGCGATGAACTCGGAGTTGCCGCCGAGCATGATGTCCGTTCCACGGCCGGCCATGTTGGTGGCCACCGTGACCGCGCCGAGACGGCCGGCCTGGGCGACGATGGCCGCCTCACGCGCGTGGTTCTTCGCGTTGAGCACCTCGTGGCGCACGCCCTTCTTGGCGAGCAGGCGGGACAGGTACTCGCTCTTCTCGACCGAGGTCGTGCCGACGAGGACCGGCTGGCCCTTCTCGTGGCGCTTGACGATGTCCTCGACGACCTGGTCGAACTTGGCCTTCTCGTTCTTGTAGACGAGGTCGGACTGGTCGATGCGCTGCATCGGCTTGTTGGTCGGGATGGGGACGACGCCGAGCTTGTAGGTGCTCATGAACTCGGCCGCCTCGGTCTCGGCGGTACCGGTCATGCCGGACAGCTTCTTGTAGAGGCGGAAGTAGTTCTGCAGCGTCACGGTGGCGAGGGTCTGGTTCTCGGCCTTGACCTCGACGCCCTCCTTCGCCTCGATCGCCTGGTGGATGCCCTCGTTGTAGCGACGGCCGACCAGGATGCGGCCGGTGTGCTCGTCGACGATCAGGACCTCGCCGTTCATGACGACGTAGTCCTTGTCGCGCTTGAACAGGGCGTTGGCTTTGATCGCGTTGTTGAGGAACGAGATGAGCGGGGTGTTCGCCGACTCGTAGAGGTTGTCGATGCCGAGGTAGTCCTCGACCTTCTCGATGCCCGGCTCGAGCACGCCGACGGTGCGCTTCTTCTCGTCCACCTCGTAGTCGACCTCGGGGGTGAGGCGCTTGGCGAGGTTCGCGAACTCGTTGAACCAGCGGTTCGCCTCGCCGGAGGACGGCCCTGAGATGATCAGCGGCGTGCGGGCCTCGTCGATGAGGATCGAGTCGACCTCGTCGACGATCGCGAAGAAGTGGCCGCGCTGCACCATGTCGCTCGCCTGCCACGCCATGTTGTCGCGCAGGTAGTCGAAGCCGAACTCGTTGTTCGTGCCGTAGGTGATGTCGGCCGCATACATCTCGCGGCGCTCCTCCGGGGTCTGGCCGGCGAGGATGACGCCGGTCGTCATGCCGAGGGCACGGAAGACGCGCCCCATGAGCTCGGACTGGTAGCTCGCGAGGTAGTCATTGACTGTGACGACGTGGACACCGCGGCTGCCGATCGCGTTCAGGTAGGCCGCGGTCGTCGCCACCAGGGTCTTGCCCTCACCGGTCTTCATCTCAGCGATGTTGCCGAGGTGCAGGGCGGCGCCGCCCATGATCTGCACGTCGAAGTGCCGCATCCCGAGCGTGCGTTTCGCCGCTTCGCGCACCGCCGCGAACGCCTCGGGGAGGAGGTCGTCGAGCGATTCGCCGTTGCCGTAGCGCTCGCGCAGTTCGACCGTCTCGTGCGCGAGCTCTTCGTCGGTGAGTTCGCTGAAGTCGTCTTCGAGGGCGTTGACCGCTTTGGCATACGCCTCCAGCCGACGGAGGGTCCGGCCCTCGCCGACACGAAGGACCTTTTCAAGAACTGAGGCCACTGATGCACTCCACTTTTGCTCGGTCGGGCCGATGGCCCGGCGCCCCGGCGGGCGCGCGTCGGACGGCAGACTCCGCCGACGTTAGGGACATGCTACTTGTTCAGCCCTCGCGTTCGGCAGGCGATGCCTGGGAGCAGCCTGGACAGGCGCCGATGGCGACCGCCGCCCGGGCGGCCGCCATCGGCGCTGGACCGGCGATCAGCCGAGCTTGCGCGCCGCCGTGGCGACCTCCTGGAGCTCCTCGGCCTCATCGTCGAGCGAGATGACGCCGTAGTCCCAGCCCTTGCGGCGGTAGACCACGCTCGGACGCTGGGTCTCCTGGTCGACGAACAGATAGAAGTCGTGACCGACGAGTTCCATGTAATAGAGCGCGTCGTCGACGGTCATGGGAATGGACGCGAAGACCTTCTTGCGGATGACGACGGGGCAGTACTCCTCCTCCGCCTCCGCGGTCTCCGTCACCTCATCGGATGCAGCGGGTGTTGCGCCGGTTCGGACCTGGTCGAGCACGGCGACCGGAGCCGCCGCCAGACCCACCGCGCTGAAGCCGTCGGTGCTGGCCTCGCGCAACGAGGTCGGCCGGTGCTGCCCGCGATGGACCTTTCGGCGATCCTTCGCGCGACGGACTCTCTCGAGGAGCTTGCCGAGCGCGATGTCGAAAGCCGCGTACTTGTCCTGGCCCGTCGCCTCGGATCTCACCACCGCCCTGGGGCCGACGAGAGTGAGTTCGACGCGGTCATCGCCGCTGACGTTGCCCAGCTTCTCGTTGTGACGACTCACTTTGATCTCGAACGAGATCGCTCGTTCGGCCAGGTGCGCGACCTTGTCCGATTTCTCGGTGGCGTACTCCCGGAAACGATCAGTGATATCCAGGTTGCGTCCGATGATGTTGATGTCCATGGAGACCTCCCTGATCCGGCGCGATGTCCGCCCCGTTCACGAGAGGCGGATCGCTCGCGCCTTTTCGACTACCGTAGTGCGCGCGCTCCGGAAGCGAAACCGCCCATCGTGATCCATTTGCGGTGCGTCCGCTGGACGCTCGCTGAGCATCACCTTCATTGCGGAGCGGGGTGCGTGCGATGGTAACCGCGCCGGTCACGCGTCCACCCACCCTACGGATCGCACGAGCCGCCTCGGCGATGGTCGCGCCCGAGGTGAGGATATCGTCCACGATCAGGCAGTCGCGTCCCGTCAGGCGTGAGGACGCCCGCATGCTCCCGGCCCGGTTGCCCGACCGGTCCGCCGCCGACAACCCGGCCTGATCGACCGTCTGCCGCGTGAGACGCAGTGCGCCCCAGAGCGGAGGAACCAGGATGTGCGCCCGGGCCAGCACCGACCGGGTCGGATGATAGCCGCGGCCGCGCCACGCCGCCCGTGTGGACGGGATCACGACCGGGAGCAGCGCGGAGCCGTCGCTCCCCCGGCGCGACTGCCGCTGCGCCTCGGCGATCGCCTCGCGCAACACGCGCGCGAGCGCTCGCGCGAGGTCGACGCGCCCGCTGTCCTTGTAGGCGAGGAGCACCCGACGGGCCACGCCGTCGTACGCGAGCGCGGACCAGACCGGGACGTCGCCGACCGCGTCGACCCGGAGCACCGGCCGCAGAGCAGCGCCGCACTCGGAGCACAACGTGAGGTCGGGCGCACCGCAGCCGGCGCAGCGGACGGGCAGCAGGATCGCCGCCGCGTCGAGGAGGGATTCACGGACCAGGGCGTGGGTTGTCATGCATCGAGCCTCGCGGGCGGCGCACCGCTGCGGGCCGGATGTCGCGAATCGGTGGAGAACCGCGTCGGAACCGGCGCTGTGGAGAACTCAGGGCTGGCCCTGCTGCACCGCCACCGCGCCCACCTTGTCGAGCTGCGCCTGCCACCCCGTGCCCGTCGGCGCCAGCAGCGTGCCGTCGGCGCTGAGCACGACGTAGGGGGCGAGGCCCGCCGCCCCGATGATCGTCCGCCCGCCGGTCGGCCCGGAGGTCGTCGTCTGCGTGCCCCCGACCGTCTGCTGGGCGATGCTGGTCGCCTCTCCGCTCGTCGTGCCGAGCACCGCGACGGTGAGGTCGCTGGTCCACGCCGCCGACCGCGCTCCCGCCGACGGCACGGCGAGCTCGACGGGCTCGGTGAGCCCGTTCGGCGCCCCGTTCGCGGCCCGCACGATGCCGGAGGCCATGAGCGCGTAGCCGGTGTTGGTCCGCAGCAGCGCCGCGAGCCGGGTCCCGTCGCGCGAAACGGCGAGGGAGAGGATCCCGGTCGCATCCGGCCAGTTCGCGACCAGCCCGTGCGCATCGGCGCCGTTCGCCGCCGTCACCTGGACCGCACCGGGCGAGCCGCCGGGGACCGACCACACCCAGCCCTGCGGGTCGAGCGACGGTCCGATGAGGCCCGGACGGCCATCCACGCGGACGGGATCGCCGTTCTTGCGCACGGAGTACACCCCCGTCTGCGACAGCACGGCGGCCTGGTCGCGCGAGGCGCTCAGCGTGATCGCCGTCGGCCGCAGCGCCGCGACCTTGTCGCTCAGTCCGGTCAGCCCCGTCACGGTGTCGCCGTTCAGCGGCCCGAACACGTCGCCGCGGTAGACATACGCGCGGGAGTCGACGGAGGGGTTCCGGATCGGCGTCGCGTCCGCGCTCAGGGTCGGCACCTGCTGCACATTGCCCTCGATCGACAGCTGGACGCTCTGCGCGAGACTGCCGAGGGACTGCTCCAGCTGGTACTGCATGCGTTGCAGCTGCGCCGAGTCCGCCTGTCCCGCCTCGGAGCTGAGGTCGACCCGGGCGACGCCGCCCTCCGTCGTGACCGACGGGACGGCGAGCTGGGTCCCCTTCGGGAACGACGTGACGACGGCGCCGTTCAGCCACGGCGCGGGCCCGGCGAGCACCGAGCTGGCGACCCGGGTGGCGGCGGATGCGACGCGCGCCGGGAACCAGCGCGCATCCGGCACCAGGTACGTGTAGCCCGGGCTGTAGAAGTAGAGGTTCTGCTGGGCGTAGACCGCGCGGAACGTGGGGTCGTCGATGACGACGCCGTTGGGGGCGACCGAGATGCGCCACTCCCCGTCCTCCCTCACCAGCTGGTAGTTCAGTCCGACCGGGGCGGTGCTGGCCACGGGATGGTACGAGCCGACGCTGTCGACGTTCGCGACCGGGGTGACGTCGAGGCGCCACAGGGTCCCCTGGTCGTCGTAGGTGCGATTGCGGCCGTCGTCCACGGTCACCGACTCGTCGGGGTTCCAGTTGGCGGCCATCGCCGTGGTCAGGTACTCGCGGGCGATCTTGAAGTTGTTCTTCGGGCTGGACGCGGCGTCGATGAAGCCCTGCACGATCCGCTGCTGCGACGCGCCCTTCTCGGGCGGGGACGGGTTGAAGTCGAGGTCGAGCGGATCGTTCACCTGCGCCACGGGCGCGCCCTGACGCACGGGACCGGAGTCGGGGATGCTCGCACACGCGGCGAGCGCCAGGAGCGCCAGCGAGACGAGCGCGGCGAGCGCTGCACGGACGCCCGGGGAGCGACGACGGATCATGCGCGGGCCTCGCTTCCGGTTCCGACCGCGCCGGGCAGCTCGGGAGCCGATCCGGCGGGGAGTGTCGCCCCGGCATCCGCCGGAGGCAGCGGCAGCGGCGAGGCCGTGATCTCGCGTCCGGTGACGCGCGGCAGCGTCAGACGGAAGCACGACCCCTGCCCGGGAGCCGACCACACCTGCAGCCAGCCGGAGTGCAGGGTCGCGTCCTCGAGCGAGATCGCGAGGCCGAGTCCGGTGCCGCCCAGCGTGCGCTTGCGGGACGGGTCGGCGCGCCAGAAGCGGTCGAAGACGTGGGCCATGTCCTGCGGGCTCATGCCGATGCCGTAGTCGCGGACGGTCAGTGCGATCGCGGTCTCGTTGCTGTCCACCGTGACGATGACGGGGCGCCCCTCGCCGTGCTCGATCGCGTTGCCGATGAGGTTGCGGACGACGCGGCGGATGCGGCGCGGGTCCATCGGCACGTCGAAGTAGCCGCCGGGGGCGTCGAGGATGAGCTCCGAGCCGTTCTGCTCGGACAGCGTGCGCAGCTCGTCGACGCAGTCCTCGGCGAGTCGCACCAGGTTGGTGGGCTCGGCGTCGAGGACCACGGATCCGGCGTCGTAGCGGCTGATCTCGAGGAGGTCCGACAGCAGCCGGTCGAAGCGCTCGATCTGCGTGTGCAGCAGCTCGGCGGTGCGGGCGGTCGCGGGCGCGAAGCCCTCCCGCTGGTCGTAGATGACGTCGCCGGCCAGCCGGATGGTGGTGAGCGGCGTGCGGAGCTCGTGCGAGACGTCCGACACGAACCGCTGCTGCAGCTGCGACAGCGTCGCCAGCTGGTTGATCTGGCTCTGCAGGCTGTCGGCCATCCCGTTGAACGACCGGGCGAGGGTCGCGAAGACGTCCTCCCCCTTCTCGGGGATGCGGACGGCGAGGTCCCCTGCGGCGAGCCGCTCGCTGGTGCGCGCGGCGACGCGGATCGGCTCCACGACGAAGCGCACGATCACCCAGGTGATCGCGCCGATGAGCAGGATGAGCGCGAGCCCGGCGAGCAGCAGCGTGTTCTGCACGAAGAGCAGCGTGTTCTCGGAGTCGCGGAGGTTGTAGCCGATGTAGAGCTCGTACTTGCCGTACGAGGGCAGCGTCAGCTGCGACCCGACGACGATCCCCGGGTCGGTGTCGCCGACGACGGCTGGCAGGGCGACGGACTGGTAGAACTGCTTGGTCCCGCCGTTCTGCACCTTCTCGCGCAGCTCGGGCGAGATGACGGAGTTCATGGCGGGGCTGCCGCGGTCAGGCGGTGCCAGCACGCCGGTGTCCTGCCCGGGGACGCGGTAGGCCGCGACCAGGCGGCTGGACGTGGACGCCTGCACGCTCTGCAGGACCGTGTTGAGCAGGTTCTTGCCCGCGTCGCCGGTGGAGACGTCGGACGCGTTCAGCGTGGACTGCGCGGTCGTCGTGGCACGGCTGGAGTCGCGGAGCGCCTGGTCGAGCCGCGACTGGTAGAGGTCGTTGCTGATGCTGAGCGCCATGTAGACGCCGGTCACGAGGATGGCGACGCCGGTCAGGAGGAGCGTGATGGCGACCGTGCGCAGCTGGAGCGAGCTGCGCCACAGGCGCGCCAGACGGGACGGCGCCTGCCGCCACATCTCCCGCGTCGGCCACCAGCGCATCCCGGCCTCCGACCGCTAGGCGGCCGCGCCGGCGCGGTAGCCGACCCCGCGCACGGTCATGACGATCTTCGGGTTGTCCGGGTCCTGCTCCACCTTGGCGCGCAGCCGCTGCACGTGGACGTTCACGAGCCGGGTGTCGGCCTTGTAGTGGTAGCCCCAGACCTGCTCCAGCAGCATCTCGCGGGTGAACACCTGCTGCGGCTTGGAGGCGAGGGCGAGCAGGAGGTCGAACTCCAGCGGGGTGAGCGCGATGCGGGTGTCTCCGCGGCGCACCTCGTGGCCGGCGACGTCGACCACGAGGTCGCCGACGGTCAACTCGTCGGCGGGCGGGGCGGCGGGACCCGGGCGGAGGCGGGTGCGGATGCGCGCCACGAGCTCCTTGGGGTTGAACGGCTTGACCATGTAGTCGTCGGCGCCCGACTCGAGGCCCTTGACCACATCGGCGGTGTCGGACTTGGCGGTGAGCATGATGATCGGGGTGCCGGACTCGGCGCGGATGCGGCCGCACACCTCGATGCCGTCCATGCCGGGCAGCATGAGGTCGAGCAGCACGAGATCGGGCTTCGACGACCGGAAGGTGTCCACAGCGAGGGAGCCGTCTTCGCAGAAGACCGGGTCGTAGCCCTCCGTGCGCAGCACGATGCCGATCATCTCCGCAAGCGCGGTGTCGTCGTCGACCACCAGGATGCGACTAGTCATGTGGGACGTTTCCCGAACCCTCCTCGAGCGGCCGGAGCCGCGGACAACATGATCAGCGTAATGGAGCAGTCCTGATACGGGCTTGAATGAATGCATCACGTGCCCTGTGGATGGGACATCGCTCGCGAGGCCGATGTGCCAGCATGGGACCAACGCACGACGCGCGGGGACGGAAGGGCACGGCGTGACCGACGAACAGAACTGGCAGGCGCCGGGCTCGCAGGGGTCCGGGTGGCAGGGTGCCGGGCAGCCGCAGCAGCCGCAGCAGCCGTACGGGCAGCCGCAGTACGGGCAGCCGCAGTACGGGCAGCCGCCGCCGTACGGGCAGCCGCCCCAGTACGGGCCGTACCCGGGCTACGGGCAGCCGGGTCAGCAGCCCGGGTGGACTCCCCCGCCGAAGCCTGGACTCATCCCGCTGCGCCCGCTCACGCTGGGCCCGCTGCTGGCGGCGCCGTTCCAGGCGCTCCGGCGCAACCCGCGGGTCACCGTGGGCGCCGCCCTCGTGCTGCAGGGCATCCCGTCGATCGTGGTCAGCATCGTCATCGCGGGCGGTGTCGCGCTGCTCGCCGGGCGCATCGCGAACGGCGACGTGGCCGATCAGCCCACCCTGCAGGCCGGAGCGGTCGGCGGCATCATCGTCCTCGGCGTCCTCTCGTTGCTCATCACGACCGTCTTCAGCGCGCTGCTGCAGGGCGTGATCGTCGGGGAAGTCGCCCGTGAGACTCTGGGCGAGAAGCTGACGTTCGGCTCCCTGTGGCGCCTGGTGCGCGGGCGCGTCGGGGCCCTGATCGGCTGGACCCTGCTGCTCGGGCTGGCCTGGATCGTCGCCGTGGCGCTGGTCACGACCGTGGTCGTCGTCCTGGCGATGCTCGGAGGGACCGCCGGCGTGATCGGCGCGGTGTCGGCCGGGATCGTCGGCGGCTTCGGTCTCGCCGCCCTCGCCATCTGGGTCAACACGAAGCTCGCCATGGTGCCCTCCGCCATCGTGCTGGAGCGGTTGCCGCTCACCGCAGCGGTGGCGCGGTCGTGGCGCCTCACGAACAACTACTTCTGGCGGACCTTCGGCATCATCACCCTGGTCTGGCTGATCGTCTACGCGATCACCCAGACGATCAGCATCCCGTTCGGCCTCGTCGGCGGGTTCCTCGGCGGGGTGCTCGCACCGACACAGGCGAGCTCCGGCGACCCGATGACCCAGCTGCTGGTCACGCAGCTGAGCGTCAACGTGCTGGCGAGCATCGTGACGTCGATCGTGGGAGCCATCGGCAGCGTCATCCAGAACGCCACGGTCGCGCTGCTCTACCTCGACCTGCGGATGCGCAAGGAGGGTCTCGACCTCGACCTCGTGCGGTTCGTCGAAGCGCGCCAGACCGGCCAGGAGCTGCCCGACCCGTACCTGCCGCCGGCCGAGCGGGCGCAGCCGCCCGCCGCGGCTCCCGGGTGGCCGGCCGGCTGATCGTGTTCCACGTCGACATCCCGGTGGACCCGAGCTCGCCGGAGGCGCAGCAGTGGCTGCGCGACGAGCTCGCGCGCCCGCAGTACCAGGCCGCCAAACCGACCTGGTTCGATCTGGCGTCGAAGGCCGTGCAGGACTGGCTCGCCTCGCTGTTCCAGGGCCCGGGAGCCAACGGCGGCCCGGTGCTGCTCCTCGTCGTGGTGCTGGTGATCGCCGGGCTGATCGCGGTCGCCTTCTTCGTGTTCGGCCGTCCGCGGGTCAATCGCCGGTCGGAGCGCGAGCGGCGGTCGCTGTTCGGCCACGAGGACTCCCGCAGCGCCGCCGACCTGCGTGCGGCCGCGGAACGCGCGGCGCGCGCGGGCGACTGGGTGGTCGCGGTGGAGGAGCAGTTCCGTGCGATCGCGGTGTCGCTGGACGAGCGCACACTCGTGCGCGTGACGCCGGGGACGACGGCGACGGAGTTCGCCCAGCGCACCGCCGCGGTCGCGCCGGACGAGCGCGAGGCCCTGCGAGCTGCGGCGCGCTCCTTCGACGACGTGCGCTACCTCGATCGGCCGGGCACCGAGGCCGCCTACCAGCAGCTGGTCGCCCTGGATCAGCGCCTGCAGCGGGTGCGCGTCCCCGCGGCGGCGGTGACGTCGTGACCGCGTCCGCACCGGTGCGCGACCGGGACGTGACGGCGCCCGCTCCGGCGGTCTCGCCCACGGTCCGTCAGACGGCGCGGCGGGCCGTGCCGTGGATCGTCCTGGCCGCGATCGCGGTCGTCATCGCGCTCTTCGGCATCCTGCTGACCGGCGGGCGCAGCGGCGAGGGCACGCCCGTCGACCCGGCCAACGCCGCCCCGGCCGGCGCCGAGGCGGTCGCCCAGGTGCTGAAGGATCAGGGCGTGACGATCCATCCGGTCACCACGCTCGCCGACGCCACGCGGGCGGCCGCGGACGAGGCGACCGTGCTCATGTACGACCCGCAGGGAAACCTGTCCTCCTCGGGCTACCGATCGCTCGCGGGCGACGGACGCACCCTCGTGCTGGTCGAGCCGGGATTCGCGGCTCTGCGGACGGTCGCGCCCGACGTCACTGCGGCCGGCGCACCGCGCGGGGCTGTCACCGCCGGGTGCGGCGTCCGCGCGGCCGAGCGGGCCGAGCGCATCGACCCGCGCAGCACCCCCAACACGGAGGAGCACATCCATCCCGGCACGTTCCGGGTCGCCGGCGACGGCGTCGCGTGCTTCACGGACGCGGGCGGACGGACGTCGCTCGTCCGCACGACGTTCGACGATTCGACGCTGTACCTCCTGGGTTCCGCCGCCGTGCTCACGAACGACGGCGTGGAGCGCGAGGGGAACGCGGCGCTGGCGCTCAACCTGCTCGGCGCCCACCGCACGCTGGTCTGGTATCTCCCGTCGATCGACGACCGTCCGGTCACCGGGCCGCCGGACATCGCGGCGCTCACCCCGGGCTGGGTCACGCCCGTGATGCTCCTGCTGATGGTCGTGTTCATCGCGGCCGCCGTCTGGCGCGGACGGCGCTTCGGGCCGCTCGTCGTCGAGAACCTGCCGGTGGTCGTCCGCGCCGGGGAGACCCGGGAAGGCCGCGCCCGGCTCTACCAGCGGTCCTCCGCGAGGCTGCGCGCCGCCGACGCGCTGCGCGTCGGGACGATCGGGCGCCTCTCCGTCGTCGTCGGCCTGCCGGCCACCGCGACCACGCTCGAGGTCGCAGACGCCGTCGCGGCGCTGCTGCGAGCCGACCGGATGCGCGTCCGCGACGTCCTCGTCGACCGCGTCCCCACCACCGACCGCGACCTGCTGCGGCTCTCGGACGACCTCGCGGACCTCGAACGCGCCGCGGCGGACGCCGTCTCGCCGACCGCCGCACCGCCCACGTCCCCGCCCGATCCGGGCCAGAACGGAAGAATGAGCGAATGACCGACGTCACCACGGGGACAGGATTCCCCGCCTCCTCCCCCGGCGCCTCCGCCGATGCCGCGCAGTTGCGCTCCGCCCTGGCCGGGGTGCGCACGGAGGTCGGCAAAGCGGTCGTGGGCCAGGACGGCGCGGTCACCGGGCTCATCATCGCGCTGCTCGCTCGCGGCCACGTCCTCCTGGAGGGCGTCCCGGGCGTGGCGAAGACCCTCCTCGTGCGGTCGCTCAGCCAGGCGCTCAGCCTCGACACCAAGCGCGTGCAGTTCACGCCCGACCTGATGCCGGGCGACGTGACCGGGTCGCTCGTGTACGACGCGCAGACGGGCGGCTTCGTGTTCCGCGAGGGACCGGTGTTCACCAACATCCTGCTCGCCGACGAGATCAACCGCACGCCTCCGAAGACCCAGTCCGCGCTGCTGGAGGCGATGGAGGAGCGCCAGGTCAGCGTGGACGGCGTCAGCCGCCGCCTCCCCGACCCCTTCATCGTCGCGGCGACCCAGAACCCGATCGAGTACGAGGGCACCTACGCGCTCCCCGAGGCCCAGCTCGACCGCTTCCTGCTGAAGCTCACGCTCGACGTGCCGGAGCGCGACACCGAGGTGGAGGTGCTGCGCCGGCACGCCGCCGGGTTCAACCCGCGCGACCTCGCGTCCGCCGGCGTGACCCCGGTGCTCGGGGCCGCGGAGCTGGCCGCCGCGCGGGCGTCCGCGGCGACCGTCGGAGCGAACGGTGACGTTCTCGCCTACATCGTCGACCTCGCGCGGGCCACCCGGCGCAGCCCGTCGGTGAAGCTCGGCGTGAGCCCGCGCGGGACGACCGCGCTCCTCGCGGCCGCCAAGGCCTGGGCGTGGCTGTCCGGCTACGACTCGATCACGCCGGACCACGTGCAGGCGATGCTGCTCCCGGTCTGGCGCCACCGCATCCAACTGCGGCCCGAGGCGGAGCTGGAGGGCGTGGGCGCGGACGCGATCCTGCAGTCGATCGTCCAGCAGGTCCAGGTCCCGATCTAGGCGCCCGACGTGACCGTATCCGGACGCTTCGTCGCCCTGCTCGCGCTGGGCGTCGTCCCCGTCGTGCTGCTCGGACTGGGCGGCGGGAACGACGCGACCGCGTACCTCGCGCTGGGCGGCTGGCTCGTGCTGTGCATCCTCCTGGGGGCGATCGACCTGACGGCGGCCGCCTCGCCGCGCGCGGTCCGGCTGGAGCGCACGCTCCCGGCTCGCGTGCGCCTCGGAGCAGAGGCGGAGTCGGAGCTGCTGGTGACGAACGCAGGTCGCCGGACGCTCCGCGGCACCGTGCGCGACGCCTGGGAGCCTTCCGCCGGCGCCGCACCGACACGCACGCGGGTCTCGATCCTGGCCGGCGAGCGCCGCCGCGTCGTCGCGTCGCTGCGCCCGTGGCGGCGCGGCGAACGCCGCGTGGCGGCCGTCACTGTGCGGTCCTGGGGGCCCCTGCACCTGTGGGCGCGGCAGGCGACGCTCGAGGCGCCGGGCCGCATCCGGGTGCTGCCGCCGTTCACCGCCCGCAAGCACCTGCCCTCGCGACTCGCCCGCCTGCGTGAGCTGGAGGGGAGCACGACCGTGCTGCTCCGCGGCCAGGGGACCGAGTTCGACTCGCTGCGCGAGTACGTGCGCGGTGACGACGTGCGCTCGATCGACTGGCGGGCGACGGCACGCCGACACGACCCGACCGGCGGACGCGGCGCCCGGGTGATGGTCCGCACCTGGCGACCCGAGCGCGACCGGCGCGTGGTCATCGTGATCGACACCGCGCGCACCTCCGCCGCACGCGTCGCCGACGAGCCGCGGATCGACACCGCGTTCGAGTCCTCGCTGCTGCTCGCCGCCCTGGCCACGCGCGCGGGCGACCGGGTGGATCTGATCGCGTACGACCGGGTCGTCCGCGGCCGGGTGCAGGGAGCCTCCGGCCCGGAGCTGCTGTCGCGGATGGTGGATGCGATGGCCGGGATCGAGCCCGCCCTCATCGAGATGGACTGGTCGGCCGTGCCGTCGCAGGTGGCGCAGGTCACGTCGCAGCGGTCGCTGGTCGTGCTGCTCACCTCGATCGAGTCCCCCGGCGCGTCGCGCGGGCTGCTCTCCGCCCTCCCCCAGCTGACCGCCAAGCACCTCGTCGTGGTCGCGAGCGTTACCGACCCGGACACGCTGGCGGCAACGCGCGAGCGGCCGAACCGCGAGGCGGTCTACCGGGCGGCGGCCGCCGAGCGCTCGCTGCTCGACGTCAGCCGCGTCGCGGCCGCGGTGCGCCGGCTCGGCGGGGATGTGGTGACCGGGGCACCCGCGGACCTGCCGCCGGCACTCGCCGACCGGTACCTGGCGCTGAAGGCCGCCGGACGGCTCTGACGCGCGGCGTCGACAGCCGGTCGGTCACCCGGCGACGATGCGTCGCGTCCCCGCTTCGTACTCGGTGAGGTCTCCCGTCTCGCCGGCACGCACGGCGCGCCGCCCGAGCACCAGCATGTAGGTCAGGAATGCGGCCAGGGCGAGCGCCCCGATTCCGATCTTCGCCCAGACGGGCAGGCCGGATGGCGTCACGAAGCCCTCGATGAGCCCGGAGACGAATAGGGAGATGGCGCAGCCGACGGCGACCGTGAACAGCGCCCGGCCGTCCTCGGCGAGCGCCTGGCCGCGGGTGCGCGCGCCGGGGGCGATCCAGGCCCAGAAGATGCGGAGGCCCGCGGCCGCGGCGACGAAGACGCTGGTGAGCTCGAGCAGGCCGTGCGGGACGATGTAGGAGAACAGCACGTCGCCGCGGCCGTAGGCGAACATCACGCCCGCCGCGGTGCCGACGCCGACCGCGTTCTGGATGAGCACGTACGGAACGTAGAGGCCGGTGATGCCGAACGCGATGCACTGTGCCGCGATCCAGGCGTTGTTCGTCCACACCTGGCCCGCGAACGACGCGGCCGGGTTGTTCGAGTAGTAGTCGATGAAGTCGTGCTCCACGTAGCGGCGCAGGTTCGCGTCGTCGCCGAGATTGCGGAGCACGTCCGGGTTGCCGGTGATCCACAGCGCGTACAGCGTGGCGATCACGGCTGTGGCGAGGGCGACGGCCAGCACGATCCAGCGGAGGCGGTAGAGCGCGGCGGGCAGCTGCAGCACGAAGAAGCGCGGCAGCTGCGCGAACAGGTTGGCTCCGGCGCCGGTGAAGCGCAGCCGGGCGTTCGACAGCGCGAGCGAGAGCCGATCGCCCGCGGTGGTCGCTCCCGCGCTGGTCTGGAGGGCCGACAGGTCGGCCGCGCCGGACTGGTAGAGGTCGATCAGCCGGTCGGCCTCGGCCCCGTCGAGGCGTCGCTTCGCGGCCAGCCGGGAGAGCTCCTCCCAGTCGGCGCTGCGCGCGGCGGTGTAGGCGTCGAGGTCCATCTGCTTAGATGATATCTATGATGCAGGCGGGGCCGGGGAGCGCGTCGCGGGACGAGCGCGAGCTGGTCACCGGCGAAGCCGTCGCGCTCGACGTGAAGCCCGCCAGCTACATCCTGCGGGCGGCCGGCTGCATCATCGACTGGCTCGTGTACATGCTGGTCATGTTCGGCTGCATCCTGCTGCTGGCGGCCACCGGCGGCGGCCTGGATCAGGCCCTTGCCCGGGCTTTGGTGGTGCTCATCCTGGTGTTCGGGATGGTGGTCCTGCCGACGACGGTCGAGCTCGCGTCCCGAGGCCGCTCGCTCGGCAAGCTCGCGGTCGGCGCGCGGATCGTGCGCGACGACGGAGGGGCCATCGGCTTCCGGCACTCGTTCATCCGCGCCCTCGTCGGCGTTCTCGAGATCTTCATGACGGTCGGCGCCGTCGCCGCGCTGACCGGCCTGCTCAACACCCGGTCGAAGCGGCTCGGCGACCTGCTTGCGGGAACGTACAGCCAGCTCGTGCGCGTTCCGAAGCCGACCCCGCTGCCCCTCTACCTCGCCCCGCACCTGACCGCCTGGGCGGCGACCGCGGACGTCGCGCGCCTGCCGGACCGGCTCTCGCGCCGGATCGCGCAGTTCATCCGCCAGGCGCCGGACCTGACGCCGGCCGCGCGCCTCGGCCTCAGCACCGAGTTGGCGCGTGAAGCGGTGCCCTACGTCTCCCCCGTCCCCCGGTCGACGCCGAGACGTTCCTCGTCGCCGTCGCGGTGCTGCGGCGGGAGCGCGACGCGCGCGGACTCGAGCTGGAGAAGCAGCGGCTGGAACGGCTCGAACCGGTGCTCGGCGCGCTGCCGCACGGCTTCCCCGAGCGCTGAGCGCTCGACGCCGACCCCGATCCATAGGAGCACCGTGACCGCACGCCGCATCGTCGACCTCAGCCACCCGATCCGCGCCGGGCTCGTCACCTATCCCGGGCTCCCCGCGCCGACGATCACGCCGCACCTGACCCGCGAGGCCTCCCGCGAGGTCTACGCACTGGGCACGGAGTTCGCGATGGACGTGATCACGATGATCGGCAACACGGGCACCTATCTCGACAGCCCGTTCCACCGCTACGCGGACGGCCGCGACCTCGCCGGGCTCGACCTGGCGACGCTGGTCGGCCTCCCGGCGGGGGTCGTCGACTGGAGCGACGGCGTGCGTGACGCTCGCGGCGTCCCCGCCTCGGCCGTCGCCGGAGTCGGCGAACCGGGTGGCGCCGTGCTGCTGCGAACGGGGTGGGATGCGCACTTCGGCACCCCCGCGTACGCGGCGGGCGCCCCGTTCCTCACCGAGGAGGGGGCGCAGGCGCTGGTGGAGGCGGGCGTCGCCCTGGTCGGCATCGACTCGCTCAACATCGACGACACCGAGGGCGGCGGCAGCAGACCGGCGCACAGCATCCTGCTCGCCGCCGGCATCCACGTGGTCGAGCACCTGACGCGGCTCGGCGAGCTGCCGGAGCGCGGCGCCCGCTTCACCGCCGCTCCCCCGGCGATCGAGGGCTTCGGCACCTTCCCGGTGCGCGCGTTCGCGGAGCTGCCGGGCTGACTCAGTCGTGAAGGATGCGCTGGAACAGGACGTGGTCCTGCCAGCGTCCGGCGATCTGCAGGTACTTCGGCGCGACGCCGATGCGCTCGAACCCCGCCCGGGTGAGCACCGACTGCGAGGCGTGGTTGGCCAGCAGCGTCGCCGCCTGGATGCGGTGGAGCCCGTACTGGTCGCGGGAGGCCTCGATCACGGCCGAGAGCGCCGCCGACGCCAGGCCGCGTCCGGTGTGGTCGCGGTCGAGCCAGTAGCCGACCGTCGCCGACTGGAAGGCGCCGCGGACGATGCCGCTGAGCGTCATCCCGCCGGCGATCTCGCCGCCCTCGACGAGCACCAGCGGCAGCGTCGCGTCCATCTCGCGCAAGGCGAGCAGTTCGCGCGTCTGCGCCAGCTGGCCGCCCTCGGTGAAGAAGTCCTCCGTGCGCGTCGGGTCCCACGGCGCGAGGTGCCCGCGATTGCGCTGGTAGGCGGCGGCGAGCGCCGCGGCGTCCTGCTCCTTCCGGACCCGGAGGATCAGGCCGCCGGGCAGCTCCCGGTCGGCGAAGTCGAGCACCATCAGTAGCGGTAGTGGTCGACCTTGTAGGGGCCGTCGACGGACACGCCGATGTAGGCCGCCTGCTCCTCCGTGAGCGTGGTCAGCTCGACGCCGAGGGCGTCGAGGTGCAGGCGCGCGACCTTCTCGTCGAGGTGCTTCGGCAGCACGTAGACGCCGACCGGGTAGTTCTCGGTCGAGACGTACAGCTCGAGCTGCGCGAGCACCTGGTTGGTGAACGAGTTGCTCATGACGAAGCTCGGGTGGCCCGTGGCGTTGCCCAGGTTCATCAGGCGGCCCTCGGAGAGCACCAGGATGCTGCGTCCGGTCGGCAGGCGCCACTCGTGGACCTGCGGCTTGATCTCGACCTTCTCCGCGCCCTCCAGCGCCTCGAGCGAGGCCATGTCGATCTCGTTGTCGAAGTGGCCGACGTTGGCGACGATCGCGAGGTGCTTGAGCCCGAGCAGGTGGTCGAGCGTGACGACGTTGAGGTTGCCCGTTCCTGTGATGAGGATGTCGATCTGGTCGATCACCGACTCGAGACGCGCGACCTGGTAGCCGTCCATCGCCGCCTGCAGCGCGTTGATCGGGTCGACCTCGCTGACGATGACGCGCGCGCCCTGGCCGCGCAGCGCCTCGGCCGCGCCCTTGCCGACGTCGCCGTAGCCCGCGACGAAGGCGACCTTGCCGCCCATGAGGACGTCGGTGGCGCGGTTGAGGCCGTCCGGCAGGGAGTGGCGGATGCCGTACTTGTTGTCGAACTTGCTCTTCGTGACCGAGTCGTTGACGTTGATCGCCGGGAACAGCAGCTGTCCGGCCTTCGCCAGCTCGTACAAGCGGTGGACGCCGGTGGTGGTCTCCTCCGTGACGCCGAGGATGTCGCCGGAGATGCGCGTCCAGCGATCCTTCGACTGGGCGAGGGAGGCGCGGAGAGCGGCGAGGATGACGCGGTACTCGTGGCTGTCGCCGGGGGCGTCGTCCGGGACGGCGCCGGCGAGCTCGAACTCGCGGCCCTTGTGGACGAGCAGGGTGGCGTCGCCGCCGTCGTCGAGGATCAGGTTCGGGCCGAGGTAGTCGGCGCCGTCGGCCGCGGCCTCCGCGGACCAGTCGAAGATCTGCTGGGTGCACCACCAGTACTCCTCCAGGGTCTCGCCCTTCCAGGCGAAGACCGGGACGCCGGCGGGGGCGTCGGGGGTGCCCGTCGGACCGACGGCGATCGCGGCGGCCGCCTCGTCCTGCGTGGAGAAGATGTTGCAGCTGGCCCAGCGGACGCGCGCGCCGAGCGCCACCAGCGTCTCGATGAGCACGGCGGTCTGCACGGTCATGTGCAGGGAGCCGGCGATGCGGGCGCCGGCGAGCGGCTGCGAGTCGCCGAACTCGGCGCGGAGGGCCATCAGACCCGGCATCTCGTTCTCGGCGAGGCGGATCTGGTGACGTCCCGCTTCGGCGAGGGACAGGTCGGCGACCTTGAACGGCAGGGCGGTCGAAGTGGAAGCTGGCATGGCCCTATCCTCTCATGCGCGGTGGAGCTTGGAAGGAGCGCGGAGCGGTCCTGCGACCCTAGCGCCGAGGGAGCCTGCGACCGAGGTGACCCTAGGAACGAATCAGCGCCAGCACCTCGTCGCGGATGCGGGCCATCGTCGCCTGGTCTCCGGCCTCGACGTTCAGCCGGAGCAGGGGCTCGGTGTTGGACGGGCGAACCGAGAACCACCAGAACGTCTCGTCCTGTCCGACCCGGCCGGTGACGGTGAGGCCGTCCAGCTCGTCGAAGTCGGCGCGGTTCGTGAAGGCCTCGACCACGCGGGTGAACGCCGCGGGCACGTCGTCCACGGTGGAGTTGATCTCCCCCGACATGGCGTACGGCGTGTATTGGGCCGCCAGCTCGGACAGAGGACGCTCCTGCGAGCCGAACTCGGCGAGCAGGTGCATGGCCGCCAGCATCCCGTTGTCAGCGCTCCAGAAGTCGCGGAAGTAGTAGTGCGCCGAGTGCTCGCCGCCGAACACCGCGCCGGACCGGCGCATGGCGTCCTTGATGAGCGTGTGGCCGACGCGCGTGCGCAGCGGCACCGCGCCCGCGGCCTCGATCGTCTCCGGGACGATGTTGGACGTGATGAGGTTGTGGATGACCGTGATCTCGGCGTCCGGATCCTCGGCACGCGCCCGCGCGATCTCGCGGAGCGCCACGATCGCCGCCACGGCCGACGGTGTGACGGCCGAGCCGCGCTCGTCCACGACGAAGCAGCGGTCGGCGTCGCCGTCGAAGGCGAGCCCGAGGTCGGCGCCGTGCTCGACGACGGCGCGCTGCAGGTCGACGAGGTTCTTCGGCTCCAGCGGGTTCGCTTCGTGGTTCGGGAAGGTGCCGTCGAGCTCGAAGTACAGCGGGATGACCGTGATCGGCAGGGCGGGCAGCCCCGCCGCCTCCTCCAGCACGGCGGGAACGGTCAGTCCGCCCATCCCGTTGCCGGCGTCGACCACGACCGTGATCGGCCGGATCCCGCTCAGGTCGACGAGCGAGCGCAAATAGGCCGCATAGCGGTCGAGGACGTCCTCCTCGCGGAAGGTCCCCAGACGCTCCACCGCGGGGATGCCGTCGCGCAGGTACGCGTCCGCGCGGTCGCGGACGGCGCCGAGCCCGGTGTCCATGCTCAGGCCCTGCGCCCCGGCGCGGGAGAGCTTGATGCCGTTGTAGGTCGGCGGGTTGTGGCTCGCGGTGAACATGGCGGCGGGCGCCTCGAGGTAGCCGGAGGCGAAGTAGGACTCGTCCGTCGAGCAGAGCCCGATGGAGACGACGTCGGCGCCGCGCGCCTGAGCGCCCCGGGCGAACGCCGCGGCGAAGGCCGGGGACGAGTCGCGCATGTCGTGGCCGACGATGACGTCGCTCCCCGCAGCGTCCACCTCGTCGACGAAGGCGGCGGCGATGGCCTCGACCACGTCCTCCGCGAGGTCCTTGCCGACCAATCCGCGGATGTCGTAGGTCTTGACGACGGACTGCAGGCGCGGATCGCTGGGCGTGCTCATGGCCCCAACTTACCGCGAGGTGGCCTCTTCAGTCGGTCACGCCGACGTGGCGGACGATCTGCCAGCCCTGCGGCGCGGACAAGCGCTCGGCGTGGATGGCGCACAGGTCGTACGAGTGCGGCTCGTGCGAGAGGCTCAGCGGTCCGATGACGGCCATGGAGTCGGCGTAAACGTACGTGAGCGTCTGCACGGCGTCGCGCGGGCACGCGACTCGGGAACAGGGACGGCTCAACATCGGGGACAGGATAGCGGTTCGCGGCGGACGTAGGATGGCGACATGCCCCGCAACCGCCGCACCAGCAGTCAGACCCCGGCGACCAGCCGCTGGCGGAGCAGGCACGGCCGCGGCGCGCGCGGCCCGGTGACCGGTCCGCACCTGCCCATGCTGCAGAACCGGATCGACTTCTTCGACATGACCGTCGCGTCCACCGCCGACTACCTCAAGGGGATCTGGCCGGAGGAGCTCGCCGACGTGCACTTCGAGGTCGCGGCGACCCCGATCGGCAATTCGGGAGCAGACGGCGTCGACCGCTGGCGGGTGGATGCGTCCCGCCGCCGCATCGTGCTGTACCGCGTCCCGATCCAGCGTCTCACCAAGCTGCACCGCGACGACGACCTGCACCGCCGCATGTACATCGAGGGATGCGTCTTCCGTGCGGTCGCCGAGCTGCTCGGCAAGGACCCGTGGGACCTGGCGCCCGACCGCTACCGCCACTTCTGACGACGGCGTCCCGCGGCGTCAGTTCGGGTAGACCGTGATGGGCGCTGCGAGCGGTCCGGGCGGCGCCAGCACGAAGCTGCTCGCGCGTCCGTCGGCCGAGAGGCTGACGCTTCCGGTGAGACCCTCCGCGCCGGTCACCGTGTAGGTGCCCGGGGCGACCTTCACCTGGGCGCCACCCTCGGCCGGGACGGTGAGCGTGGTCGGCGCGCCGCCTCCGCGCACGCCCTTGACGGTGACCGTGGCGTCCTTGTCGCCCGCGTTGGCGAAGTGCAGGGTCGCGGCAGCGCCGGAGGGCACGGAGGCGACCAGGTCCTTCTGCAGCGGACGTGCCGACGAGAACCAGCTGAAGTCGCGGGTCTTCGAGCCGATCACGGTCGTGCGCACGGCGGCGACCACGGGGACGTCGGAGTTGACGGTGACGGTGTAGCTGCCGTCCTTGAGGTTCTCCAGCGGGACCTCGGCGACCGTGCCGGCCTTGACCGTGGTGGCGTACGAGTTGCCCGCCGCCGTGCCCGCCTCGCCGACCGCTCCGACGGTGACCTTGGCGTCGGCGTCACCCGGAACGAGGAGCCGGACGACGGGGAAGTCGACGCTCACGCCCTCGGCGGACTGTGCGCTCTGGACGGCGTCCATCGACGCGATGGTGACGCCCGGGATGATCTGCTGTCGGCCGGGCAGACCGGTCGCGCCGGCCAGTTCGGCTCCGCGCGGCTGGATGCCCTGCTCGTAGCTCTGCTGGAGGGAGGCGACGACCTCGCCGCCGCTCGTCGTGACCCGCACCACCGGCGCGGCGGCGGAGGGAGCGAGACCGGCGAGCGGGACCACCTTCTGCGACCCGGCGGGCACCAGGATGCCTGTCGCACCGGGGGCGCTCACGGCGCCGGACTCGGTGTAGATCGTCAGGTCGACGGTCGCATCCACTGCGCTCGCGTTCGACAGGAGCACGAGGCTGGTCTGGCCGAGGGACGTCGACCCGGCGACGAGCCAGGTGTCGGCGCTGGGCTCGGCGCACGCCGCGGCGGCGAGCCCCGTCAGGTCCTCGGTCGACGCCGTCTGAGTCTGCGCGGCGGCGAAGAGCGGTGGTGCGGTGGCGCCCTGCGGCGTCCGAAGCGAGACGAGCTGCGGCGCCTGATCGGAGGAGTCGCTGTCGGCGTCGGGCTTGAGGCCGCTGATCTCGGCGTCCTGGCTGCTGACGGCGTACTCCGGCGTCCCGACGGCGCTGGGCCGGGTGGCTGCGCCGGCGTCGGCGGCCAGCTCGAGCAGCGGGCCCGGGCAGACGCGCTGCTGGTCCGCGGCGACCGGGGTCACGGTCTTCGCGGGAACGCCGATGGCGACGTCCTGAAGTGGGAGAAGGGTGGTGCCTGCGATGACGACGACGGCGACGGCGACGCCGACGAGGCCTCCGGCGGTGCGCATGCCGATGCGGGCGATCCCCCTGCGGTCAGCCACGGTCGCCTCCCTCGAAACGGACGCGGGGTCGGATGATGGTCTCCTCCAGGCCCTCCTCGAGCGTGGTCGGGGCGGGTGGGGTGGTCACGCGCTCCTCCTGGCGGTCGCGGGGGCTGTCGAGATCCGGATCGGGTTCGTAGACGGGCTCGGGATCCGGCTCGGGCTCGGGCTCCGGCTCGGGAGCCGCGGCCGGCGCGGGCACGTCCTCCTCCTCCGCCGACTCCACGACGGCCTCGCCCTCCGGCTCCGCCTCGTACTCGTCGAGGGTCTCGGCGGCGACGCCGTCCGAGGCCGCCTCCGGCCGGTGCGGCTCGTCGTCGGGCTCGACCGCGCGCTCCTTCTCGGTGCGGCGCGGCCGGCGGGCGGACAGCTCCGACACCCGGTCGGCCGACCGCGTGGTCGGGATGGCGAGCAGGAGCGTGACGCCGATGACCAGGCCCTGAACGACCAGGATGAGGATGCGCCACCATCCGCCGGCGTCCGCCGGGATCTTCGCGGCCGCGGGCACGTCGGCGGTTCCGCGGTCGAACGCCCACAGCCGCCCGGTGCCGGTTGACCCGACCGGCGCGAGCAGCGGGTTGGCATCCATCGCCACCGCCGCGCGACTGCGGGTCGCGTCGGCCGTCGTCGTGTCCTCCGAGCCGAGGGCCGTCGCCGACGGCGTCAGCAGGACGAAGTCGATGCCGAGCCGCTTGAGCTCGCCCGACGCGTCGTAACCGCTGCGCGACGAGAGGTTGCCGGCGAGCGTCGCCAGGCTCTGCTGCGCGGGCGAGAGGCTGCGCTCGGTGTCCGCGAGGGTCGACTGGTCGTCGAGGGTCTGCCCGGTGCCGCGGACCACGTCGGCGCGGATGCCGCCGTCGGGCTGCGGGACGATCCGCAGCGTCCCAGTGCGCGGCGCGGTGGCCGCCTTCGCCGTGACCACCGCAGGCAGTGTGCGTCCGTCGCTCTCGGCGACCTGAGCGTGGCCGCTGAGGGTCGCGATCCCGATCGGTACGGAGGCGACCGCGAGCGTCACGATCGCCACCCAGGCCGGGTAGGCGGCCGCGCGCCCGAGGGCGGAGAGGGCGAGCACCGCGGCCCCGACAAGTCCGAGCCAGTACAGGCTGAGCGCGCTGCCCGGCCAGATCGGCACCGCCGTTCCGCCGGCGACGGCCAGCTGGAGATGCAGCGCGGCGACGGCGGTCAGGAAGCCGGCGAGGGCCACGATCAGGGCGATGATGGCGCGCACCGTGCCGCGGAGGAACAGCGCGAGGATCGCCAGGATGCCGAGCGGCGCCAGCAGGATCGGCACCAGGATGTTCGCCGATGCCGTCGACACGTGGAGGGCCTGCGCGAGCGCGTGCCAGCCTCCGAGCGTCCCGTCGGGGAAGCCCAGGGCGAGCTGCCAGGCGGGAGTCTGCTTCGCATCCAGCGGGACGCCCGGATCCGCCAGGACGGACAGCCACGCGCCGCGGGAGATCTGCTGCCAGGCCAGCGGCGCGAACAGCACGACCGCGGGCAGCGGGATGAGCACGATGCGGGCGGCGCGCCGTCCGGCGAACGCGATGGCGGCGATCCAGGCGACCGCGAGGGCCGGGATGAGGATGGGCGCGCACGCGACGGTCGCGGCGGCGAGCAGCGCGGTGGTCGCGCTGGCGGCCCACGACCGTCGTGCGGCGAGCCCGGCGAAGAACAGCCACGGCAGCAGGATGTGCGCGAGCACCGCGGCTGGTCGGCCGCCCTGCAGGGCCACGAGGAGCGTGGGGGCGAGGGCGTACGCGAGGGCGCCGACCGTGCGGAGGACGCCGCGGTTCGTCAGGCGCGCGGCGGCCAGCCACGCCCCGAGAGCCGCGAGCGGCAGGGCGAGGATCCAGAGCAGGACGAGCGCCAGAGACGGCTGCCAGAAGGTGAGCGTGCCGAGGACGGCCAGCACCGCCGAGAACGGATCGGCGGCGCCGGTGAAGCCGAGGCTCACGTCGCGCCAGCCGTAGCCGAGATTCGCCCAGAGCTGGCCGACCGAGGTGTCGAGGGGCAGCAGTCCCCCGCCGCTCAGGGCGCCGGAGCCGATGAGCGGGAAGAACAGGGCGAGGCCGACGACGAGGGCGGTGAGCACCGCCCATCCCCCGCCGGTGCCGAAGAAGTCGAGGTCCTGTCGTTCGCCCTGCAGCCGCACGGTCGCCGCTTCGCGTTTGAGCGCGCGGGCGCGGCGAACCTCGGCGAACGGGATGCGCAGGGGCGCGACGGCGGCCCAGCCGACCTCCCGCGCGGAGGCGAGCCGGCGTCGGGCGTTCCCGACCGCCACGCCCGAGAACGCGACCCGGAAGGCGGCTCCCAGCTCTCCCCCGATGGATCCCGGCTCCTTGCGCAGGAGCCGCAGGAGGCCGCGCAGGATGCCGAGCGGAACGAGGGTCAGCCAGTGCAGCGGCACCGTCCATCCCGGCGCGTAGACCATGCGGCGGTGCAGCTGGGCGCGACGGCGCTCCCCCGCGAGCCGGCGGCGCACCGTCCACTTCGGGCTGAGGTTCGGGCCGGCGAGTCCGTCGCCGGCGAGGGCGACCCGGGCGGACGCGACGAGGGTCACGCGGAAGCCCGCGAGGCGGGCGCGGGTGCAGAAGTCGAGCCCGTCGTCGATGGTCGGGAGCGCGGGGTCGAAGCCGTCGAGCCGCTCCCAGAGCGCCTGACGTACCAGCATCCCGGCGCTGGAGACGGCGAGCACGTCGCTGAGGCCGTCGTGCTGCGCCTGGTCGAGCTCGTTCTCGACCAGCGGCACCGAGGCGCCGAACGGCGTCATCGCCTCGCCGAACTCCCGGATGAACGCGGGGTCGTCCCAGTCGACGAGCTTGGGCCCGACGATCGCGACGGAGGGCGACACCTCCAGGGCGGCGAGCAGCGACTCGAGCGCCTGCGGTTCCGGGGCGGTGTCCTGGGCGAGCAGCCACAGCAGCTGCTCGGCTCCGCCGGCGGGAGGGAGGACGCGGACGGCCGCGGCGACGGAGGCGCCGAAGGGCAGCTTCTCGGGGAGGGAGATCAGCTGGGTGGGCTGGGCGTCGGACAGCAGCCGGGCGGCGTCGTCGGTGGAGGCGCAGTCGACGGCGATCACGGCGTCCGGTCGTCGGGTCTGCTCCGCGAGGGCGTCGAGAGTGCGCTGCAGGTGGGGGCCGCCGCTCTGGGCGACGACGATGGCGGTGACTCTCGGATACATCGGGAGTCAGCCTAGGTCGGGGTCGCGCCGATCGCGTCTTTGCGCCGGGCGCGGCGTGCCATTGCGGTCAGAAGTGCGCGGTCAGCCGGCGCGCTTGCGCAGCTTGCGGCGCTCGCGCTCGGAGAGCCCGCCCCAGATCCCGAACCGCTCGTCGTTGGCGAGCGCGTACTCGAGGCACTGGGCGCGCACCTCGCACGAGGTGCAGATGCGCTTGGCGTCGCGCGTCGAGCCGCCCTTCTCCGGGAAGAAGGCCTCGGGGTCGGTCTGAGCGCAGAGCGCGTCGGACTGCCAGGACAGCGGGTTGTCGTCGTCGACGTCTGCTGACCGGACTCCGGGGACTCCGAGCGTGATCGGGTCGACGAACCAGTCGTCGGGAACACCCGCACGATATTCGGGAACTGGCATATCGGTCTCCCCACCCATGAACTGCTGAAACACGAGATTCCCGTGTGCCCTAATTACACCGTTGTCATTCGCTCACGTCAAGTCGCGAATCGTAAAGCCTTGACCGCTGGTCGAGAGTTCGCGACGCGCCGGAGAACGACAACAATCGCGACACGCCCGAACCGGAACCGCTCGGCCGAAGGGGTGTCAGGACGCCGCCTGGCGCGCTTCCCAGGCGCTGCGCACCATCTCGTCGAGGGTGTGACGCATCTTCCAGTCGAGATCGCGCGCGGCGAGCTCTCCTGAGGCCACGATCCTCGCCGGGTCCCCCGGCCGTCGAGGCCCCACTTCTGGGGTGAAGGCGATTCCGGTCACCTCGGCCACCGTGTCCATGATCTGGCGGACGCTGACCCCCTCGCCGCTGCCCAGATTGTAGACGGGCTCGATCGGCTGGTGCGCATCCAGCCGCTTGGCCGCCGCGACGTGCGACACCGCCAGGTCGGCGACGTGGATGTAGTCGCGGACGCACGTGCCGTCCGGCGTCGGATAGTCGGTGCCGTTGATGCGCGGAGTGCGCCCCTCGGCGAGCGCGTCGAAGACGAGCGGGAAGAGATTGTGCGGGCTGGTGTCGCGCAGGCTCACATCCCCGGAGCCGACGACGTTGAAGTAGCGGAGGGAGGTGTGGCGCAGCGCCGCGGCGACGCCCTGGTCCCGGAGCAGCCACTCCCCGATCAGCTTGGACTCGCCGTACGGCGACTCCGGGCTCTTGGGGGTGGCCTCGGTGACGATGTCCACATCCGGCGTCCCGTACACCGCGGCGGACGACGAGAACACGATGGCGTCGACCCCGGCATCCTGCATCGCGGCCAGCAGGACGGCGGTGGCGGTGACGTTCTGCTCGTAGGTGTGCAGAGGACGCTGGACGGAGACGCCCGCGTACTTGAAGCCGGCGACGTGCACGACGCCGCTGACGGGGTTCTCGGCGAAGATCCGCGACAGCAGCTCGCCGTCCAGGAGGGTGCCCCGGTAGAACGGGACGCCCGCGGGCACGAACTCCTCGCGCCCGCTCGACAGGTCGTCGACCACGACCACGTCGATGCCCTCCTGGCGGAACGCACGCACCACGTGCGCCCCGATGTAGCCTGCTCCTCCGGTCACCAACCACGCCACGGGCGAACCTCCTGTGTTCGACGGAGCTTCAACCCTACCGGGCGGGTCGGGCGCTCAGACGAACGCGGCCTGACCCGTCACCGCGCGGCCGACGATGAGCGTGTTCATCTCGCGCGTGCCCTCGTAGGAGTAGAGCGCCTCCGCGTCGGCGAAGAAGCGGGCGACGTCGTAGTCGAGCACGATGCCGTTGCCGCCGAGGGCCTCGCGGCACCAGGCGACCGTCTCGCGCATCTTGGAGGTCGCGAACGCTTTAGCGAGCGCCGAGTGCTCGTCGCGCTGCTCGCCGGCGTCCAGCATCTCGGAGACGCGGGTGCACAGGCCGATGGATGCGGTGATGTTGCCGACGGACTTCACCAGGAGGTCCTGGATGAGCTGGTGCGACGCGATCGGCTTCCCGAACTGGACCCGCTCCTTCGTGTAGCGCAGCGCGGCCTCGTAGGCGCCCACCGCGACGCCGACGGCCGCCCAGGCGACCTCGGCGCGGGTCAGGCGCAGCACCGCGGCGGTGTCCTTGAAGCTGTTGGCGTTCTGCAGCCGCAGCGACTCGGGGACGCGCACGTTCTCGAGCGTGATGTCGGCGTTCTGCACGATGCGCAGCGACTGCTTGCCCTCGATCTTGGTGGCCGTGAAGCCCGGCGTGGAGTTGGGCACGATGAAGCCCTTGACCTGGCCGTCCTCGGCGCTCTTGGCCCAGATCACGGTGATGTCGCTGAAGGTCGCGTTGCCGATCCAGCGCTTGGAGCCGTTCAGGATCCAGTCGTCTCCGTCGCGCGTCGCCACCGTCTTGAGGCCCTGGGCCGAGTCGGAGCCGGAGGTCGGCTCGGTCAGGCCGAAGGCGCCCAGCACCTCGCCGCTCGCCAGCTTCGGCAGCCACTCGGCCTTCTGCTCGTCCGAGCCGCAGACGCCGATGGCGCCGAGGGCCAGGCCGTTCTGCACGCCGACGTAGGTGCTCACCGAGGCGTCGATGCGTGCGAGCTCCAGCGCGACCCAGCCGCGGAACACCGCGGAGTTCTCGAACGGCGCCGTCTCCGGGAAGCCCAGGCCGATCGCGCCGTTGCGGTGCAGGACGTCGATGATCTGATGCGGGAACTCCGCCTTCTCCCAGAACTCGTTGACGATCGGCTTGACCTCGGTCTCGAGCTGCGCGCGGAGGGTCGCGATGAACTCCTTCTCGCGGTCGGTCAGCTGGTTCTCGAAGCCGTAGAAGTCGCCGGCGATGGTCTCGAAGGGCATGTCTGCTCCATTGCGTCCACAGGGATGGTCGGGCGGTCGTCAGCCTACGGACGGGAGGCCGGGCGGACAAAGCGATTGGTAGTTTGGTCCAACGCGACGAAAGGGATGAGGACGCATGTTTGTGCGCATCGGCAACACTCCGCGCGACTACGCGTGGGGCTCCACCACGGCGATCGCCGGCCTGCTCGGAACCGAGCCCAGCGGCGGCCCGGAGGCGGAGCTGTGGCTGGGCGCGCATCCCGGTTCCCCGGCCCGCGTGCTCGACCCGGCCGCGGCGGACGGCGCGGCGGACCTGGCCGCGTGGGAGCGGACCAGCGACCTCCCCTACCTGCTCAAGGTGCTCGCCGCGGACGGCCCGCTGTCGCTGCAGGCGCATCCGTCGCCCGAGCAGGCGCGCGCCGGCTTCGAGCGCGAGAACGCCGCCGGGCTCGCCCCGGACTCGGCGGACCGGAACTACAAGGACCCGTTCCACAAGCCGGAGCTGATCTTCGCGCTCAGCGACCCGTTCGAGGCGCTCTGCGGCTTCCGCGACCCGGCCGAGAGCCGCGCAGCGCTCGAGCGCCTCGCGGCCGCGGCGACCGGCGGCGCGGTGATCTCGGGCTTCGCGAGAACGCTCGACGGCGAGCCGGGAGCCGTGCTGCGGCGTGCCACCGAGTGGCTGCTCGGCGGAGACACCGACGTCGACCTGCTCGTCGCAGAGGTCGTCGCGGCCGTCCGCGCACTGCCCGACGACCGGGACGCCGACACCGTCCGGATGCTCGATGCGGCGTTTCCGGGCGACCCCGGGATCGTGCTCGCCCTGCTGCTCAACCGGGCGACTCTCCGGCCCGGCGAGGTGCTCTACCTGCCGGCGGGGAACATCCACGCCTACCTGAAGGGCCTCGGCATCGAGCTCATGGCGGCCTCCGACAACGTGCTGCGCGGCGGCCTCACCCGCAAGCGGATCGATGTGCCGGAGCTCGTCTCGGTGCTCGACTTCTCCCCGATCCGCGCGACCCCGCTGGCGCCGGAGCACCCGTCGTCCGGCGTCGAGGTGTTCCGGCCGGACGTGCCCGACTTCCAGCTCGCCCGCGTGGTGCTCGACGGCGAGGTCGCGGACGCCCGTCTCGACCTGCCGGGCACGGCGATCGCGCTCTGCACCGAGGGAACGGTCACGCTCACGGGCGCCTCCGGCAGCACGACCCTCCGCCGCGGCGAGTCCACCGTGATCACGGCGGACGAAGGCGCGGTCTCGGTCGCGCACGGCCCGGGTACCGTGTTCGTCGCCACCCCCAACCGGTGAGCTATCCTTCGGGGGTGACGAGCCCGACCCCCGCGCTAGGCGCCCGCATCCGCGCCGCCCGGGCGGTCACGGGGACGGCCGAGTCGATCTTCGCGGCCGTGCTGCTCTTCACGCTGTTCGCCGGAGAGTTCTGGCGCGACCTGATCAGCTGGCCCGGGTACTTCGTGCTGGCCGCGGCGCTCGCGGTCGGCAGTGCGGTCTTCGTGGTTCGGTCGCGGCCGGCGTTCCGGTGGCGCACCACGCCGAAGACGCTGCTGGTGTTCCTCGCGCTGGCCGTGCTCTCCATCGCGTGGTCGGCGTATCCCGGCGCGAGTGCGCTCGGTGTGCTCGCCCAGCTCCTCACGACCATCGGCGGGCTGTTCCTCGGCCTGCGGCTCTCGACCGCCGGGCTGCTGAACGCGCTGGGCAACGCGTTCCGCTGGATCCTCGGCCTCTCGCTCCTGTTCGAGTTCGTCGTCGCGGTGTTCGTCCGGCAGCCGGTGCTCCCGCTCACGCCGGTCCAGGCCGTGCCGTCGGGCAAGCTGCCGTCGGCGTTCTACTGGAGCCGCGACCTGCTGTTCCACGGCGGTCCGATCCAGGGGATCGTCGGCAACAGCAACCTGCTGGCGATGATCGCGCTGCTCGCCATCGTCGTGTTCGCCATCGAACGCGCCGACCGGACGCTGCGCCGCGGATCGGCGACGACCTGGCTGGTCGTGGCGGTGCTGACGCTCGCGCTGACCCGCTCCGCGACCGTGATCGCCGCCGCTCTCGCGACGGCCGTGGTCCTGGGCTTCGCACTGTGGACCCGACGCGTCGGACCCGAGCGACGCACCCCGGTCTACGTCGTCGCCATAGTGCTGGTCGCCGCCGTGATCGTGCTCGTGTCGGTGTTCGGTTCCCGACTGCCTGCGCTCTTCGGCAAGAGCGAGGACCTCACCGGCCGGATCGACATCTGGGACGCGGTCATCCACCTGGCGCAGCAGCGTCCCGTGTTCGGCTGGGGCTGGGTGAGCTACTGGGCGCCGTGGGTGAAGCCCTTCGACGGCCTGGCCACACGGAACGGCGTCGAGTACCTCCAAGCGCACAACGCGTGGCTCGACGTGTGGCTGCAGCTCGGGATCGTCGGCCTCGTCGTGTTCATCCTCCTGGTGCTCACGACGTTCGGTCGCAGCTGGTTCCTCGCCGTCGACCGCCCGCGCTGGACCGTCGCCGACGACAAGCCCTACACCGCGACGACGCTGCTCCCGCTGCTGCTGATGGCCGCGCTGATCGCGCAGAGCTTCGCCGAGAGCCGGATGCTGATCGAGGGCGGGTGGGCGCTGCTCGTCGCCATCGCCGTGTCCACGAAGCGGTCAGTCCCCGACGCCCGCTGAGCCGGGACCCGTAGTCTGTGAGCATGGCAACGCCCCGACGGACCCTGGTGCCGCCCGCGGTGACCGAGTTCCTGGGCTCCGCCCGCTTCACCTCGACGCTCGCCCTGCTCGCGGTGATCACCGGGTTCTCGACGCACGCCATCCGGGCGCTGATCGGCTGGCCCGGGTTGATCGGAGCGCTGGCGGTCCTCGTCGTCCTGGCCGCGGTGTCGTTCGCGGCCCAGTGGCGGCTGATCGAGTGGCACGGGCTGCTGCCGATCTCGGCGCTCCTGTTCGTCGGCTGGTGCGCGCTGTCCATCCTGTGGAGCCAGTACCAGTGGGCGACGTCCGCCGCGGTGATCTACCAGCTGATCTTCGCGTTCCTCGCCGTGTACATCGCGCTGGTGCGGGACGCCATCCAGATCGTCCGGGTGGTGGGCGACGCGCTGCGGTTCCTGCTGTCGCTGTCCCTCGCCCTCGAGGTGCTGAGCGGGCTGCTGATCGATGCGCCGCTGAAGTTCCTCGCGATCCAGGGCAACATCGCCGCGGGCGGCCCGATCCAGGGACTGTTCGGCACCCGCAACCAGCTGAGCATCGTCGCGTTGATCGCCTTCGTGACGTTCCTCGTCGAGCTGCGGACCCGATCCGTCCGGCCCCTGATCGCCGCGTACTCGATCACCTTGGCGGCGCTGTGCATCCTGCTCGCCCACTCCCCCGTCATCGCCGCCGTCTCGGTCGTCGTGGGGCTGGCGACCCTGGCGCTGTTCCTCATCCGAAAGGCGCCCGCCTCGCAGCGGGTGTACTTCCAGTGGGGACTCGCGCTCCTCACGGTCGCCGTCCTGGTCGTGGCGTACATCTACCGGACGCGCGTGATCGACCTGCTCAACGCCCGCGCGGACTTCCAGGTGCGCTACCAGCTGTGGATCCAGATCTGGCAGCTCATCCCGGTGCAGCAGATCGTCGGCTGGGGCTGGGTGGGTTCCTGGCCGACCGACCTCTACCCGTTCACCGCCATCCAGGCGAACACCGGGGTCTACCACGCGAACGGGCTCAACGCGTATCTCGACGTCTACCTGCAGGTAGGCATCATCGGCCTCCTGCTCTTCGTCGCCCTCATCGCGCTCGCCTTCGGCCGGTCGTGGCTGCTCGCCTCCAACCGCCGCAGCACGGTCTACGCGTGGGCGCCGCTGGTGCTGGTCGCGCTGCTGGTGACGAGCGTCTTCGAGAGCTCGATCCTGGTGGAGTCGGGATGGATGCTGCTCGTCATCTGCACGGTCAAGGCCTCGCAGGGGATGAGCTGGCGGCTGCGTCTGCCGCACCGCGACGCGAGCTGACGGACCCGCGCGAGAGCCTCATCCCCACCAGGTGCACCACCAGGCCGACCGCGGGCCCCGCTGCGAGGGCGAGCGCCGCGCGACCGGCCAGCGGCAGCGGCACGAAGAGCAGCGCCAGGGTGACGACGGAGGCGGCCACCCACCCGGCGGCGTACAGGCCGTGGAGGTTCCTGGCCAGCACAGCGGACCCGCTCACGAACAGCGCACCGATGAGCCCGGAGGAGGCGATCAGCGCGACCAGGACGCCGGCGGACAGGTCGAACTGCGACCCGAAGACGAGGTGCATGACCGGCTCGCCCCACAGCCAGGCCGCGCCGCAGAGCACCAGGATGACGGCGGCGATCCCGGCGAAGAGCAGCCCGATCGTCCGCGCGGTCTGCTCGGGGTGGTGCGAGAACCGGCTGACCAGGAAGCTCGACAGCGCGGTCAGCGGCACGAGGATCGGCGCGCGCGTCAGCGTGACCGCGAGCACCAGCGACCCGAGGTCGGAGTGGTTCTCCGGCCCCGCGAAGAACGAGAGCACCAGCGGGAACCCGTTGATCAGCACGGCGGTCGCCGACGCGGCCAGCATGGTGCGCCCGGTGTTCGCCACCAGGGAGCGCACGCCGAGCGCGACGCGCGCGTTCTGCACCAGCGCCCGCGGGGCGGTGAGGAAGACGATCGCCAGCGAGAGCGGGAACGGGAGGATCACCGCGACGGCGAGCGGCACGATGTCGTGCGTCACGCTGAGCACCGCCACCACGCCGATCACACGCAGGATGCCGTCCAGCGCCACGATCGTCGCCAGCTGCCGCCACATCCCGGCTCCCGCCATGACGCCCGACGCTGCGGCGACCAGGCAGTTCAGGCCGGCGCCGACGGCCACGAACCAGGCGAGGCCGGCGTTCGCCGCGCCGAGGCTGGGGACGGCCCACACCAGGCTGGTCAGCAGCACCGCCACCGCGACGACGACCGCCGCGACCGCGGCGAAGGCCCAGAGCGACGTCCGGCGCCCGGCGCCCGGCGCGGCGGACTCGGCCGCCTGCTGCGTCTCGCGCACGGTCTGGGCGGTCGCGCGCGTCGACTCCTGCTGGAGCCCGAACAGGATGCCCACGACGAGGAACAGGGCCGACCAGAACACCGAGAACACGCCGTACCCCGCCGCACCGACCTCGGTGTACACCCGCCAGGTCACCACATAGCCGGCGATCCCCGAGATCGCCGTCGCCGCGAGGATCAGGACGACCGACGACCGAGCCGACCGCGGTGCCGTTGCCTCCTCGAAGTCCGGAATGGGCTCGTTGAGCGGTTCGAAGGCGGTGATGGGTCTCTCCCCGGAAGCGCGTGAAAGGATGGTCGGCGGCCGCGATCGCGGCACGCCAACACTACGACGAAAGTCTGGACGCAGTGACGATCGACATCATGATGCCGTTCTACGGCGACCCCGGCCTGTTCCGCGACGCCGTGGAGAGCGTGCGGGCCCAGGAGGACGGCGATTGGCGCCTGGTCGTGATCGACGACGTGTACCCGGACCGCGCCCCCGGGGAGTGGGTGTCCTCGCTGGGCGACGCGCGCATCCACTATGTACGCAACGAGGTGAACCTCGGCGTCAGCGGCAACTTCACCAAGTCGGTCGAACTCGTCGAGGCCGCGCATTTCGTGCTCATGGGCTGCGACGACCTGATGGAGCCCGGCTACATCGCCGCGATGCGCGACGCCATCGCGCGCCATCCGGACGGCTCGTACTTCCAGCCCGCCGTGACCGTGATCGGCGATGACGGCCGCCCGGCGCTGCCGCTGGCCGACCGCGTGAAGTCCTGGTACCGCCCGTCGCACGCGGAGCCGACCGTGCTGTCCGGCGAGCAGCTCGCGGTGAGCCTGCTGCGCGGCAACTGGACGTACTTCCCCTCGATCTGCTGGAACACCGCGGCCGTCCGGCGTCACGGCTTCGACGCCGCCTTCGACGTGGTGCTCGACCTCGCACTGCAGCTCGACATCGTGCTCGACGGCGGCAGCCTGGTGCTGCTCCCCGAGCACGCCTTCCGCTACCGACGGCACGCGGGCAGCGTCTCGTCGTGGACGGCTCAGGACGGCACGCGCTTCGACGAGGAGCGGGCGTTCTTCCTGGATGCGAAGTCGCGCCTCCGCGCACGCGGCTGGCGTCACGCGGCCCGCGTCGCCGGGGCGCACTGGTCGTCCCGGCTCAACGCGGCGACCAAGCTGCCCGGCGCGATCCAGAAGCGCGACGGCGCCGGCCTGCGGGCCCTGAGCCGCCACATCCTCCGCGGCTGGTGAGCGGGCGGCGCTAGCGCACCGTGCCGACGACGACCCGCGGGTCGGCGTCCGGGCACAGCTCCCGCAAGCGGGCCTCCAGGCCTTCGTCGTGCGTCCGGATCTCGGCGCCCGGCCCCCAGGCGCCCAGCGCGGCGCAGACCTGCTGCGGGTCGTCCACCCGCAGCGAGTAGCCGAACGGCCGGATGGGGTCCGTGCCGCTGGTGGCCGACGCGCCGAGCAGCCAGAGGTTCGCGAAGCCGTCCGCGCGCCAGTCGAAGTAGCCGGCGAGCATCGTGTGGGCCTGCGACGGGTCCTTCAGCGCGAAGAGGGTCGGGAGCACCGCGTCGCCGCTGGCCACCCCCTGTCCATGCAGGATGTCCGCGTACGGCACCAGAGCGCCGAACGTCGGCGGCTTCGGCAGGACCCCCGCGGCGGTCGACCCCACGGCGATCAGCACGCCGGCGACCGCGGCGACCCGGCGCCAGACGGTGAGCGTGGCGGCGGCGACCGCGTCGAGCGCGAGGCCGAGGGAGAGGACCAGCGACAGGATCCCGATGAACCAGACCAGCTTCGCCGGGTAGTAGCCCCACGCGTACTGGTCCGCGCCCACGTTGCTCGCGAGGAAGATGTAGACCCCGACCGACGGCACCACGACCGCGAGCACCCCGAGCAGATGCGAGCGTCGCCCCGGCGTGGCGAAGCTCACCGCGGCAAGCGCGATCGCGACGCCGGCCAGCACGTAGAGCAGCGCGGGTGTGACCGGGGCCATCGAGCCGCCCTGCGCGAGCGCGCCCTGCTCCCGGCGGAGGTCGGGCACCGAGAAGAGCAGGGCGTACGCCACCAGCTGCAGGGCGCAGACCGCGAGCGCGACCCAGGCGACCCACGGGACGCCCGCGCACCAGGGGCGGCCGAGGAGCCAGCGGACGCCGGCCACGCCCGCGAGCGCGAGCGGGATGATCGCGAGGAACGCCCAGAGCGCGAGCAGCGCGGTCGCCGCCAGCAGCAGGATGCCGATGGCGGCGACGGGGGTGCGCCCGGCGCCGCGCCACGCCAGCCACGCGGCGAAGAGGCACGCCAGCGTCGGCATCACGTTGTAGAAGCCGAACTGGATCGAGAACCCGGCGACGAACCACGAGAGGATGAGCGCGGAGCCCAGCACCGCGGCGATCGAACGGAGCACCGGGCGCGGCCCGCGCACCAGCTGCCCGGCGACCAGCCCGGCGAGGAAGGCGGTGACGACGGTGGTCGCGGCGAAGACGCCCGCCATCGCCGCGATGTCGTGCTGCAGGAGCCCGGGGGCGCCGGCCTCCGGGCGTCCGGTGGCCATCGCGGCCGCCAGCAGCACCGAGACGAGGGGCGAGACGTTCGGGTGCAGCGAGGGGATGAGTCCCGCGTCGGTGATGAGGAAGCGGGAGGAGACGAGGTTCCACACGGCGTCGTTCTGCATCGCCCAGGACAGCGCGTGGCCGTCGCGGAGCAGGGGCAGGCCGCAGAACACCACCGCGACCAGGGCCGGCAGGGCGCCGGCGGCGAGCGCGAGCCACCAGCCGCGAGACGACGGGAGCCGGAACCCGCGACCGAAGACCACGGCCGCCAGGGCGACGACCACGGTCGCGCTCAGCACGAGGATGTTCCCCGCCGCCAGGCTCAGCCCGACCTTGTGGAACGCGCGGACGGCGAACGCCCCCACCACGAGCGGCACGACGACTCCGGCGGCGATGCCCACCACCCGCGACCGGGAGGCCGCTGCGACGGAGACGGCGGCCGCGGCGCCGAGGACCCAGATCGTCACGCCCGCCGCCGCGAGGACGACACCGGCCGCCGCGATGAGCAGCAGGACCGCCGCGGACCACCACCGGGCGCGTGAAGCTCGGATGGTATCGTCCACCTGTCCCCTTTTCGTCAGCCTGCGCGGGCGGCCTCCGCCCAGCATCCGAACCTACCTCACCGGGTTCGTGCAGGTGCTCCGCGACCGACAGGATGCCGTGATGACCTCTGTGCCACCCCGGACCGGCGTCCGCGGCGCGTGGACGACGTTCTGGCTGGCCTTCGGCGTGCTGTTCCTGATGATGGGCTCCTACTCGCTCGCGGTGCCGCAGGGCGCCAGCCCCGACGAGCCGGCTCATGCCATGCGGGCCTACGCGGCCGCGCACGGTCAGCTCTTCGGGCCGGAGTCGACGGCCGTCCCCGGGACCATCGATCTGAAGGTCTCGGAGTACTTCGCACAGCTCGAGAAGCACATGCCGTGCTTCAAGCGGGACATCACCCAGACCCCGGCGTGCGTCACCCCGATCGCCGACCAGGACGAGCCCGCCACCGGTCACTCGTCGACCGGTCTGAGCACCCCGGTGTTCTACCTGGCCGTCGGCTGGCCGACCGCGGTGCTCGACGGCGCCAAGGGCCTGTACGCCATGCGGCTCGTGAGCGCCGCGCTGTGCGCCGCCCTGCTCGCGCTCGCGTTCGTCGCCGTCCGGTCGCTCCCCCGGTCGCGGTGGGCGACCGTCGCCCTCGCCGCGGGCGTGACGCCCATGACGCTCTTCCTGTCGGGGACGGTCAATCCGAACGGGCTGGAGGTGGCGGCGACGGCGGCCGTGTTCGCCCTCCTGACCGCCACCTTCGGCGCACCGGCGTCGCGGCGGACGCTGGCCTGGCGGCTCGTCGGCGTGACCGCGGTGTCGCTGCTCCTCGTGAACACCCGCAGCATCGCGCTGCTGTGGCTGCTGCTCGCCCTGGTGGCCGCGCTCATCCTGTCCGACCGCTCCGCGCTCCGCATCGTGCTCCGGTGGTGGGCGACGTGGGTCGCCGTCGGTGTCGTCGCCGCTGTCACGCTCGCGGTCGCGGTGTTCTACCTGCGTCCCCGTGCCCTCACCCCCGCCTACCAGCCGATCGGCGCGGGCAGCAGCTGGGGCAGGGCTTCTCCTGGACCATCGATCAGACGTTCTCCTTCATGACCGGGTGGATCGCGCAGTTCGGCTGGCTCGAGATCCCGGCTCCCGCCATCGCGATCGGGATCTGGGCCGTCGTCGGGGGCGGCATCCTGGTCACCGGCATCGTCTTCGGCGGACGCCGGACGCAGCTCGCGGCGCTTCCGATCGGGCTCGCCCTCGTGCTCGTCCCGCCGTTCTCGCAGGCCGCCGTGATCGGTGTGGCCGGCTACATCTGGCAGGGCCGGTACACCCTGGCTCCCGCCGTGATGCTGCTCCTGCTCGCCGGTATCGGGCTCGACCGCGCCCTTCCCGCGCTCGATCCGGCGGGGCCGCTGCGGCCCCTGGTCCGGGTGTCGATCGTCCTGCTGGCGATCGGCCAGGCCGCGGCGTTCCTGTGGATGGTGCGGCGCTACGTGACGGGACTCACCAGCACGGGCACCTGGCTCGACCTCCTGCGGCACCCGGTGTGGCAGCCGCCGGGAGGCTGGATCGTCCTCGTCGTCGTGCTGACGGCCGCCGCCGCCGTCGGCGCCTGGCTCACCATCCGCTCGGTGACCACCCGGCTCTCCGTGCGAGAATGACTCCGACGCCCGCCTCCGTGCCGTCTCCCTCCGCCGCCCATCTAGTACCGTGACTGCCATGCCCTACGCCCTCTCCGACACGCTCATCGTCATGCCCGCCTTCAACGAAGAGGAGTCGGTCGCGGCGGTGATCGCCGAGGTGCACGCCAAGCTCCCGGGAGCCTCCGTGCTGGTCGTCGACGACGGCTCTCTCGACGCGACGGCGGAGGTCGCCCGGGCGGCCGGTGCGCAGGTCGCCTCCATGCCGTTCAACATGGGCGTCGGCGGCGCGCTCCGACTCGGGTTCCAGTACGCGGTCGAGAACGGCTACCAGGTCGCGGTCCAGATCGACGCCGACGGCCAGCACGACCCGGGACTCGTCCCCGCGCTGCTCGCCGGTCTCGACGACGCCGACCTGGTCATCGGCGCGCGCTTCTCCGGTGAGGGCGACTACACCGTGCGCGGACCGCGCAAGTGGGCGATGAGCGTGCTCTCCACGGTGCTCAGCCGCGTCGTACGCACCCCGCTCAAGGACACGACGAGCGGTTTCAAGGCGAACGGACCGCGCGCGATCGCCCTCTTCGCCCACTCCTTCCCGGCCGAGTACCTGGGCGACACCATCGAGGCGCTGGTCATCGCCGGACGGGCGGGGCTCCGCGTCCGTCAGGTCCCCGTCGCGATGCGTCCGCGGTCCGGCGGCCAGCCCTCCCACAACTTCGTCAAGTCCGCGGTCTATCTCGGGCGTGCGTTCGTCGCCCTGCTGGTGGCCCTCATGCGCCCGCGCACAGCCCTGAAGGAGACGGCGACGGCCTGATGTCGATCACCAGCTATATCTTCGGAATCCTCGCCGCGCTGCTCACGCTCGCGGTGGTCATCGAGATGCTCCGGCGCGGCCGGATGCGCGAGCGTCACGCCATCTGGTGGATCGTCGCGGGCAGCCTCGCGCTCCTGATCGGCGTCTTCCCGGCCATCCTGGACTGGGCCGCCGGCCTGATCGGGGTCGGCCAGCCGGTCAACCTGGTCTTCTTCGTCAGCATCGCAGTGCTGTTCCTGGTCTGCATCCAGCACAGCTCCGAACTGACCACGCTCGAGAGCAAGTCGCGCACCCTGGCCGAGCGGAGCGCCCTCCAGGAGCTGCGGATCAGCCAGCTCGAGGAGCGCGTCGCCCAGCTCAGCCGCGAGCAGGAGTAGCGGGTTGCGCGGACTGTGGCGACCGCTCCTCGTGGTGTGGTCCCTCCTCTCGGCCCTGTGCGCCTGCTGGGCCCTGGCGACCCCGATCTCGGCCTCCCCGGACGAGCCGGCCCATATCATCCGGGCCGCCAGCGTCGTCCGCGGCGAGTGGGTGGGGACGCCGTCCCCCGAGGGCCACCTGGTGACGGTGCCGGGCTACATCGCCCGCACGCAGCAGCTCACCTGCTTCGCGTTCCACTACGAGCGCACCGCCGACTGCGTGACGCACGGCCCGGATGCGGCTCCCGCGCCCTCCGCTCCGGATGCGCCGACCACCGCGCCGACGACGGCGGGGCTGTACAACCCGCTCTACTACGTGGTCGTCGGCTGGCCGTCGCTGCTCTTCCACGACGACGCCGGGATCTACGCGATGCGCGTGGTCAGCGGCATCCTCGCCTCCCTCTTCGCCGCCCTCGGCTTCGCCGTGCTGTGGGCGCTGCCGCGCCGGGCCCTCACCCTGCTCGGGTTCGCCCTCGCGATGACGCCCGCTCTGTTCTTCCTCGGCGGTTCGGTGAACCCCACGGCCGTCGAGGCGACCGCGACACTGTCGCTCTTCGCCGCGATGCTGGCGGTGGTCCTCGATGCACGGCCCGACCGGCTCGCCGTGCGCGCCGCGGTCGTCGCCGTCTCCGGCGCGTTCGCGGTGAACGCCCGCGGTCTCTCCCCGCTCTGGGTGCTGCTCGCGATCGCCGTGCCGCTGATCCTGGCTCCGCTCCCGCTGATCCGCGACCTGCTCCGCCGCCGTGCGGTGTGGATCGCGGCCGGCGTCGTAGCCGCGGGCGCGCTCTTCGCCGTGGGATGGACGCTGGGCAGCAACTCGCTCTACAACGCGGTCGAGAACCCGGACTCCACCCCGCAGCACTTCCCCGGGCAGGGCACGAACCCGCTCAGCGGTTTCTGGATCACCCTCGTGCGCACGATCGAGTACGCCCACGGCGCGATCGGGCTGTTCGGCTGGCTCGACACGCCCGCGCCACCGGAGGTCTTCTTCATCTGGGCGGCGCTGATCGGGGCGCTGCTCCTCGCGGCCGTCTGCCTGCTCCGCGGGCGGCTCCTGGTGTTCGCCCTCGCCCTGCTCGGCGCCTACGTGCTGCTGCCCCCGATCGTGCAGGCCGCGTACATCACCGGAGGCGGCATCATCTGGCAGGGCCGCTACGCGCTGCCGCTCCTGGTCTGCCTCTGCGTCGGACTCGCCGTGGCCCTCGACCGCACCGTGGACATCGCCCCGGCCGCCCGATGGCTGCGACGGCTCACGCTGATCAGCCTGGTGGCGCTGGCCGCCGCCCACTTCTACGCCTTCGAGAGCACGCTCCGCCGTTACACCGTCGGGCCGACCGGGTCGCTGAAGGTCATGCTGATCGGGTCGCCGCCCTGGAGCCCGCCCGGCGGAGTGCTGCTCTGGCTCCTGCTCACCGCGGCTCTGCTCGCCGCGGGCGTGTGGCTGGGCGTGCGCGCCTCGCGCACGCCGACGGTCGCGGCCGAGCCGCCGGCCGACCGCCTGGTGCACTCGACGGTCTAGGCACGCCGGAGGAACGGCGCCCCGCGAGCCCTGCCCGTCCGCTAGGGTGCAACCGTGCCTCCTCAGACCGATGCCGGCCGCCGGGCGACGACGCCCGCACGTACGCGGTGACGACGGTGCCGCGCACGCGCCCGGAGCAGCTCTCCCGGCTCGTCGCCGTCACCCGCAGGCCCGTCGGGCGCCCCGTGGCCGCCTTCTTCGCCGCGTGGGCCGTCCTCGCCGTGCTCGGCTCGATCTGGGCCTGGGCGACGCCGCCCTCGGCCTCTCCGGACGAGCCCGCGCACATCATCCGCGCCGCCAGCGTGGTGCGCGGCGAGCTGTTCGGCGAGCCGTCCGCGTGGGGGAACCTCGTCCACGTGCCGCAGTACGTCGCGGATGCGCACCGCGAGACGTGCTACGCGTTCCAGCCCACGGTCCCGGCGAACTGCCCGCTCCCGGCCGAGGCCGATCCGGCCGCGCTGGTGGAAGCGCCCACCTCCGCCGGGCTGTACAACCCGCTGTACTACGCCCTCGTCGGCTGGCCGTCGCTGCTGTTCGGCGACGCGGACGGGCTGACGGCCATGCGGGTGGCCAGCGCCGTGCTCTCGGCCCTATTCGCCGCGCTCGCCTTCGCCGTGGTGATGACGTTCCGCGAGCGCCGGATGCCCGTGCTCGCGTTCGCCGTGGCCGTCACCCCGATGCTGCTGTTCCTGAGCGGGACGGTGAACCCCAGCGCCGTCGAGGCGACCGCGACGCTCGCGGTGTTCTGCGGGATGCTCGGCGTCACGCTCTCCCCCGCCCCGGATCGACTGCGCGGGCGCGCCGCCATCATCGCCGTGTCGGCCGTCGTCGCGGTGAACGCGCGCGGGCTCTCGCCGCTCTGGGTGCTCGCCGCCCTGGCCGTCCCGCTGCTGCTCACCGGTGGACGCGGCCTCGCGCAGCTGCTGCGGCGCCCGGCCGTCCTGGTCACGATCGGCGTCGTCGCCGCCGGCACGCTCGCCGCGGCGGCCTGGACCTTCGGGACCAACTCGCTGGCCAACGCGATCGCCCACCCCGAGGACGCGCTGCAGTTCCCCGGTGTCGGAGCATCGCCGGTCACCGGGTTCCAGAAGGTGTTCCTCGGGACCGTCGGATACTCGCAGGGCCTGGTCGGCCTGTTCGGATGGATGGACACCCCGGCGCCCGATCCGGTGCTGTACGTCTGGGGCCTCGCCATCGGCGCACTCTGCGTCGGCGCGCTGCTCGTGCTCCGCGGCCGGCGACTGCTCGTCGCCTCGGTACTGGTCGGCGCCTTCCTCCTGCTGCCCGCGGTCGTGCAGGCCGTCTACATCCACGGCGGCGGCCTCATCTGGCAGGGCCGGTACAATCTGCCGCTGTTCCTCTGCCTCGTGATCGGGCTGGCGGCGCTGCTCGGTGACTCGGTGTTCCGGGCGCGGCACAGCCGCCTGCGGCTGCGCGTCCTCGTCGTGACGCTGGCGGCGATCGGGCAGCTGTGGGCGTTCGAGACGGCGTTGCGTCGCTACGCGGTCGGCTCGAACGGCTCGGTCAAGACGCTGCTCTTCGGCTCGCCGGACTGGGCACCACTCGGCGGCGCGCCTGCGGTGCTGATCGTCGCCGCCGCAGCGTTCGCGGTCGCGGCGGTCCTGCTGTTCCGCGCGTCCGGCGACGGCGACGGCGCCCGGCGGTTCACGCCGGTTGCAGCAGGTCCCGGAGCACGTCCAGTCGCCCTCGGCTCGCCAGGCGGCCGTAGCGGCCTCCGCGGGCCAGGCGGATCACGCGGGCCACGCGCGCCGGCCGGCTGACCGGCAGGGCCGCCCGTTCCGCCTCGAACGCAGCCTTCTCCTCCGCGAGCGTGCGGTTCTCCCACGGCACGTCGGCGGCTCCCGCCAGACGTTCGGCGAGGATGCGCGAACGCACCGCCAGCATCCGGTTGCGATCGCCACGGCGACCGAGCACGCGTCCGATCTTGTGGCGGAGGGTCGGGTCACCCGCCCCGATCTGGTTCTCGTCGTGACGCCGGTAGCGGGTGAGCGGACGCTCGCTCAGGTCGAGCCGGCCGCGCGCCGCCGCCTGGACGGCCAGCCACTCGTCGTGCACCCACTCCGCCGGGAACGGCAGGGCGATCCGCAGCAGGTCGGCGCTCACCATCGCGGTCGCCCCGGTGGCCAGGTTGCGGCGCACGAACACGTCGAACGCGTGTCCCGAGTGCACGGCCGCGCGCTCCGCATCCGTCACCTCCAGGACGCCGAACAGTGTGCCGCCGGCCGGGAGGCTGTCGTCGTCGATGAGAGTCGCATCCGTGTGCAGGAAGCCGAGGCCGGGACGCTGAGCGAAGTACGCGGCCATCCGCTCCAGCTTGTCGGGCTCCCACTCGTCGTCCTGGTCGCTCAGCGCGATCAGGTCGCCCGTGGACGCTCGCAGCGCCTGCTCGAAGTTGGCCGTGACACCCAGCGGGGTCTCGTTGCGCAGCAGCACCAGCTCGGGCGTCGGAGCACCGGAGGCGCGGTGCGCCGCGACCTCCTGGTCGACGATCGCGACCGTGTCGTCCGCCGATGCGTCGTCGGAGACCACCAGCTGCGCCGGCGGCAGCGTCTGGGCGAGGATGCCCGCGAGCTGCCTCCGGACGAACCGCGCGCCGTTATGCGTGCACAGCGCGACCGAGATGGTCGGGGCCGTCGCCGCGTCGGTCATCGCCGCCCCAGCCGGCTCCGGATCTTCTTCGCCACGACGGCAGGGCCGCCGTTGCGCATGTAGTGGAAGAACAGACCCACGTCGTGCCGGACGCCGTGCTTCTTACGGCGGGTCGTCGCGCGCTTGACCGGAGCGCCGGAGCCGACGACCCCGCGAGCGACGAGATCGGCCGCGTGCCGCGGGTCTGCGACGAAGTCCACCAGCGGCGCCAGGACGACGCTCCAGAAGTAGCGCTGCCGCACCCGAGCGACGTTGCGCCTGGCGGCGGCGATGAACTTCTCGTCGTACAGCACCTTCTCGAGCGCCGCGGCGAGCGCCGCCACGTCGCCGGAGGGGACGACGACGCCCAGCTTCTCCTCCTCGACCAACTGGGCGAAGTGGTCGCCCTCGGTGACCACCATCGGCAGGCCGGCCCAGAGGTAGTCGAGGATGCGCGTCCGGAACGAGAACGTGGTCTCGACGTGCGAGAAGTGCGTGCTCACACCCGCGTCCGCCTCGGTGAGGTAGTTCTGCCGGTCGGCGTAGTCGACCCAGGAGCTGTTGAAGAACACCGCGGTGTCGAGCACGCCGAGGTCGCGGGCCAGCTGGCGGGACTCCGCCACGATGCCCATCTCGGGGACACCGGGATGCGGGTGCTTGGTGCCCTGGAAGAACAGCCGCACGTCGGGGTGGGTCTCCGACAGACGCGCGACGGCCTCGATGAGCGACTTCGGGTCGAACCAGTTGTAGAGGCCCCCGCTCCAGAGCAGCAGCTTGTCGTCGCGGCCGATGCCGGGCAGCACGCCCTTGAGGACGTCGCGCTCGTGCGCCGGCGGGGTCTCGGAGAGCCCGAACGGGACGACGTCGATGAGGTGGTCGAGGTCGGGATCGTCGTCGTAGTTCGCCGGGTTGATGCGGCCCAGCGCCGCGAGCTGGCCGAGGTAGAAGTGCCGCTGCCGCTCGGAGGCGCACAGGAAGAAGTCGCCGCGCTCGAGCTGCTCGTTCAGCACGTCGGTCGCATCCAGGACCTGCTTGTCCCACTGCGCCCGGCCGAGCTCCTTGCCCTGCTCCAGCTGCTCCAGGTGCATCGGGTCGTAGACGTCGGCGACGATGATCTTGTCGGTCTTGCGGAGGCTCTCGAACAGCGCCATCGCGAGACCCTGGAAGACGATGACGTCGCTCTCGCGCTCGAGCGCCTTCATCGCGCGGTCGTCGCCCGGGCGGATGTGGACCACGTCGAACGGCGCGGACACCGGCTCGAGGCCGGCGAGCGAGACGAGGGTCACCAGGTTGTCCTTCGCCAGCGCCTCGGCCATGCTCCACGCGCGGATCGCGGGGCCGGCCATCTTCGCGCCGATCGGGTCGCCGGTGATGATGAGGACGCGGGTGACCGCCGGGCTCTCGGTGACCGGGAACGCGGTCGCCAGCTTGTCGTAACCCTCGAGGTAGTGCTCGTCGGTGTACGACGGCGCGTCGGTCTCGCCGAACAGCGCCCAGATCCGGCTGTCGGCGACGACGCGGGTGCTCTGGATGCGCTCGCGGTCGGCGGTGAGGCCGGGCAGGTTCTCGACGAACTGGTCGATCGCGTAGACGGCGGCGACCGTCTCCTTGTCGATCTCCATCGTCGGGTCGTTGGAGCCGCCCTTGCGGAGGTCGAACTCGGTCGAGTCGAGGCCGCCCTTGGCCACGCCGCGACGGACCGTGAGCGCCAGGGTCGCGGGGAGAGCCGTCGCCAGCGCCTCCTCGCCCAGGTTCTTGTACTGCGTGAACAGCGCGTTGCGCTCCAGCAGATAGCTCTCCTTGAACGCCCCGAACGACGACATGGACGCGTGGTGCTTGTGGAAGGCCAGCGACGCCGGCTCGTAGACGAACCGGTGGCCGGCCAGGTTGAGCCGCCAACCGAGGTCGACGTCCTCGAAGAACATGAAGAAGCGCTCGTCGAACCCGCCGAGCTCCTCGTAGACCGACCGGCGGACGAACATCGCCGAGCCGGTGCCGAACAGCACGTCCTTCGGCACGTCCGGGGTCGAGGGGACGGGCTGCGCCGTCAGCGGCTTGTAGCCCTGGCCGAACCAGGTCATGGCCGAGCCGATGTAGTCGACCTTCTCGCCGTCCCAGTCGAGCACCCGGCTGGCGACCGCGCCGACGCGCGAGCTCGACTCGAAGCGCTCGACGGCGGCGCGCACCCACGCGGCGTCGGGCTTGGCGTCGTTGTTGAGGAACGCGACGTACTCGCCGGAGGCGCTGCGCACGCCGAGGTTGCAGCCGCCGGCGAAGCCGAGGTTGGCCTTCGACTCGATGAGGACGACGTGCGGGGCCTCGCGGCGGATGCGCTCGGCGCTGTCGTCGCCGGAGGCGTTCTCGACCACGACGATCTCGAGGCGGTCGGCGGGCCAGTCGAGCCGGCCGAGGTGCTCGATGGCGGTCAGCGTGTCGTCGGTTCCCCGGAAGTTCACGAGGACGACGGAGACGACTCCGGGGCGCGTGGTGGGCATGCGGTCCTTTCGCTGGCGGATGCGCCCGCCAGCCTACCAAGGCCCCCTGAGGCGCACCGGGGCGCGGCGACAGGGACTTGCTAAGCTCTCTGGCGACCCCCGCCCGGACCGCGATCGGATATGAGGCCGCCACCGCATGAGCACCGACACCGCCACGACGCCGCGACGCCGGGGCTTCCGGGAGCGCGTGTTCTCGCGGGCGTCGATCGGGCCGGTGCTGCTGGTGCTCGCCGCCCTGCTGGTCGGGATCGTCCAGGTGCCCGGTCACAAGGGCGTCTCGCCGGTCGACGAGTACGTCTACATCGACTACTTCGCCAAGGTCGCCACGCAGGGCACGGTCCATCGCGGTGAGCAGACCGGCACCTTCGCCCGTCAGGAGCTCGGCTGTCGCGGTCTCAGGCTGCTGCAGCCGGCGCCGGACGCGCGGTGCGAGCTGAAGAACGCCGAGAACAAGGAGCTCTTCCCGTTCCACGGCGCCACCTCCGCGTACATCTACACTCCTCTCTACTTCGCGATCACCCGCGTGCTCGCCGAGCCGCTGGTGTGGGCGGGTGTCGGCCTGGTGGACGCCGGGCGCTTCGTCGGCGCCATCTGGCTCGCCGCCGCCGCCCTGCTGCTGTACCTGGCGCTGCGCCGGCTGCGCGTGCACCCGGTCGCGGCGACGGCCGTCGGCCTGCTGATGATCGGCTCGCTGCCCGCGTACTGGTCCAACACGTACATCAGCACGGACGCCACGGCGCTCTTCGCCGGTGGGCTGATGCTCTACCTCGCGACGTTCGTCCTGGAACGCCGGGGACGCATCCTGTTCGTCGCCGGGGCCGTCTTCGTGACGCTGCTCAAGGTGCAGAACCTCGCAGCCGTCGCCGCCGCCGTGCTCTTCGTGGTGCTGCGCGCAGGCGTCGCCGCCTACCGCGAGCGCACGTCGCGCTGGAGCTGGGTCGGCGCGCTGCTCCGCGACAGCCGCACGATCACCTCCATCGTGGCCGTGGTCGCGGCCGTCGTCGCGCAGGTCGCCTGGCTCGCGTACTCCACCGCCACGGCCGTGGGCCCCGCCCCCGACATGGGCAAGGTGCGTCCGCTCGGGATCACCTCGATCATCCTTCAGTCGGGCCTGTTCATCGACGGCGCCACCAAGGGCGTCGGCGACATCACCACCTTCCTCAAGGGTCCGGGCCTCATCGTCAACTACGCCGTCTCCTGGATCGCCGTCGCGGGCGTGATCGGCCTGCTGATCGTGGCGCGCTGGGGCCGCAAGCGCAACGCGATCGCGCTCGCCACCTTCGCCGCCGCGGTCATCTCGGCTCCGCTGCTCTCGGCGGTGACCTACGTGACCCTGGGCACCTATCCCGACCCGCCGCCCGCCCGCTACGGCATCTCGCTGGTCCCGCTGTTCCTCGCCTGCGCCGCCCTGCTCGTGCCGGCACGGCGCCCCGTGCCGCGCTGGATCCTGCTCGGCGTCGGCGCCGTGACGTTCCTGGCCAGCCTGTTCCTTCCGCAGGGATGACGATGGACGCGGCGACGACCGATCCCCGCTTCCCGGGCCGCCTCTTCGTCTCGGTGTTCGCGGTGCTCTTCGCACTGATGGCCGCCTGGTCGCTCGCGACCCCGATCTACGCCGTGCCGGACGAGGCCTCGCACACCGTGCGGGCGACGGCGGCGGTGCGCGGTCAGATCGTCGGAGACGGCAAGCACTTCGAAGCGCCCGGCTACCTCTTCATCCCCGGCGCCGGCGCCTGCTTCGCCGGACGGCCGGACAAGACGCCGGCGTGCGTCGGCACGTCGCCCTACGGGGCCGAGCTGCGCGACAGCATCTCGACCGCGCAGACCAACTCCCCGGTCTACTACCTGATCGTCGGGCTCCCCTCGCTGGTGCTGTCGGGGACGGCCGCCATCTTCGGGATGCGGATGCTGTCGGCCGCGCTCGTCGCGGCCGTGTTCGCCGCGACGGCCGTCCTCCTGCGGCGGATGCCGGGCGTGCGCTGGGGCCTGCTACTGCCGATCGCCGCCATCACTCCGGAGGTCGCCTTCCTGGGCGGCGCGATCAATCCGAACGCGATCGAGATGGCGGCGGCGGGGGGCCTGTTCGCCGCGCTGCTCGTCCTGGCCCGCGTCCGTCCCTCCGGCTGGGCCTTCGGGTTCGCCGCCGCGACCGCCGTCGTCTCCACCGCGCTCGTGACGGGCGGACGCAGTCTCGGGATGCTGTGGGTCGTCTTCGCCGGCCTCGGAGTCATCGCACTGCTCCGTCGGGACGACTGGCGCGCGCTGGTCCAGCGGGTCTCGACGTGGGTCGTGCTGGGCGCCATCGTCGTGGTCTGCCTCGGCCAGCTGATCTGGTTCACCCGGCCCGCGAATGCGGTGCAGGCGCTGGCCGAGCCGGTCCCGGGGAGCCTGTTCACGGTCGCGCAGAACATGCTCGAGAACACGTTCGTCTACGCGCGGCAGCTGACCGGTCTGTTCGGCACCGTGGACGTGCCGGCGCCCGAGGGCGTCCAGACCCTGTGGACAGCGCTCTTCCTCGCGGTGCTCGTGCTGCCGCTCGTGCTCGGCCGCGGCCGCGAGCGATGGGTGGCCCTCGGATTCACCGTGGCTCTCGTCGTGGTGCCGGTCGTCACCCAGGTCGCGCTGTGGCGGCAGGTCGGCGACGTCTGGCAGGGCCGCTACGTGCTGGCCGTGCTGCTCCTCGCCGCCATCGCCGGCGGCCTCGCCCTCGACGCGGCCGGGTTCCGCCCGGGGCGCGGCTCGACGGCGGTCGTCCGCACTCTGCTGGTGCTGGTCGCGGTGGGACAGTTCGCCGCGTTCGCGTTCACGCTGCGCCGCTACGCGGTGACGAACGGCTCGTGGCCGCAGTTCCTGCTCGATCCGCAGTGGCAGCCGCCCGCCGGCACGATCGTGCTCACGCTCGTCGTCGTGGCCGCGCTCGCCTACGCGGTCGTCTCCGCGTGGCGCGCGCTACCGCGACTCGCCCTGCCCTGTCCCGTTCAGGGCGCGACCCAGGGCGGAGCGGCCGTCGGGACCGCGTTGCCCTCCGGGTCGGACAGGAAGTCGTAGAGCCCGTCGAGCGCCGCATCCCAGTCGGAGTGCCGGTCGTCGATGGTCGCCTTACCCGCTACGGCGATGCGCTTGCGGGTCTCCGCATCCCGGACCAGCTCGTCGAGCGCGGCCACGACCTCCTCGTAGGTCATCATCGACGTGCGCGCGTTGACGCCCGGCTCGAACAGCCAGCGGAACCACGGCGAGTCCGGCACCACCATCGCCACGCCGCTCGCCATCAGCTCCAGCGGCAGGTACGACGGGTGGCGTGAGATCTGCAGCGTGATGCCGATGTCCGTCTCGCGGTAGAGGCGTCCGGTCGCGCGGTAGTCGAGCAGCCCGAGGTCGATGAAGTCGGCGCTCGGCGGGAGGTACTTGGCCCCGGCGGCGACGATCCGCACCCTGTCCCCGTGGCGCCGCTTGATCTCGCTGAGGGCCGCGTACACGAGCTCCCAGCAGTTGCGGAAGTGGTCGCGCGCGTAGGCGAAGATCGTCACGGGCTCGCCGGGCTCCGGCTCTGCGCGGCCCTCGGCGTGGAAGATGGCACGGTCGACCGCCGGCTCGAAGTAGGTCGCCGTTCCGCCGTAGCCGCCGGCGTAGATGTCGTGCATGCTGCGCGTGTTGCAGATGCCGTAGAGCCCGAGCCGGTAGGTCTGCTCGGTCATCGCGAACATCGTGCTCGCCGGGTAGAACGACGGCTCGTAGTCCTGGATGAGGTAGAACTTGCGAGGCGTCCCCGACAGCTTGGCCACATCCCGGGCCGTGAGCCAGAAGGTCGCGATGGCGGCGTCCGCGGGAGGCACGGCCGCGAGACCCTCGTCGGTGCCGTAGTAGTTGCCCACCTCAGAGCCGGCGAGCCCCGGGAACGCCGCGACGATGGCCGACTCGTAGAACTCGTTCGCCGGGTGCCCGTTGACCAGGAACCGGTTGAGCACCCCGTGCTCGCGCGCGAGCTTGTCGGCCATCCGCAGCGTCGTGTTGACCCCGCCGAAGAACGGGAGGTCGAAGCCGGGGAGCAGCCAGTTGATGGTGCGCACCTCGCGACGCCCCACGGTCGCGGCGTGCGTCTCGACGACGCGGTCCACCTCCTCCGCGGTGATGGTCGCCAGCGGGAGCAGCGCGGTCGCGTCCTCGGAGATGGTGGACTGCTGCGCGTCCGACTTCCACGGGCGGCCGAGGCCGGCCATGGTGAGCTTCAACGGGGGCGGGTCGTCGACCGACGCGAAGCGCGGCACCTCGACCAGGCGGCAGACGTTCGGCGAGATGTAGGGGTCGCCCGCGGCGAGCCACGGCTGGTAGCGCCAGTAGCTGGCGAAGGAGTCGGCGCGCGGGGCGTGCGCGCCGCGCGTCAGCGACTCGAAGTGACGTACGGCGTCGAAGGGGATGACGACGTTGCGGCGCCCGCGGATGATCTGGTCGAGCCCGAGCACGACGTCGCTCCCGGTGAGCTGGAAGCGCTCGTCGAAGCCGCCGACCTCCTCGAACAGCTCCCGGCGGATGCCGACGCACGCCGCCGTGACCGCGAGCGTGTCGCGGTACCAGCGCACGGGGCCGATCAGCGAGTCCTCCTCCGGCCGCATCCCGGCGAACAGGTTGGCCGCGAACCCGCCCGGGCCGAGCATGACGCCGCCGTGCTGCACCAGGCCGTCGCCGGTGCGGAGCTGGAAGCCGACCGTGCCGACGCCCTCGCGGTGCAGCATCCCGACCAGCTCGCGCAGCCAGCCCGCGTCGACGATCTCGGTGTCGTCGTTGAGGAAGACGAGCACCTCGCCGGAGGTGGAGCGCGCGGTCACGTCGTTGACGCGGGAGTAGTTGAACGGCTCCTCGGTCCACCAGACGTGACGGAGCGGGAGACCCGTGTCGAGCCCGGCGTACCAGGCCTCGTTCTCCTCGGTCTCGCCGCCGTTGTCGACCACCGTGACGTCGAACTCCGGGTAGTCGGTCGTCGCGAGGCTGGGCAGCAGGCGCTCCAGGTTCGCGCGCGAATGCCGCGTCGGGATGACGATGGACACGGTGGGCCAGTCGGTGGGCTCGAAGCGCACCCGGACGATGCCGGAGTCCACCTCCGCGGTCGCCGTCTCGCCGCGGTCGTTCAGGGCGCGCGCGACCATCGCCGCGTCCTCCGGCGTCGCCGGCGCGGGCGGCTCCACCGGGACCGACAGCAGGACATGCGGGACGCGCCCGACGGAGGACTCGGTCAGCTCCGAACGCAGCAGCAGCCGCCAGATGCCGTGATCGTCGAGCGTGACCCCGCTCGCGCTCCGCGCATCCTTCACCCGGATGGCGAACGCACGGCCGAAGTAGTTGACGCCGAGCATGATCTCGGGCGACCAGACCGGCCCGAACAGCGGGGACACCCGCTCGCCGTCGGCGGTCAGCCGGTCGGAGTCGAAGGCGATCACCCGGCGCACCGGGTCGACGCGGTGCTCCTTCGCCACCTGCTCCAGCGCGTGCGGGTCGAGCACGGAGCCCGACTTCAGGAACAGCACGAAGTCCTCCCGGACGTCGGGCAGCACCTCGCGGAGCGGCGTCCCGGTGCGCAGCACCATCGACCGGGGCTCCAGCGCGACCTGCGCCGCGATGCTCGCCTCGGTCGTGGCGACGCGGGCCGCCTCGTCGTCGTCGCCGGACCCCGATGTCTCGACGATGACGAGGAACGTGGTCGCCTGCCCGGCAGGCAGCGGTTCGAGCGGCGGCTGCTGCGCCCGCCACTCGGCGTAGTCGGTGAGGCCGGAGCCGCGGTCGACCGGCTCCGCCTCCGGCACCTCGTGGCTCAGCTCGGAACGGAAGGTGCGGGCGGCGTCCTTGCCGGCGCGAAGCACCCTCCCTGGACCGGACTGCGGGGGGAACAGCCGGCCGAGCGCGCGCTGTGCGTGGCTCATCCATGGGTTCATCCGGGCAAGTCTAGCCGGGAGGAGCCCGGATCCCGCCCGCCTAGACTGGGCGGAGAGGAGGCGCCGTGAGACTAGCGATGACCCTGATGGTGCGCGACGAGGCCGACATCGTCGGTGCGATGATCGACCACCACCTGGCCCAGGGCGTCGACACGCTCATCGTCACCGATAACGGGTCGGCGGACGGCACCACCGAATTGCTCGAGGAGTACGCCGCCGACGGCCGCATCGTGCTCCACCACGACCCCGAGCACCGCAAGCAGCAGGCGGTCACCGTGACCCGGATGGCGCGCGAAGCGGCCACCGAGCACGGCGCCGACTGGGTGATCAACGCCGACGCCGACGAGTTCTGGCTGCCGCGGGCGGAAGGTCTCACCCTCAAGGACGCGTTCTCGGGCATCCCGACGAGCATCCAGGCCTTCGACGTGCCGGTGCACGACATGATCGGCCCGGCCGCGCTGGCCGGGACCGGGCTGCAGCGACTCGCCTATCGCGACCTCCGCTCGACCGAGGCGCTCCACCGCGTCGGGCTGAAGGCGCACGCCACGCACGACGCCGTGCACATCGGCGACCCGGCCATCGAGGTCGTGCAGGGCAACCACTTCGTGAGCCTTCCGAACAACGGGCCGGTTCCCGCGGGCTTCGAGGTCGAGGTGCTGCACTTCCCGTGGCGCTCGTGGGAGCAGTACAGCCGCAAGGTGCGGAACGCCGGCAGCGCCTATGAGAACTCCGACCTCACGCCGAGCCCCAACCACCACGGGATGCGGGACTACCGGCGCCTGCTCGCCGGCGTCCTCTATCCCCTCTACCTCTGCCGTCACCCCGATGAGGAGGAGCTGGCCGCGGGCGTCGCGACCGGCGAGTACGTGCTCGACACGCGCATCGCCGAGCGCGTCCCCTCCCCCGTTCCCGACCGTCCGGTCGACGGCGTCACCGAGCCGGTGGACCGCGCGATCGGCCTCGCCCTCGCCGACCTGGACGCCCGGCTCGCCCGGGAGCGCGACGACCGCTCCCGCGCCGAGGCGGAGCTGCACGCGGCCCGCGAGGAGAACCGGGCGCTCCACGAGCAGCTCGGCGCGCTTCGCAACCGCCGCATCGTCCGCCTGACCGACCGCGCGGCGCGACTGCTCCCGCGCCGCCGCTGAGAGTCCGCACAGACCGTCTCACACCGTCTTCGGGACTGAGGGTGGTAACCTGCCGAGCGGCTTTCGTGCTCGGCGCTTACCCGTACGCGGGCGAGAGGCCTCCCTGCGGTGTCGCCTCCCTTCGGTCAAGCCCGGACCGCAGGAGGGTGGCCCACCAGACGACGCGAGAAGGAGCACCATGCCGACCACCGATCCGAGCGCGGGCACGGACGCGACCACGACCACGGCGCCGCGGCGGCGCATCCTCGTCGTGACCCCGGACACGCTCGGCGAGCTCATGGCCGGCCCCGCGATCCGGGCGTGGGAGATCGCCAAGGCGCTCAGCGCGGTCGGGGACGTGCGCCTCATCTCGACCAATCGGGTCGCCGACATCTCGGACGACCGCTTCCACGTCGCCTTCGCCGACGACGCGAGCCTGCGCGCCCATGTGGACTGGGCCGAGGTGCTCGTCTTCCAGGGCCACATCCTGCGCAGCCACCCGTGGATCAAGGCGACCGACACCATGATCGTCGCCGACATCTACGACCCCATGCACCTGGAGCAGCTGGAGCAGGGCAAGGACTTCTCGCCCGAGGAGCGCCTCGCGGTCGCCATCGACACCGTCGAGGTGCTGAACGACCAGCTCGAGCGCGCCGACTTCCTGGTCTGCGCGTCCGAGAAGCAACGCGACTTCTGGCTCGGCCAGCTCGCCGGCCTCGCCCGCATCAACCCGGCCACCTACGACCGCGACCCCAGCCTCCGCTCGCTGCTCGACATCGCCCCGTTCGGCGTGCAGAACGAACCGCCCGTACAGAAGCGGCACGGCATCAAAGGAACGGTCCCCGGCATCGGACCGGACGACAAGGTGATCGTCTGGGGCGGCGGCATCTACAACTGGTTCGATCCGCTCACCCTGATCGAGGCGGTCGCCCTCGCCCGTCGCGCGCACCCCGACCTGCGGCTCTTCTTCCTCGGCGCCGCGCATCCCAACCCCAACATCCCCACGATGCGGATGGCCGTGCAGGCACGGGAGCGCGCCGACGCCCTCGGGCTCACCGGCGAAGCCGTGTTCTTCAACGAGTCCTGGGTGCCGTACGCCGACCGCGCCGACTACCTGCTCGACGCCGACCTCGGCGTCAGCACGCACTACGAGCACCTCGAGACCGCGTTCAGCTTCCGGACACGCATCCTCGACTACCTGTGGGCGTCGCTCCCGATCATCAGCACCGACGGGGACACGTTCGCCCCGATCATCCGCGACAACGAGCTCGGACGCGTGGTGCCGTCGGAGGACGTGGAGGCCCTGGCCGCCGCCATCGAGGAGCTGCTGTACGACGGCGAGGAGCGCGAGCGCATCGCGGCGAACATCACCGCGTACGCCCGGGAGCACACCTGGGAGCACACGCTCCGACCGCTTGTCGCCTACTGCGCCGACCCGACGCCCGCGCCGGACCGGGTCGCGGGCATCGTGTCCGAGCGCACACGGGTCACGAACGACCTGCGCAAGCGCATCCGCGGGCTCGAGAGCAGCTCGTCCTGGCGGCTCACCCGACCGCTGCGGGCGGCCTCCCAGTGGGTCTCCGCCAAGCGCCGCAAGCTATAATCCATCGAATGCCCGAAGAGATTGACGACTGAATGACTGCACTGGATCGATATCGTGCGCTCTCTAACGAGCGGATGGTGACGGTCAGCGGCGACGACAAATCCAGCGGCTCCTGGGCCGCGGTGCGGGACATCCTCCGCCACCGCGAGCTCCTCTCGCTCCTCGTCCGCCGCGACCTCAAGTCGCGTTACAAGGACAGCGTCCTCGGCTTCGTGTGGACGCTGGTCCGCCCGCTGACCCAGCTGCTGATCTACGCGATCGTCATCGGCAAGATCCTGGGCGCGGAGCACGGCATCGCCGACTTCGCGATCTACGTCTTCACCGGTCTGACCGCGTACGGCCTGTTCAGCGAGATCATCGGCGGCACGACCGCGTCGATCGTCGGCAACGCCGGGCTGATCAAGAAGATCTACCTGCCGCGCGAGATCTTCCCGCTCGCCAGCGTCGGTTCGGCCGGCTTCAACTTCCTCATCCAGTTCGCGATCCTCCTGGTCGCGACGATCGCCATCGGCAAGCCGCCGCTTCACGCGGAGACCTGGTATCTCATCCCGTCCGTGCTCCTGCTCCTGCTGTACGGCACGGCCTTCGGCCTCCTGCTGGCTGCCGTGAACGTGTACCTGCGAGACGTCCAGTACCTTGTGGAGGTCGTACTGCTGCTCCTGCTCTGGGCCTCCCCCATCGTGTACTCCTGGGAGATGGTCGCGAAGGCCCTGGGCCCCGGCATCCTGCTCGACATCTACACGGACAACCCGGTGACGCTCGCGGTGCTCGGATTCCAGAAGGCCATGTGGGTGGGCGGCCAGGGCACGGCGGTCTACCCGGACCAGCTGCTGCTCCGCATGGGCATCGCCTTCCTGGTCGGCCTCGTCCTCCTGTTCGGCTTCCAGCGGGTGTTCGCGCGCCTGCAGGGCAACTTCGCACAGGTGGTGTGACATGACGACAGACACGACAGCAGTCGCCTCGGACGAGGCCGAGGGCGAGACCCCGAGATCGTCCGGGTCGCCGACGTCTCCAAGCGGTTCGTCATCCGCAAGGACAACTCGCTCAAGGAGCGGCTGGTCGCCTTCGGCCGCGGCCGCGAGCACCGCGAGGAGTTCTGGGCGCTCCGGGATGTGTCCCTCACCATTCAGGCGGGCCACACGGTCGCGCTGATCGGCCACAACGGCTCCGGCAAGAGCACGCTGCTCAAGGTCATCGGCGGCATCATCGACCCGACGAGCGGCAGCGTCGCACGCCGCGGTCGCATCGCCGCGCTGCTGGAGCTCGGCGCGGGCTTCCACCCCGACCTCACCGGACGCGAGAACGTCTACCTGAACGCCTCGATCCTGGGCCTCAGCCGCGAGGAGACCGAGGAGCGCTTCGACGAGATCCTGAGCTTCTCGGGCATCGGCGACTTCATCGACACCCAGGTGAAGTTCTACTCCTCCGGCATGTACGTGCGGCTGGCCTTCGCTGTCGCCGTGCACACCGACCCCGACCTGCTCCTGGTGGACGAGGTGCTCGCGGTCGGCGACGAGGCGTTCCAGCGCAAGTGCCTCGACAAGATCCGGTCGTTCCAGCAGGAGGGCCGCACGATCATCCTGGTGACCCACAATCTCAGCCAGGTCACCGAGCTCGCCGACCGCGCGATCCTGCTCAACAAGGGCGAGGTCGTCTACGACGGCGAGCCGGGCGGGGCGGTCACCGAGTTCCGCAACATCCTCGAGGGGCGCCGCGTGCTCGAAGCCGAGGCCGAGGCCGCGGTGCACGCGTCCAAGCACGGCGAGCCGACGGTCGAGCACGGCCGGGTCGTCGAGGCACGCGCCTGGGCCGACGGCCGGGAGCCGGGCGAACCGGTCCAGCCGGGCGACGATCTGCGCATCGAGGTCACCGTCGAGCACGAGGAGGGCATCGACGACTGGATGGCCGCCATCCAGATCGACAACACCCTCGGTCAGCCCGTCTACGGCACCACGACCGCGCGGATCGGCGCCGACGTGTCCCGCCTCAAGGAGCGCCGCACCGTCGCGTTCGTGCTGCGGGACGCCCGCTTCGGCGCCGGCAAGTACTTCGTGAACGCGTCGCTGATGGACCGTGCGGGCCGCCACCTCTCGGACATGCCGCAGGCCTGCTCGTTCGATGTGCCGTACTACCCGCTCGCGGTCGGGATGGTCCACGCCGTCCCCGAGGTCGTCGAGCCGACGGCGTGACCGGCGGCCCGACCGGCGACGCCGCGAGCGTCGCCCCGCGCGTGCTTGCGGTGACGGTCACGTACAACTCCGCCGACACCATCGAGCCGTTCCTGTCGTCGCTGGCGACGGCCGGCCGGATCGACGAGGTCGTGGTGGCGGACAACGCCTCCGCCGAGGCGGCCGAGGTGGAGGCTGCGGTCACGGCCGCGGGGTACCGCTTCGTCGAGCTCCCCGAGAACGAGGGCTACGGCGGCGGGGTGCGTGGCGCGGTCGATGCGGCGCTCGTCGAGCCGGACTATGTGCTGGTGGCCAATCCCGACGTGATCTTCTCCCCCGGTGCCGTGGACGCGCTCGTCGCCGCCGGGCAGCAGCTCCCCTCGGCGGGTTCGCTGGGCCCCAAGATCCTGGACGCCGACGGCACCGTCTATCCCTCCGCCCGCCGGCTCCCGTCGCTCCGCACGGGCGTGGCGCACGCGCTGTTCGGCCGGCTCTGGCCGTCCAATCCCTGGACCGTCCGCTACCGCGCCGAGCGCGAGACCGAGACGCGTCGCGACGCCGGCTGGCTGTCCGGCGCGTGCCTCCTCATCCGCGGCGACGCCTACCGCGAGCTCGGCGGCTTCGACCCCGCCTACTTCATGTACTTCGAGGATGTGGACCTCGGCGACCGGCTCGGCAAGGCCGGCTGGCGCAACGTCTACGTGCCGGAGGCCGTCGTGACCCACACCGGCGCGCACTCCACCTCCCGCGAGCGCAAGCGGATGGAGAAAGCGCACCACGACAGCGCCTACCGCTATCTCTCGCGCAAGTACTCCTCGTGGTACTTCGCGCCGCTGCGTCTCGCGGTGCGGCTGGGCCTCTGGGGGCGCCTGTGGTGGGTGTCGCGGTGAGTGCCGCCTCCTTCGCCCGTCGCGCCGTCTCCGCGGTGCGCTGGCGAGCGGCGATGCGGCTGTACCGCGCCGGCCGGTTCCGGATGCGCGAACTGAAGCGCTCGGGCGACCCGGACGGCGTCGCGGTCATCATGTGCCTGTGGAACCGGCGCGAGCGCATCGACGCGGTGCTCACGCAGCTCGACGCGCAACAGGGCACCCGCGTCCGGCTGCTGCTGTGGAACAACAACCCGTCCGACGACGCGTACTACCGCGAGCGGATCGCCGCGTACCGCCCGCACGGCGCGCTCGCCTCCGTCTCCCTCTTCTCCAGCCCGGTCAACGTCGGCGGTCTCGGCCGCTTCTTCGCCGCCCGCCAGCTGTGGGTCGCGGGCCAGCGCGGCACCTTCGTCATGCTCGACGACGACCAGGACGTCAGCGATGCGTTCATCACCGACCTGCTGGACGCCGCGGGCCCCAGGACGATAGCCGGGTACTGGGCGTGGACCATGGAGGGCGAGTACTGGGCCCGCACCCCCGCCCAGCCCGGTGACCGCGTCAGCTACGTGGGCACCGGCGGCTGCGCCTGCGACCTCGACATCGTCGCCGATCTGTCCTTCTTCACCGAGCTGCCGCGCTACTTCGCCTTCCTCGAGGACATCTGGATGTGCGGCTACGCCCGCAAGCGCGGCTGGGTGCTGCGCAAGGTCGACACCCCGCTGGAGTTCGTGCTCGACGAGACGAACCAGCACCACACGCTCGCCGAGCGCAAGGCGGAGTTCTACCGCTACCTCCGGCTCGACGACAGCCGCTGACCCGCGGCGTCCGCCCAGGCGGGCGTCAGTGTGGCGGGGGCGTCGGCGGGGCGGGCGTCAGCAGGGCCGGAACGACGCGACGTCGGCCGCGAGCGCGGTCGTGCCGCCGATGATCACGACCTTGGTGGTCTTCATCGTGACCAGGTCGTTCCCGATCGACCGCGGCAGGCAGTAGGACCGGGCGACGAACAGCGGCGCCTTCTGGGCACCCGCCACGGCCGAGCCTGCCAGCGCATCCGGGAAGTCGACCCCCGACGCGACGTACACCGTCGACGCGGTCGGGAACTTCTGCGAGTTGACCAGGTGGCTGGTGTCGAAGCGGTCGTAGCCGCCGATCCGCGTCACGGTGGCGCCCGTGGCCCGGATGGACGTGTCCAGCGCCGGGGAGATGGCCGTCGTGCCGCCCACGACCGTGGCGGAGGTGAGCTTCGCCGAGGCCGCGTATCCGCTGGTCCCGGAATCGGTGGTGCCGAATCCGGTCACGAGCACGACGGGCTGACCGCCGGCCCCCGCCGCCGACGCCGCGGAGAGCGCGTCCGGGAAGTTGAGGCCGGAGGCGAAGTAGGCGCCCTTCACCCCGGGGAAGGCGTATTGGGCGAGCAGACGCGAGGTCTCGAAGCGGTCAGAGCCGGCGATGCGCTGCAGGTTCGGCTGCAGGGCCGCGAGCTTCGCCACCGCTGCGGCGGACACCGCGTTCACCCCGCCCACGACGACGATCTTGGCGGGCGCGAGGCGCTTCACCTCGGCCAGCACGCTGTCCGTGACGTCCGCACCGGTCGAGAGCAGCAGCGGCCCCTTCTGGGCGGCGGCCGCCGGGCCGGCGGAGAGCGCATCCGCGAAGTTCATGCCCGAGGCGATGTAGACCACGGGGACGTTACCCGCCGGGTAGGCGGCCTTCGAGACGGCCACCGACGTGTCGAACCGGTCGGAGCCCGAGATCCTGCTGCTGGTGGGGCTGCCGCCGATCGTACTGGAGTAGAGCACCGTGCGGCAGCCGAGGTCGCTGTTGCCGGCCGGGTTGCCGGGCGCCGCGATCGCGACGAGGCACGCCGAGTACTGCCCGTCCGTCGTGCGCGGGACGCTGGCGGCGAAGCCGTGCGCCGGTCCGGCCATCGGGTAGGCGTTGCCGACATCCGGTCGGCTGAGATTGGCCACGGCGGTCTGCGAGCTCACGCCGGACGGGGTGTTCCACGTGATCTGCACGTTGAGCGGCACGGTGCTGAGCGACGGGTCGAACGTCCATCCCGAGACCGAGAAGGTGGTCGCGCCGAGCGTCCCCGCCTCGAAGTTCCCGGTGGGCCGCGCGCCGGACGTGGGGGAACCGAACCAGTCGGCGTAGAGCCGCCAGAAGTTGCGGTTGCCGTAGGCCGAGCATCCGTCGCCGGTCCCGTAGAGGCTGGCGAGCGCCGCGGCGTTGGGCTGGTACGGCGTGTAGTAGTAGAGGGCGGCGGTCGCCTGGTTGCGCACCAGCACGTTGGACGAACCGCAGGCGGCGTTCGGGCTGTAGCGGATCGCGCTCACCTGGCCGACCGGCACCCAGGTGAAGTAGGGCGACGTCCCCGGCGGGTTGCTGTAGCGCTTGAACTGCCACGCGGCCTTGTAGACCTGGTTGTAGAAGCCGAGGGTGGTCGCGTCGCAGCCGCCGGTGTCGGGGCACGCGAAGCCGGTCGCCTTCTGGTACTGACCGGCCGTCGGCGACGTGTCGGTGACCAGGCTCTGCTCCTTCTGGAGCAGGACGAGGATGACCTTCTGGCTGATGCCGCAGGCGGCGCCGACCCGGGCGATGATCGTCGCGGCCGTCTCGTTCGCCACCCCGGAGTAGGCGGCGCACATCGCGTCCGCGGGCCGGGAGTAGGTCGACTCGCGGTAGTCCTTCAGACAGGTGTAGCCGGAGTCGCACTTCGGCACCTGCACGTTGAGCCACGCCTGGATGTTGCCGGCGTCGACCGCGCTCCCGTTGTAGAAGTTGGAGTCGCTGATGATGTAGCCGGGCTGGAAGTCCGTCGCGTTCGCCGCCTCGGCACGCTGGGGCGTCGTGGCGAGGGCGCCGACGAGCACGACCGCTATCACCGAGAGCACGGCGGCGAGCATGCGGAAGGGGTGGCGAGTCGGCGTCACGCGGGCCAGCCTAGCCCGGGGTCGTGCTCCACCCCGGGCGCGACGCACGGAGAGCGCGCTACTCGCTCAGCAGACGCATGAGGTAGCTGCCGTAGCCGCTCTTCACGAGCGGCCCGGCCAGTGCCTCGAGCTGCGCGTCGTCGATCCACCCGGCGCGCCAGGCGATCTCCTCGATGCAGCCGACCTTGAAGCCCTGCCGGTCCTCGATGACGCGCACGTACTCGGACGCCTGCATCATCGACTCGAACGTCCCGGTGTCGAGCCACGCGGTACCGCGGTCGAGCACCTGGACCTGCAGGTCGCCGGCCTCGAGGTACCGCTCGTTGACCGTCGAGATCTCCAGCTCGCCGCGCGCGCTGGGCTCGATGGTCTTCGCGATCTCGACCACGCGGTTGTCGTAGAAGTACAGGCCGGGGACGGCGTACTTGGACTTCGGCTTCGCCGGCTTCTCCTCGATGGAGATGGCCTTGAAGTCGTCGTCGAACTCGACAACGCCGTACGCGGTGGGGTTGCTGACCTGGTAGGCGAAGATCAGGGCGCCGTCGATGCTGCTGTGGTTGCGGAGCGACGAGCCGAGTCCGGTGCCGTGGAAGATGTTGTCGCCGAGGACGAGGGCGACCGACTCGTCGCCGATGAACTCCTCGCCGATGATGAACGCCTGCGCGAGGCCGTCCGGCGACTCCTGCACCGCGTACTCGATGCGGATGCCGAGGTGCGAGCCGTCGCCGAGCAGGGCACGGAACTGGTCGTTGTACTCGGGGGTGGTGATGATGAGGATCTCGTCGATGCCCGCCATCATCAGCGTCGACAGCGGGTAGTAGATCATCGGCTTGTCGTAGATGGGCATCAGCTGCTTCGAGATGCCCTTGGTGATCGGCCACAGCCGGGTGCCGGATCCGCCGGCGAGGATGATGCCGCGCATCGTCAGTTGCCTCCCTTGTCGGTGGATGCGTCGAGCGACGCGTAGTACGCGCGGGCCGCGTCCCAGGTGGGGAGCAGGCCGGCCGCGGCGGCCTCCGCGAGCGACGGCGCGTCGGTGTCCTTCGGGGACAGCAGCGGCTCGCCTGCCTCCTCCGGGAAACGCAGCGCGATGTCCGGGTCGAGCGGGTTGATGCCGTGCTCGCGTCCCGGGTTGTAGACATCGGTGACGAGGTAGCTCACGGTGGCGTCGTCGGTCAGCGCGACGAAGCAGTGGCCCAGCCCCTCGGCGATGTAGATGGCGCGACGGTCGGTGTCGTCGAGCAGCACCGAGTCCCACTGGCCGTACGTCGGCGAGCCGACGCGGATGTCGATCACGTAGTCGAGCACGGCGCCGCGCGTGGCGGTCACGTACTTGGCCTGGCTCGGCGGGATGTCGGCGAAGTGGATGCCGCGCACGGACCCGCGCCGGGACACGGAGGTGTTGGCCTGCCGCAGGTCGAGGCGGTGGCCGACGGCCTCCTCCAGCCGGTCGAACCGGTACCACTCCAGGAACACGCCGCGGTCGTCGGCGTGCTGCTTCGGGGTGATCTCGTACGAGTCGGGGATCGTCAATTCGCGGATCTGCACTCCGAGAGTCTACTGGCAGACCGAGAAGGCCCCCACCTGGGCCCCCAGGGCGTTGGCGCCGCCGAGGAGGCCGATGGCGGTCGAACGCAACCCGAGCTCCGCGGCGCCGGGATAGACGCAGCCGGACGGGGAGACCAGCAGCGGACCTCCGGCCTTGCCGGCCCAGGCGGCTCCGGCGAGCGCGTCCGGGAACGAGGTACCCGACGCGTAGTAGGAGGTCGTGGTCGCGCCGGGGAACGCCTGCGCGTTGACCGCGATGCTGGTCTCGAAGCGGTCGGAGCCCTGGAGGCGGGTGACAGTGATCCCGTTGCTCGCCAGGCTCGACTGGAATCCGCTGGAGACGATCGTCGTGCCGCCGACGATGGTCACGTTCGTGATGTGCAGGTCGCGCAGGCCCTGCAGGGTGCCCGCATCGACCGCGCCGAGCGCGCCGTTGACCAGGATGACCGGCTCGTGCTTCGCGCCCGCGGCGCCTCCCGCGGAGAGCGCGTCGGCGAAGCCCAGCCCCGACGCGATGTACGCGGAGCTCGACGAGGTGCCGAAGGCCTGCTGCGCGATGACGACCGAGGTGTTGAAGCGGTCGTAGCCGCCGAGGCGGGTGATCGCGGGCTGCACGGTCGCCAGCTGGCCGAGGACGGCGTCGGTGATGACGTTGACCCCGCCGGCGACGTAGATGTGCTTCGGCTTGAGCCGCTGCAGTTCGGTCATGATCACCTGCGGGACGGCCGTCGTCTGGACGAGCAGGAGCGGGCCGCCGGCCTGCGTCGCCGCGGGCGCCGCCGCCAGCGCGTCGGGGAAGTTCAGGCCGTTGGCGATGTAGACCGCGTCCACACCCGTCCCCGGGCTCGGGTAGGCGGCCTGCGAGATGGCGGCCGCCGTCTCGAACCGGTCTCCACCGGCGATGCGGTACACCGCCGGCACCGAGCCCGCGGTCGAGGAGCCGTACCAGGCGTTGAACAGCATCCAGAAGTTGCGGATGCCGTACGCGGAGCAGTCGTCGCCCTCGCCGGGGTAGCTCGCGAGGGAGGCGGCGTTCGGCGTGTACGGGGTGTAGATATACAGCGCCCGGGTCGCCTCGTTCTGCACGGCGACCTGCTTCGTCCCGCAGCTCGCGTCGAGGTTGTAGCCGATCGCGCTGACCTTTCCGACCGGGAACCGGTTCGCGAAGTACGGGTCGGCCCCGTACTGCTTGAACTGCCACGCCGCGCCGTACACCTGGTTGAAGAAGCCGGTCGAGGTGGGCGTGTCGTCGCACTGCGGGTCCGCCCCGACGTCCGGGCAGTTCCATCCGGTCGCGTGGTCGTACATCCACTGGGTGGGCGCAGACGTGGAGATGAGGCCCTGCTCCTTCTGGACCAGAGCGACCAGCACCGCCGGATTGATGCCGCAGGCCGCGCCGACACCCGCGAAGATCTGCGCGGCCGTCTGTCCGCTTCCTCCCGTGTATCCGGCCGGGCACGCGGCACCCGCCGCCTTGCTCGGCGTCGTGAACGTCGCGCTCTTGAGGCACGCCGGATTGCTGCCGGCCGGGCAGCTCGCGCCCTTGGTGTTCAGAAGCGATTGGATCGTGGAGGCCGACCAGGCCGTGCCGTTGAAGAACACGGCGTCGCTGACCAGGTCGCCGTCGACGAACTTCGACAGGTCGGCGTCTGCGGCGCCCAGCGGCGAGACGCCGCTCGAGAGGCCCTCGACCACGTACCGGTTCTGCTGCTGCGCGGTCGGCGGCGCACCGGGAGAGACTTCCTGCGCCACCGCGGGCGACGCCGTCATCACCCCCACCGCGACCGCGAGCGACAACAGAGCAGTGACCATCGCGCGCGCCCTCGCGCGCTTCCCCCCAGAGACCATGATCGGCAGCCTAGCGGTCCCGCCTCGGCCCTCTGCAAGAGCTTCCATGCCCTACCCGGTAGACTCGCCCGGTAATCCAACTCCGTGAGGCAGGTCATCCATCCCCATGAAGATTCTCGTCACCGGCGGCGCCGGTTTCATCGGCTCGAACTTCGTCCGCCGCACCCTGCAGGACGCGTACCCGGGCCTCGAGGGCGCCGAGGTCGTCGTCCTCGACGCGCTGACCTACTCGGGCAACCTCGCCAACCTGGCGCCCGTGGCCGACTCGCCGCGTTACACCTTCGTCAAGGGCGACATCCGCGACGGCGGCCTGCTCGACGAGCTCTTCCCGACCGTGGACGCGGTGGTGCACTTCGCCGCCGAGTCGCACGTCGACCGCTCGGTGCGCGACGCCTCCATCTTCGTCGAGACCAACGTCCTCGGCACCCAGCAGCTGCTCGACGCAGCGCTGCGCAACAACCTGAAGCGCTTCGTCCACGTCTCCACCGACGAGGTCTACGGCTCGATCGCCGAGGGCTCGTGGGCGGAGGACCGCCCGCTGGAGCCGAACTCGCCGTACTCCGCCTCGAAGGCCGGCAGCGACCTCCTCGCGCGCAGCTACTTCCGCACCCACGGCCTCAACCTCTCGATCACGCGCTGCTCGAACAACTACGGGCCATACCACTTCCCCGAGAAGGTCATCCCGCTGTTCGTGACGAACCTCATCGACGACAAGCACGTGCCGCTCTACGGCGAGGGCAACAACATCCGCGACTGGCTGCACGTCGACGACCACACCCGCGGCATCGCGATGGTGCTGGTGAACGGCCGCGCCGGCGAGATCTACAACATCGGCGGCGGCACCGAACTCACCAACAAGGAGCTCACCCAGCTGCTGCTCGACGCCACCGGCAAGGACTGGTCGTACGTCGACCGCGTCGCCGACCGTCTCGGCCACGACCTGCGCTACTCGGTCGACATCTCCAAGATCCAGTCGGAGCTCGGCTACGAGCCGCTGGTGCCGTTCCAGCAGGGCCTCGCCGACGTGGTGCAGTGGTACCGCGACAACCGCGCCTGGTGGGAGCCGCTGAAGGCCCGCGCGGCGCTCGACAACTGATGACGCGCTACCTCATCGCCGGCGCAGCCGGGATGCTCGGCCAGGACCTCCAGAAGGCGCTGGCGGGCCGTGAGGTGACCGCCCTGTCGCGCGCCGAGCTCGACGTGACCGACCGGGATGCGGTGCTCGCCGCCGTCGCCGGCCACGACGTCGTGATCAACGCCTCCGCCTACACGAAGGTTGACGACGCGGAGACCCACGAGGACGACGCCTACGCCATCAACGCGCTCGGCACCGAGAACCTCGCGTTCGCCGCAGCACGGAACGGCGCACGGTTCGTCACGGTCTCCACCGACTACGTGTTCGACGGCGAGGCGACCGAGCCGTACGCCGAGGACACCCCGCGCGACCCGCTGAACGCCTACGGCCGCACCAAGGCGGCCGGCGAGGAGCTCGCGCTCGCGGCGCACCCGGACGGCGCGTACGTCGTCCGCACGGCCTGGCTGTACGGCGCCGGCGGCCCGAACTTCGCCAAGACGATGGTGAAGCTCGCGGGCAGCCACGAGACCGTCAGCGTCGTCGACGACCAGGTCGGGCAGCCGACGTGGACCGGCGATCTAGCGGCGCAGATCGTCGCGCTCGTCGACAGCGACGCGCCGGCCGGCGTGTACCACGGGACGAATTCCGGCCAGACTTCCTGGTACGGCTTCGCGCGCGCGGTCTTCGCCGCGGCCGGGCTCGATCCGGAGCGCGTGAAGCCGACGGACAGCTCCTCCTTCGTCCGCCCGGCCCCGCGCCCGTCCTACTCCGTACTGGGGCACGACGCGTGGACGCGCGCCGGGCTGCAGCCCATGCGGCCCTGGCAGGAGGCCCTCGAGGCGGCGACCGCCGCCGGTCTCTTCGACTGACCCGGGCGTTCCTTCCGGACACGAACCCCGGTCGGGGGATTTGCGGGCGATTTCCCCGGCCGTCTAGGTTTGCTGCGACACCATCAGCGCGGGGATCGAAGTGCCCGATTCGCCCTCGCCTTCGACGAGGGATGCCTTTTCGTGAACCGAGCACTTGTCCTCGCCGTGGCGGCCGCGGCCGGCCTCGCGCTGCTGGCCCCGGCTCCGGCCTCCGCGCAGAGCGCCACGCCGGCACGCTCCGCCGTCGTCGCGACGGCCGCCGCGCCGGGCACGGGCGGGCCGCACTCAGACGCGCCGGACACGAACGCCACGCCTCCCGCACTCCCCCGGCTGCACCCGCGGTCCGCAGACGCCTTCCGCTCCGCCGCCGAGAAGCTCCAGCCGGGCGTCGCCCAGGCGGTCCGCCGCGACCTCCACATCGACCCGGCGCAATACCTGGCGCAGGCGGCCGCGGCTCAGGATGCGGACGCGCTCGTCGGCGCGCTGAAGGACCGGACCGGCGCGACCGTCAGCGCGCGCCTCGACGGCACCGCTGTGACCGTCTACGCGTCGGACGCTCAGACGGCGTCCCTGGCCCGGGAGGCGGGGGCGACGGCCGTCGTCGGGGCCGCGCCCCACCGCCCGCTGCCGAAGGTCGCACTGCGGCCCCTGGCGGGCGAGGTGTACGGCGGGCAGCCCTACCTGATCAAGAACGCATCCGGTGCCTGGCGGTGCTCGGCCGGCTTCCCCGGCTACGCCGTCGCGAGCGGGGCGCCGCAGCTCCTCTCGGCCGGTCACTGCGTCGAGCCGGGCTCCACGACCTCGGAGCTCAGCATGACCGGGCCGCAGAAGTACACCGGTTCGGACGGTACGGTCGGCGCCCCGCTCGGTCCCTGGGTCAGCGGCGCCAATCAGTTCGGCAACGACGCCGACTCCTCGCTCATCGCGCTGACCGGCGGTCACACCCCGCAGTCGTCGGTGCTGACCTGGGGGACGAACGGCACGGGCACCCCGCTGGGCACCGCTCCCAGCACCGTGACCGGCGTGGGTGCTGCCGTCGCCGGCGCGCCGCTGTGCAAGAGCGGCTCGACGACCGGATGGACCTGCGGCACGATCGAGGAGACCGACGCGAGCGTGTCGGTCGAGGACGAGAACGGCGTGCACTCGGTGAACTCGATCATCGCGACCACCTGCGCCGACCACGGCGACAGCGGCGGTGCGGCCATGACCGGCGGCACGGCCATCGGCCTCGTCTCCGCGGGCCCGGACATCGCGTGCGACCAGCAGGGTTACTTCACCGCGTTCTACCCGCTCGTCTCCTCGGCCGGGCGCTCCAGCGTCATGTCGCGCTACTCCGGGAGGTGGGAGCCCGCGGTGTCCGTCACAGCCACCGTCGCTGTCACCTCGCTGCCGGCGAGCAACCACGTGACGCAGGGCGCCACGATCTCGGGCACCGCCACCGGCGCCGTCTCCGGTTCCACCGTCCGCCTCCAGCTCGCGTCGGAGAGCACGGCACGGGTGGCGACGATCGTGAACGGCGCGTGGTCCGTGTCGCTCGTGGGCGCGCCCAACGGCGACACCAGCTTCACCGTGCGTGCGGCCTACGGCACGCGCTCGGTCGGCCCGGCCGTCGGCGGCCCGCTCTCGATCGACGCGATCCCGACACAGCGGATCGCGGGCACGGACCGCTTCGACACGAGCGTGAAGATCGCCCAGGAGGCGTATCCGACGACGGCGAACACAGTCTGGGTCGCCAACGGCCTCAACTACCCGGATGCGCTGAGCGCCGCGCCGGCGGCGGCGAAGGAGGGCGGTCCCCTGCTGCTCGTCGCCTACACGCTCTCGGACGCGGTGCGGGACGAGATCCTGTCGCTGCACCCGAAGACGATCCGCGTCGTCGGAGGCGTCAACGCCGTTTCGCCCGCCATCGAGTCGGCGCTCGTCGACGTCGGGAAGCAGCTAGGCGCCACGGTGACGCGCATCGCCGGCTCGGACCGTTTCGAGACCTCCCGCCAGATCGCAACGACGGCGTTCGGCGCCTCCATCCCGACCGTGTTCGTCGCCACCGCTATGAACTTCCCGGACGCCCTGGCCGCCGGTGCCGCCGCGGGCGCGGCCGGCGCTCCCGTCCTGCTGGTCAACGGCAGCGCCCCGTCCGTGGATTCGTTCACCACCGCCTTCCTGAAGAACACCACCGCTATCAAGGTCGTCGGCGGCGTCAACGTCGTCAGTCCGGGAGTCGTCAGCGGCCTCGGCGCGAACGGCGCGACGGTCACCCGGCTGTCGGGCAGCGACCGGTTCGAGACGGCGGAGCAGGTCGGACGCGCGTCGTTCGCGACGTACACCACCGCCTACCTCGCCAGCGGTCTCGGGTTCCCGGACGCCCTGTCCGGATCGGCGCTGGCCGGGGCCAAGGGCGCCCCGCTGTTCACCACGAACGGCGGCTGCGTCCCGCGCTCGGTGCTCTCGGACCTCGGCGCCCAGAACGCGCAGCGCGTGTTCCTGCTCGGAGGCACCGCCGTCCTGGCCACCTCGCTGAACTCTCTCACCGCCTGCTGACCCGCGCCGTCGTGCGCGCCCAGCGACTTCCGGGCCGGAGCATGGTTTCATAGGATCCGACATCCGGACGGGAGACAGGAGCGGGCATGACGACCCTCAGAGTGATCGTCGACGACCTCGTCGTCGACGCACCCCAGGGGGCGCGCCGCTACACCGAGGAGCTGACTCGCCAGCTCATCCTCACTGCTCCGCGGAACTGCGACGTGGAGGCGATCGTCTCCGCCGTCTCGGACCAGCAGCTGGAGGAGGTTCGCACTCGTCTTCCCGGCGTCGCGGCGGTGACCCGACTCCCCCTCGCCCGCCGCGAGCTGTCGCTCGCGTGGCAGTCCGGCCTCGCCGTCGGCGGCCCTCCCGGCATTCTGCACGCCCCCACACTGCTCGCGCCGCTGCGGCGCCACAGCCAGCTGGATGCGCCCGAGCAGGTCGCCGTCACCATCCACGACACGCTCGCGTGGACCCATCCTGACGCCCTCGGCACGCCGACGACGCTGTGGACGAAGGCGATGGCCAAGCGCGCCCGCAAGCACGCCGACGCCATCGTCGTCCCCACCCACGCCGTCGCCGACCGCCTGGCCGACGTGCTCGACTTCGGCGACCGCATCCGCGTGATCGGCGGGGCACCGGCCACCGCCCTCCGCGTCCCGGCCGACGCCGACGAGCGCGCCGAGCGGCTGGGGCTGCCGGAGCGGTACGCCTTCACGCTGGGCTCCGTCGAGCCGCGTAAGGGTCTCGCTCCGCTCATCCGGGCGATGGCCCGTCCCGAGGCGGAGGGTCTTCCTCTGCTGATCGCCGGGCCTGACCGCGTCGGCGAGCGCTCGGCCACCGGCGTGGCCGCGGCGGCGGGTCTGCCGGAGGACCGCGTCCGCGCACTCGGCCGCCTGGAGGACGCGGATCTCGCCGTCGCACTCGACCGCGCGACGCTGTTCGTCTTTCCGAGCCTGGCGGAGGGCTTCGGCCTGCCGATCGTGGAGGCGTTCAAGTTCGGCCTCCCGGTCATCCACTCGGACGACCCGGCCCTCGTGGAGGTCGCAGCCGGTTCGAGCCTGGTGGTCGAGCGGCCGGCGAGCACAGAGGACGACGCCGCATACTCGGAGCTCCTCGCCGAGGCCATCGGACGCGTGCTGACCGACGACGAGCTGCGCTCCCGGTTGAGCGTGCTCGCCGCCGACCGCGCCCGCGCGTTCAGCTGGCGCGACTCCGCCGAGCGCGTGTGGCAGCTCCACGCGGACCTCTGACCCGGCCTCCCCACCAGGCGGCGAGCGCGATGACCACGAGCGCCGCGAGGTACAGCACAGCCCACCAGGGGAAGCCCAGGGCCGCGGGAGGCTCCCTCGCTCTGTCGAGGTCGCCGGTCGGTGTGGGGATGATCCGCTCTCCGGTGACGAGGATGCGGTGCGTGTTGATCCCAAGTGGTGTGCACGTCACCAGCGTGACGAGGTCCCTCCCCGCCTCCTGACGGAGCGCGGCGGTGTCCGTGGGCTCGACCACCCGCGTGGCCGTGACCTCATAGGCGAGGACGCGACCGAAGGTCGTCATGATGAACCGGTCGCCCACCGAGACTCTGTCCAGGTCGGTGAACATCGTGCTCTCGGCCAACCCCCGATGCGCCGTGATGACGGCATGGCTGTTCACGCCGCCGATGGGGAGCGACGTCCCCCGGAGGTGGCCGGCGCCCCGGAGCAGCGTCCTCTCGTCGGTCCCGTGGTAGATCGGCAGGTCGACACCGATCACAGGGATCTGGATGCGGGCCATGATCCCGTTGGGCGTGCGCAACAGCTTCGCGTAGTCGAGGGATGGCTGCGCGCTCGTGCCGTCGCCGGTGGCGATGGCGGTGCCGGGCTCGAGCGTCGCTCCGGACGAGAGCGCGTCGTTGTAGTCCTGGGCCGCGCGCAGCTGGCGCTCTGCGGCCGGCCCCAGGCCGTCGATCGCGTCGATGTAGTCGCCGACGGCGAGGGACTGGTTGTAGCCCGAGAACCAGCCGGCGGCCGGCGAGTAGGTCAGCGCGGTCACCCCGCCCACGGCGAGGATCACCGCGAGGATCAGCACGACACTCGGCCGCCAGCGCCTCGTCGTCGCTGGGAGGACGGACCGACCCGGTGCGCCGGGCCGCCCTCCCTGCGACGAGCGCCGATCAGTCGCCCGCGCGCGTCGCATTGCGGCGACGGACGAGGAGCACGCCGCCGACCGCGACGACGACCAACGCGATACCGCCGATGGTCAGCGCCACCTGGGCGTTCGATCCGGTGAACGGCAGCTCGGGCGCGCCCTGCTGCCGGTTCTCGATCGTCACCAGCGGCACCGCGCCGTTGGCGCCCGTCTTCACGAGGACCGGCGTCAGCTTCCCCGTGCTGTTCGGGAGCACGAATCCGGCCGGAGCGGCGATCTCCTCCAGCACGTAGCACCGCGCATCGACATCGTGGCCCGCGACCGTCGTGGTGGAGACGGTGCCGTCGGCCTCGACCGTCTTCTCGGTGTCGCCGATCCAGAGACCGGGGACGGCGACGGTGCCCGCGCTGTCCGACGTGACCACGTAGGGGTCGCCGCTCACCGGGTCGGCGACCTGTGCGAGACCCGCGATGTCCGCCGCGCAGTCATGGTCGGTGTCGCCCCGGTAGAGGCGGAACTTCGCACCGGCGAGGCCGTCGGCGGCGTCAGCGGCGTTGACCTTCCGAACCGTCAGGTCGCCCCACCTGGTCGTGGCGGTGGTGGTGGGCGATCCGTCCGGACCGTTCGGGCTGCCGGGGGTGAGGACGAAGTCGTTCAGATTCACGAACGCCGTGTTGTCGATCTCGCCTACGGCGTTCGCGGCGGCTTCGAATCCGAACACGACATGCTGTCCTGCCCGGAGGTTCGCCAGCCCAGCCGGCGTGAACGTCACCGTGAGCCTCTGCCCCGCCCAGACCGCCTGATAGTCGACGTCGGCCACGAGACTCGTGGAGCCCGCCTCGACGGTCACTCCCTTGCCTGTTGACGGGGTCAGCTTCGCGTCGAGCGTGTCGACCATCGAGAACGTGGTGTAGGCCTCACCCGGCGCGAGCGCGGGGACCAGCTGCGTGACCTCGTACCGCACCGGCGCGCCCAGCAGCGACCCGTTCGCAGGCTGGCCGACGACGTTCTTCACCGGACCCGTCGCGATGGTGTTCTTGGGGTAGACGTTCACCGCGTAGACCCATCCGCCCGTGAGGTCGTGGGGGTCCTGCGGTGACGGGAGCGTCACGATGAAGGGCGCCGCTGGGGCGACGACGTTCGCCGGCGCCGAGATCTCGCGCACGAAGTACGCCCCGAGCGGCAGATCCGCCGCCGACGCGGCACGGCCGGCCGCGTCGGTGGCCGGCAGCTCGGCGCAGCCGGTCAGCGCATGGGAGGCGAGCGTGTCGACTCCGTGAGCGCCGGAGGCGAGCCTGTCAGCGGCGGTGATGGCGTTCACGGCATCCCACCCCGAGCCGGAGCCGTCGAGGAGGTCGATGCCGTCGATGGTGCAGTACTCGAACACGACGCCCGCGATCGGGGCGGTGTCCGGGTCCGTGCCTGTTCCCGAAGGGTTCTGGGATCCGTTCCCCGGATCGGCGTACTTGTGGATGATGATCTGGCCGGTGCGCGCCGGGTCGATGGAGGCGGCCGACGCGGCCGTCGCCGACGTCAGCACTCCCAGTGCCCCGAGCGACAACGCCGTTCCGACAGCGAGCGCAGTGCGCCCGCGGAGCCCCGAGTTCGTGGTCATTGCAGTGTTACTCCCTGGTTCGAAGCCGCTGTAAGCGGATGAGCGAGGCGACATGCCCTCACACTTGAGGACCGGCCCAGGGCGGCCTTCGCTACGCGATTCGCCAGGGTATAGATGGGTTTGGGGGTATATATGCGCGGCGCTGAGCGAAAGCGCTAGCGGCGCGACGGCGCCGCCGACTCGGCGTCCGTCCGCGACTCCGCCGAGGACGCCTCCTCGCGCCCGAACCAGGTGGCGTAACGCTTCGACGCCCACGCGCCGGCGGCCTTCGACCAGCCGTGGCTGCGCTTCTCGATCAGCCACGTGAAGCCGACCGCGACCAGCACCGCCACCGGGATGCCGAACAGGAACGGGCCCACGAACCACGCAGCGTCGGCGAACAGGTAGGTGCTGAAGATGAGGATCGGGACGTGCACCAGGTACAGGCTGAACGAGATCGTGCCCGAGAATTGCACCGGACGGGTCTCCAGCAGCGCGCGCAGCGGCTTCCAGCCGAGCGCGGCGACGACCAGGCCGGCCGCCGCGAGCGGGACCATGCCTTTCAGGACGGGCTCGAGCTCCGGGATCTCCCCGACGTTCGGACCGACCAGCCACGGCGCGATCAGCAGCAGGAGGCTGCCGGTGGTCAGTCCCGCCCAGAGCGGGTGGCGGTACCAGTGCGTGTTGATCCGCTCGGCGACGTTGCGGACGGCATCGAGCCGGACGGCGATGACCGCTCCGACGAAGAACGCCGGCAGGTACTGCAGCTCGCCCGAGCCGGCGTGCACGCCCAGATAGGTGAGCGCGCAGGCAGCGGCCAGGCCGCCGATCCACCACTTGCGCACGGCGAGCGCGAGGACGGCGAAGATCGGGAGCGCCAGGGAGAACACCAGCTCCCAGCGCAGCGACCAGAGCGGGTTGTTGATCTGACCGTCGCCGCCGAGGAGGTCCCAGGCCTTGACGATGTACTCCCAGCCGAAGTTGGGCGTGGAGGAGTTGCTGAGCCAGGTGCCGTCGGGCTGCGTCGTCTTCTGCGGGATCGCCATGACCCAGACGGCGGCGAGCAGGACGGACGCCATCACGGGCACCAGCAGGCGCACCGCGCGTCGGGGGAAGTAGGCCACCCAGTCGAAGCCGCGCTTGCGAATGACCGGGAGCGTGACCACCAGTCCGGAGAGGACGAAGAACACGATGACCGACTCCACGCCGGCGGTGAACAGCTTCAGCGGCGTATAACTGATCCACCACATCGCGGAGCCGGTCGGTGCGGTTCCGCCGCCGGGTGCCCCCGGGAAGTCGGGGTTCGTGTACATGGCGTGGTGCAGCAGGACGACCAGAGCGGCGATCCCGCGCAGTCCGTCGAGCGCGGCCAGCCGTCCGCCGTTCACCTGTCCCGTCTTCTCTCCCACGATTCCACCTGTACCCGTCATAAGCGGTCGAAGATACGGGGTTGCGCTGGACAGGTCCTGTGACCTATTAAGGGGCCACCTGGACGCGGCGGGGTCTCCTACTTGCCTGTCGGTTTGGCCGTTGTGGGATGCAACGCCTGCCGGACGAGCTGGTGGATCTGCGTGTAATCCGGGTTCGTCGGGTCGATCGTCGGCGGCACGAGCTCCAGCTGGGAGATCGGCAGCTTCCGCGTCTTCATGCCCAGATCGACGAAGTAGCCGAGCATCGACTGGGGGATGTCCGTCTTCATCACCTGCGAGCCCGCCTTGGCGATGTCCTGGAACTTCGACACGACGTTCACCGGGTTGACCTGCTTGAGGATCGCATCCTGGAGCTGCCGCTGGCGCGCCATGCGGTCGTAGTCGCTCGTGCCGTGCCGCGCCCGGGCGTACCACTGGGCGTGATAGCCGTCGAGGTGGCGCTGACCCGGCTCGATCCACTCGACGACGCCGTTCAGGTTCTCGTCGCCGCCGATCGGGATGCGCTGGGTGACGGTGATGTCGACGCCGCCGAGCGCGTCCACCAGGTCCGCGAAGCCCTGCATGTCGATGAGCACGTAGTACTGGATCTTCAGCCCAGTCGCTCCCTCGAGCGCGTCCCGCATCGCCTCGATACCCGGCTCGCTCTTGTTCTTCGTGGCGTTCGGGTACAGCTCGGGCTTGTACAGCTCGACCTCGGTGTAGATGGAGTTGAGCTGGCAGACGTCGACGTCGCAGCGGTCCTCGTAGCCGTAGCCGTCGGGGTACAGCTTGTGGAGCGGGGAGTCCTTCTGGAACGGCACCGGGTCGAGGTCGCGTGGCAGGCCGATGGTGACCGCCTGGCCGGTGTTCGCGTCGATGCTGACGATCGACATGCTGTCCGGCCGCAGTCCGTCGCGATCGGGACCGGCATCGCCGCCGAGCAGCATGATGTTGTAGCGGCCGTCGACGGGCGGCTGCGACGGCCCCGCCGAGAAGATGTCGCCGAGGGCGCCGCGCGCCGAGCCGGCGACGACCGACGCGTAGCCGGCCGTGCCGGTCACGCCGACGAGGACGAGGATCGCGAAGGCGGCGATCCACCCGCGGGAGTTCTTCGCGGTGCGCACCAGCCGGACCAGCCGCAGCGTGTCGAGCGTGAGCACGACCCACAGCACGGCGTAGAGGATGAGCGCGATCTGCAGCACGGTCAGGCTCGCGGACTGCGTGAACAGCATGTAGACCGTGGACGGCGCCGCCAGGTACAGCACGAGCAAAACGATGGCGAGCAGCCAGAGGGCGAGCGTCGAGAGCACGCCGATCCGCCCGAGCCGCCGGTTGCCGGCGACGAGCTGCGCAGACCCGGGCAGCAGGATGTTCATCAGCACCAGCCACCAGCCGCGACGGGTCATGGTGTGCGGGGACGACGCGTCCGGATGGCGCAGCGGGGTCGCGATCGTGGTCATGCGGTCCTGCTCACAGCTGCGCCTGAAGCGCCCGGTTCTTCTCTTCGACGCTGACCTCGAGGTCGGCGGCGAACCGCGCGAGCGCCTCGGCGAGCGCGTCGTCGGAGGTGGCGAGGATCTTGACGGCGAGCAGTCCGGCGTTCCGAGCGCCGCCGATGGAGACGGTCGCGACCGGGACGCCGGCAGGCATCTGCACGATGGACAGCAGGGAGTCGAGCCCGTCGAGGCGCGCGAGCGGCACCGGCACGCCGATGACGGGGAGCGTGGTGACGGCGGCGAGCATGCCGGGCAGGTGCGCCGCTCCCCCGGCTCCGGCGATGATCGCCTTGACGCCGCGGCCCGCGGCCTCCTTGCCGAACGCGATCATCTTCTCCGGCGTGCGGTGCGCCGAGACGACCTCGACCTCGTGAGCGACGCCGAACTCGGTGAGCACGCGCGACGCCTCCTGCATGACGGACCAGTCGGAGTCGGACCCCATCACGACGGAGATGAGCGGCGAAGCGGAGGACGGCATGGCTGACACTTTAAAGGCGTGTCCCCATCCCGGCCGGTTGCCACGCGGGGCGGGCGCCTACCCCTCGAAGAACGCCGCGGCGGCGCGGGCGCGGTACACGACGTCGTCCAGGTCTTCGCCGCCGACGGTCACGTGCCCGACCTTGCGTCCGGGGCGCGGCGCCTTTCCGTAGCCGTGGAACTTGGCCTCGGGATGCGCGGCGAGCGCGGCCGGGTAGCGGTCCTGCAGCGTGCCCTCGGCCGGGCCGCCCAGGATGTTGACCATGACCGACCAGTCGGCACGCGGCTCCGTGGAGCCGAGCGGCAGGTCGAGCACCGCACGCAGGTGCTGCTCGAACTGGCTGGTGACGGCGCCTTCGATGGACCAGTGGCCGCTGTTGTGCGGGCGCATCGCGAGCTCGTTGACGAGGACCCGGCCGTCGGTCGTCTCGAACAGCTCCACGGCGAGGACTCCCGTCACGCCGAGACCCTCCGCGACGCGGTGCGCGATGTCGGCGGCGACCTCGGCCACCCGGCCCGCCGATCCCGGGGCCGGCGCGAGCACCTCGGCGCAGACGCCGTCGCGCTGGACCGTCTCGACGACCGGCCACGCGGCGATCTCGCCGGAGGGCCGCCGTGCGACGAGCTGCGCGAGCTCGCGGCGGAAGGGCACCAGCTCCTCCACCAGGAGCGCGCCGCCGCGGCCGTCCTCGGCGAGCGCGGCGAACCAGTCGTCGGCGCCGATGGCCTCGGACACCACCCGGACGCCCTTGCCGTCGTAGCCGCCGCGCGCCGTCTTCACGACCGCGCGACCGCCGTGGTCCGCCAGGAACGCCCCCAGCTCGTCGGCCGATTCGACGGCCGCCCAGTCCGGGACCGGCAGCCCCAACTCGCTCAGCTTGGCCCGCATCTGCAGCTTGTCCTGCGCGTAGAGGAGGGCATCCGGTCCGGGGTGCACCGGGACGCCCCGCGCGATCAGCTCGTTCAGGATCGGCTGCGGGACGTGCTCGTGATCGAACGTGACGACGTCGACGGTCTCAGCGAAGGCGAGCACGGTGTCGAGGTCGCGGTAGTCGCCCACGCCGGTGGCGGCGATATCGGCGCTCATCCCCTCGGCCTCCTCGAGCACCCGGATCTCGATGCCCAGCTCGATCGCGGGAGGGATCATCATCCGGGCCAACTGGCCTCCGCCGATCACTCCGACGATCTGACTAGCCATGGACTGCCCGCCTCTCTGATACTTTTCATGCCGGTTGGGGTGATTCACAGGAACGCGAAACCTCGTCCGCGTACCGTGAAGAACGCACTGACCATCTTCCCGCATCTCAGGCAGGGGCATGACGACCGAGACCCGCACCTCAGCGCACAAGGCGCGACTGCTGCCGCAGCTGATCAAGTTCGGCGCCGTCGGTGCTGTCGGCTTCGTCGTCAATCTGGTCGTCTTCAACGTCCTCATGCTCTTCGTGCTGGTCAACGTGCCGCACAAGACGCTGTACGCGACCGCCATCGCCACCCTCGTCGCCATCGCCGCCAACTGGCTCGGCAACCGCTACTGGGCGTTCGCGGGCAACCGCAACTCCGACGCGACCCGCGAGGGCATCGAGTTCTTCATCGTGAGCCTGGCCGGGATGGCCATCCCCCTGCTCTGCGTGTGGGTCTCCCACTACCTGCTGGGCTTCCAGAGCCTGCTGGCCGACAACATCGCCAACAACGTGGTGGGCCTCGCTCTCGGCACGGTCTTCCGCTTCGCGTTCTACCGCTGGTGGGTGTTCTCGCCCGAGCGGGCCGCCGCACGCGACCGTCGCGCCGCCGCACGCGGTGCCCTGTCGTCGGGTGCGCACGTCACTCCGCGGGCGGCGCGCGAGAAGCCGCCGATCACCGGTTCGACGCTAGCGGCTGCCCCAGACCGTGGTCTCATCGGTGACTGACTCCGACTGCTGACGGCGGACGGCGACGACCGTCTGCGAGTGGTCCATCAGCTCGGACAGCGCCCGCTGGACCTGGTCGGCCTTCGGCACGTCCTTGAGGACGACCGGGTGGTCGAGCCCGGAGTTGATCAGCACGTCACCCGAACGGAAGGCGCTCTGCAGCCAGGTGCGCCGCACGCTCACGTCGTAGCCGCGACTGTGCAGCAGCTCCTGACGCACCCGGATGAAGAATCCGTGCCGGATGATGAGCCGTCGCGTCGTGATCGTGTACCGGCGGCTGAGCCACGCGGCGAGCGGCAGCAGGAAGAGGAGCAGCACGACCGCGGCGGCGGCCGACCAGAGCAGCACGATCTCCCAGACCTCGTCGAGCCGGCCGGCGAAGAACCCCACAGCACCCGCGGCGGCGATCAGCGCCAGGCTCGGCCAGAACAGCCGGCGAGCGTTGGTCCGCAGCCGGGCGATGACGCGCTCGGGCGGCTGGGCGGGCTGCGCGAAGGTCCCGTCCGGGGTGCTGCTCATGCTCCATTAATACCGCAGGTGCGTCACGTCGCCCGCCGCCACCGCGGTGCGGCCCGCATCCGACTCCACGATGAGCCGGCCGTCCTCGTCGATGCCCGCCGCGGTCCCGAGCAGGTCGTCTCCCGAGGGCAGCTGGACGCGCACCGACCGGCCGACGGTGTGGCACGCCTCGACGACCTCGTCCCGCAGGGCGCTGCGGATCGGATCGCCCCCGGCCGCGAGGAACTCGCGGTAGACCGTGCTCAGCTGGATGAGATACGCCGAGAGCACGGCATCCGCGTCCACGCCGTCGGCCCCGGCGAGGGCGAGGGAGGTGGACGTCTCCGTCGGGAGCTGCTCGCGCGTCTGCGCCAGGTTGACGCCTGCGCCGATGATCAGCCCGGACAGGTCGGGAAGCAGCTCGGCCAGGATCCCGCACACCTTGTCGCCCTCGATGAGGACGTCATTGGGCCACTTCACCTGCACGCCGCCCGGCACGAGCGGTCCGAGCGCCCGGCTCATGGCGAGGCCGGCGAGAAGCGGGAACCAGCCGTATGCCGCAGAGGGCAGCCCGACGGGCTTGAGCAGGACCGAGATGGCGAGCGCCGTGCCGGGAGGGGTGACCCACTCGCGGCCGAGCCGACCGCGGCCGCCGGTCTGGTTGTCGGTGACCAGCACCGCGAGATCGGGCAGGTCGCCCGCGCGCTCGCGCAGGACGTCGTTGGTCGATCCCGCCTCGGGCAGGACCTCGAGCACGGGGACGATGGCACGGCTGCGTCGGAACTCCACGCGCCCAGTCTGTCGCACTGGCTCCGTTCCCCAGAGCGGACGGGCGGATTTGTAGGATTTCGTCAACGGCATGCCCGTTCCACTGGCCGGTAGAGTGAACGGCGTGACCGACACCGAAGACCGTCAGACCGACCAGCTCCCCGACCTGACCACCACCGCCGGCAAGCTCGCCGACCTGAAGGAACGGTTCCACGAGGCCGTGACCGCGAGCGGGCAGGCCGCCATCGAGAAGCAGCACGCCAAAGGCAAGCTGACCGCCCGCGAGCGGATCGACCTGCTGCTCGACCAGGGGTCCTTCGTCGAGCTGGACGAGTTCGTCCGCCACCGCACCCACGCCTTCGGCATGGAGGCCAAGCGCCCCTACGGCGATGCCGTCGTCACCGGCGTCGGCACCATCCACGGCCGCAATGTCGCCGTGTTCAGCCAGGACTTCACCATCTTCGGCGGCTCGCTCGGCGAGGTGGCCGGCGAGAAGATCATCAAGGTCATGGACCACGCGCTCAAGACCGGCGTGCCCATGATCGGCATCCTCGACTCCGGCGGCGCGCGCATCCAGGAGGGCGTGGTCGCGCTCGGCAAGTACGGCGAGATCTTCCGCCGCAACACCGCCGCCTCCGGCGTCATCCCGCAGATCTCGATCGTCATGGGCCCGGCGGCCGGCGGCGCGGTGTACTCTCCCGCGCTCACCGACTTCGTGATCATGGTCGACAAGTCGAGCCACATGTTCGTCACCGGCCCGGACGTCATCAAGACCGTCACCGGCGAGGACGTCGGCTTCGAGGAGCTCGGCGGCGCTCTGACCCACAACAAGGTCTCCGGCGTCTCCCACTACCTGGCGAGCGACGAGGAGGACGCCCTCGACTACGCGCGCACCCTGCTCAGCTACCTGCCGCAGAACAACCTGGCGGAGCTGCCCACCTTCCAGTCCGAGCCGGAGCTCGAGATCACGGACGCCGACCGGCGTCTCAACACGGTCATCCCGGACTCGCCGAATCAGCCGTACGACGTCAAGACGATCATCGAGGGCATCGTGGACGACGGCGAGTTCCTCGAGGTGCAGCCGCTGTTCGCGCCGAACATCGTCATCGGCTTCGCCCGGGTGGAGGGACGCTCCGTCGGCATCGTCGCCAACCAGCCGAGCTCCATGGCCGGGACGCTGAACATCGACGCGGGTGAGAAGGCGTCGCGGTTCGTGCGCTTCTGCGACGCGTTCGGCATCCCGATCCTGACCCTCGTCGACGTCCCCGGCTACCTGCCCGGCACGGACCAGGAGTGGACGGGCGTCATCCGCCGCGGTGCGAAGCTGCTGTACGCGTACGCCGAGGCGACCGTGCCCCTCGTCACGATCATCACCCGCAAGGCCTACGGCGGCGCCTACATCGTCATGGGCTCCAAGCAGCTCGGCGCCGACATCAACCTCGCCTGGCCGACCGCCGAGATCGCCGTCATGGGCGGTCAGGGTGCGGTCAACATCCTGTATCGGGGTGAGATCAAACGTGCGGAGGAGGCCGGCGAGGATGTCGCGGCCGTGCGGACGAAGCTCGCCAACGAGTACACTTACAACGTGGCCAGCCCGTTCCTGGCCGCCGAGCGCGGCGAGCTCGACGGCGTCATCGAGCCGGCCGCGACGCGCGTTTCGGTGATCAAGGCACTGCGTGCGCTGCGCACCAAGCGCGCTTCGCTGCCGCCGAAGAAGCACGGGAACATCCCGCTGTGAGCGGCGCGCACGCAGCGGCGGCGAGCGCGGACTCGCCGCTCGACCCCTCCCAGCTGCGGTTCCTCACGCGCGGCGTGACGCCGGAGGAGGTCGCCGCGGTGACCGCGGTGCTCGCTGCCGCGGCGGCCGAGCAGGCGGCGGCCGCCAAGGAGGCGCAGGCCGAGCAGGGGCCGGACGCCTGGGCTCGGACCCAGCGCGCCCTGCGCGGCGAACTGCGCCCCGGAACAGGCGCATGGCGATCGTTCTCGGGCTGAGATCGGGCGTTTGTACCCCGACTGGTCTGTCCCCCGAAAGCGGGTCGGGCGTCATGTCGCGGGTGCACCCTGAACGGGGGTCGTGTGGTGTCCCCCAGGTGTCCTCCAAAATGACGACTATGTATTTACTGGGAGCCGCACCACTATAGATATTGCTAGGTGTCTCTCCTCGTGAGTCACACCGCCAATCACTCGCCGACTAGGGTAAGCGGGCGAGTGCTTTGGGGGCGAGTCAGGGCGATATTCGGGTTGTCGCCCTGACTCGGGGTTTGAAAAGGGGCCGACAATTCGGGTGTCGGCCCCTTTCTCCTGTTAAAGACGGGAGCGCGCCCCGATTCGTGACGAGAGGTCGCGACGACCCGGTCCTCAGAGGGTGCCGACGGGACGCGGGATCTCGAGCCACAGGTCGACCTCGTCGTCCTCCGACTCCGCCCCGAGTGCGTTCGCGGCGCCGTCGTCCGACATGCGCAGGCCGACGACTGTCACGGCTGTCTTCGACGAGCGGGGAACCGTGCGCACGATGAGCTTGTCGGTGGTCGTCCCGCGGATGGCCTCGGCCAGTCTCCGCAGCACCGTCTCGAGCCCGCGCTGGTCGAGGTCGTCGATGCCGCCCTCGTCGAGCAGGCTGACGACCACGCCCCGGCGTCGCGCGTCCATGACCTCGCGGCGGACGTCGTCGTTGAGGAGCCGGCGTCCGCGGATCTCGTCGCGGATGGCCCCCTCCAGGTAGCGGCACTCTCGCCGTTCGGCCTCCGTGAGGTCTCCTCCCCGGCGGACGATCTCGGCGAGCATCGGCGCTGCGACGCGATAGGTCTGCCGCAGGCGCAGCTGTCGCTCCATGACGTGCGCCTCCTGAGCCGCCTGCCACTCCGTCGCCTCGCGCTCGGCGCGGGCGAACTGCAGCGCGTCCCGGCCGGCCTTCGCCAGCGAGCCCGAGATGACCACCGCGACGCCGACCCAGACGACCGAGCCGATCACGCCCAGTCCGGCGAGCGCGCCAGGACCGGCCCAGACCACCGTCTGCACCGCGAGGAACCCGACACCGACCCAGGCGACGACCTGCTGGCGGCGGACCGCGCAGATGGTCATCAGGGTGCCGACCGCGGCGACGTACCAGGTGGCGTAGCCGTTGTCCTTCGCCGGATCGAGCTGGCTGGTCACGAGGATGGTCGCGACGATGCTCACGGCCAGGTCGAACGCGGCCAGCCAGAGCGGCATCTTGGTCGGACTCGTGGGCCACAGGCTGAGGATGGTGGCGATCCCGTACAGCACCATGGCCACGACGGCCGGCCCGGGCGCCGCCGGCGTCGACAGCGACGAGAGCGCGAGGAAGAGGTGGTACGCCGAGAAGAGGGCACCGAGGCTGAGGAAGAGGACGCGGTTGAGGGTGATCACTCGGCCGCCTCCGCCGCCGTGGCCGGAGCCAGCGGGTCGTGCAGCGCCGTCGCCGCGGAGGTGCCGCCCAGCGCGCTCTGGTCGGCCGACGGCCAGAGGATGGTCACCGTCGTCCCGACGCCCGGCTCGGACTCGATGCTCGCGCGGCCGCCGACCTTGGCGAGCCGGTCCCGGATGCTGATCCGCAGCCCCAGCCGCTCCGCGGGAACCTCGGACTCGGTGAAACCGCGGCCGTCGTCGCGCACGACGACCTCCACGGTCGCCGCCGGTCCTCCGCCGCGGATCGAGACGCTCCGGTGCACCTCCGGGCCGCCGGCGTGCTGCATGCTGTTCACCATGGCCTGGACCGTGGCCGAGTAGACCGCCTCGGCGACGTTGACCGGCAGCGTGTGGACCTCCACGTCGTACACCTCGACGTCGAACGGGGAGGAGAAGGCGTTCGCGGCGGTCACCAGGCGTTCGGTGAGCCGATCGAGGCCGACAGCCGACTGGTCCTCGGGGGTCGCCGCCTCGGCGGCGTGCAGGTGCCCGATGGCGTCCGCCGCCATCGCGGCGGCGAGCTCCTTCTGCTCGGGGGTCCGCGCCGAGGCGGCCGAGAGCAGGGTGGTGAGCACGCTGTCGTGGACGATCGCATCCACCTGGACGCGCTCAACCTCGGTCGCGTGCTGGCGGACCGCATTGGCATAGCGTGCGAGAGCCTGGCTCTGCGCGGTGTCGACGGCGCTCGACGCCTGCCGCATCATCGCGATGATGGCGAGGATGACGCCGCCGAGGATGATCGCGTAGATGGTGTCCAGGGCGGCCAGCTCGAAGCCGACTCCGCCGCCCGCCGGGAGCGCGCGGACGACGCCGTACGCGATCGGGGCCAGGAACGTGTACGCGATGGCGAGCCACAGCGGATATGCGACCGCGGCGAACGCGGTGAAGACGGAGCACAGGAACCAGACCCACGGCTTGTCGGTCTGGAAGGCGGCCGGGTCGCCCGCGATGAGCGGCCAGGTGACGATGGCGGCGAGGTAGACGACGGCGAGCACGGCCATCGCGATCTTCACACCGCGCTGGACGACGGCGAGGATCACGGTGAGTGCGAGGCCGCCGAAGACGGCGATCATCCACGCGGCCCCCCACGGCTCCCGCAGGTCGTGCAGCTGGCCGAGAGCGGTCGGCAGCGTCTGCAGGCCGAACACGAGGCCGAAGGCGGAGACCGTCCGGTCCGCGATGCGCTCGATGCGCGCGCGGCTCAGCGGGTTGCGGGGTTTGGCCGACTCCAACGGCAGGCCGGGGCGAACCCCGCTAGGAACGCTCATTGCCCGTCTCCGGGTCGAGCCCGGGGAGGATGCCGTCCTCCACCGCCCTGCGGAGGAGGTCCACCTTGGTGGGCGCCGGCCGGCCGACCTCGACGTACTTGACGCGGATGCGGTCGAGGTACTCGCGAGCCGTGGAGTTCGCGATGCCGAGCTGCGCCGCCACGGCCTTCAGGGGCAGTCCGGACGCGTAGAGGTGGAGCACGTCGCGCTCGCGGCGCCCGAGCTGGGCCTTCGCGAAGTCGCTGTCGGCGTCGATCGCGGTGGCCCACTCCAGGTTGTTGAGCACATCGCCGCGCGCGACCGTGGCGATCGCACTGATCACGGTGGTGGTCGGGGAGGACTTGGGGATGACGCCCGCGGCGCCGGCGGCCAGCGCCTCCCGGACGCTCGCCACCCGGTCCGCGATGCTGTGCACGAGCACGGCCGCGCCGGTCGCCTGCGCGCGCTTGACGTTGTCGGTGACCTTCGAGCCGTCGCCGAGCGACAGGTCCAGCACGACGACGTCGCACTCCTGCGAGCCGAGCTGGGACACGAAGTCGTCCACCGTGGGAGCGGTCACGACGACGTCGTACCCCGCGTCCTGGCAGGCCGCCTTCAGCCCCAGGCGCACGGACTCGTGATCGTCGACGATTGCCACCCGCACCATGCTGACCATCGTAGGGGGTGAATGCATTCGGTCGTGTTCCACCGTCAGCGCGTCAGCGTGGCGACCGCCTCGACGTGGTGCGTGTTGGGGAACAGGTCGAACGCACGCATCCCGCGCAGCTCATAGCCGTGCCGGGCGAAGAACGCGAGGTCGCGCGCCAGTGCGACCGGGTCGCAGGCGACGTAGACGACCTGCGCCGGGGTCAGCGACGAGATCGCGTCGACGACCTCGCGGCCGGCGCCGGAGCGCGGCGGGTCGAGCACGACGGTCGCCGCCCGCAGCCGTGCGCGCTCCGCGGCGGACGCGTCCGCGGCGACGCGGGTGATGTACCGCTCCACCCGGTCCGTGATCGCCGAGGCGCCGACCCAGTCGGCGAGGTTCTCCGCCGCGTCGTCGGTGGCCGCTTCGCTGCTCTCGACGGAGGTGATCCGCAGGGTCGAGCCGAACCTGTCCCCGAGCGCGGCGGCGAGCAGCCCGACGCCGCCGTACAGGTCGAGGTTGGCGGCACGCGGGTCGAACAGCGCTTCGTCGACGGCGGACTGCACGGCCTCGGTGAGAGTCTGCGCGGCGGCGCGGTGGACCTGCCAGAAGCCGCGGGCGTCGAGCCGGAACTCGCGATCGCCGACCCTCTCGCGGATGGGGACCGGCTGAGGCCGGGAGCGCGGACGCTGCGGCCGCGCCCCGGCACGGTTGCGGCCGCGGCCGGCGCGGTTCCCCGCCGCGTTGCGGTTTCCGCTCGGACGCTCCGGCGCGTCGTTGACGAGGACGTGGGAGGTGCCGAGCCCCGTCGCGACGACATCCACCGACTCCGCGCCGGGAAAGAGCTGCCCGAACGGCGTCGCCTCCTGCACGAGCGCGGTCGCGAGCGGGAGGTCGTCCACCGGGATGACCGTGTGCGAGCGCGGCGCGAACGGACCGAGACGGCCCGTGCGGTCGACCTGGAGGCGGACGCGGGTGCGCCATCCCGTGCCGTCGTCCGTCTCGCCGGCGACCGGCTCGACGGTGACGCGGCCGCCGCCCACGCCGGCCATGGCGACGGCCTCGGGCGACAGCTTCGCAGTACGGGTGAGCGCATCCTCGATCACGCGGCGCTTCAACTCGCGCTGGTGCTCCAGACGGATGTGGCCGAACTCCGCGCCGCCCGCGCGCTGCGCCGGCGGACGCTCGATCGCCGCGGCCGCCCACACGTGCGGCTGCCGCTCGGGCGCGGCCTTCAGCACCTCCACCACCTCGCCGCGCCAGAAGCTCTCGTGCCGGGTGTCGCCGATGCGCACGCGCACCCGCTCCCCCGGCATCGTGTCGGGGACGAAGACCACGCGTCCTTCGTGCCGGGCGACGAACACGCCGCCGTGGGCGACGTTGGTAATGTCGAGCTCGACCTCGTGCTGCGCGAGGTCTCCCTCATCGTTCTGGGGCATCCTTCGAGCATTCCATAGGTGACCATGCGCCTCTACCTCGCCTCCACCTCCCCGGCCCGGCTCGCCCTGCTGCGGGCAGCGGGCATCGAGCCGGTGGTCGTCCCATCGCATGTCGACGAGCCGGCCGCCGTCGCCGCGGCCGAAGCCGAGCACGGACCGTTGAACGCGGACGCGATGGTGCAGCTGCTGGCGCGCCTGAAGGCGGAGGCGGTGCGCGGCACCCTCGACGGCGAGCCCCTCGACGGCCTGATCCTCGGCGGTGACTCCGCGTTCGCGATCGACGGCGCCATCCACGGCAAGCCGCACCTGCCGGAGATCGCCCGCGAGCGCTGGCTTCGGCAGCGCGGCCGGACCGGCGTGCTGCACTCCGGCCACTGGCTCATCGACCACCGCGACGGCCGAGAGAACGCCGCTGCGGGAGCCGTCGCCACCGCAGCCGTCACCTTCGCCGACGTGACCGACGCCGAGATCGACGCGTACGTCGCCAGTGGGGAGCCGCTGGAGGTAGCCGGCGCGTTCACCGTCGACAGCCTCGGCGGCCCGTTCATCACCCGGGTGGAGGGCGACCCGAGCACCGTCGTCGGGCTCTCGCTCTCGACGCTGCGCGACCTGGTGCGCGAGCTCGGCGTCGAGTGGACGTCGCTGTGGAATCGCGGCCACTGACACCGCATCTTGTAGGCTCCTGAAGTCTTCGGCGTCCCATTTTTGTGGGGATCGACCAAAGGTCGTTCGATATCGAGCAATAGGCTAGGGAACTGTGCCACGTATCACCAAGGTTTTGATCGCCAACCGCGGCGAGATCGCCGTCCGTGTCATCCGTGCGGCGAAGGACAGCGGTATCGCGTCCGTCGCGGTGTACGCGGACCAGGATCGCGACGCCGTCCACGTCCGCCTCGCCGACGAGGCGTACGCCCTCGACGGGACCACCAGCGCCGACACCTACCTGGTGATCGACAAGCTGCTGTCGGTCGCCCGCCGCTCGGGCGCCGACGCGGTCCACCCGGGCTACGGCTTCCTCGCCGAGAACGCCGATTTCGCCCGCGCCGTGATCGCCGCCGGCCTCACCTGGATCGGCCCGTCGCCGGAGGCCATCGAGCGCCTGGGTGACAAGGTCTCGGCGCGTCATGTCGCCGAGAAGGTGGGCGCCCCGCTCGCCCCGGGAACCCTGAACCCGGTCGCCGACGCGTCCGAGGTGCTCGACTTCGTCGACGTGTACGGCCTCCCCGTCGCCATCAAGGCGGCCTTCGGCGGCGGCGGTCGCGGCCTCAAGGTCGCCCGCACCCGCGAAGAGGTGCCCGAGCTCTTCGAGTCGGCCACCCGCGAGGCCATCGCGGCGTTCGGCCGCGGCGAGTGCTTCGTCGAGAAGTACCTCGACCAGCCGCGTCACGTCGAGACCCAGTGTCTCGCCGACGCCTACGGCAACGTGGTCGTGGTCTCCACGCGCGACTGCTCGCTGCAGCGCCGCCACCAGAAGCTCGTCGAGGAGGCGCCCGCGCCGTTCCTCACGCCCGAGCAGATGGAGAAGCTCTACTCGTCGTCCAAGGCCATCCTCAAGGAGGTCGGCTACCAGGGCGCGGGCACGTGCGAGTTCCTGATCGGCAAGGACGGCACCGTGTCGTTCCTCGAGGTCAACACCCGTCTTCAGGTCGAGCACCCGGTCTCCGAAGAGGTCACCGGCATCGACCTCGTGCGCGAGCAGTTCCGCCTCGCCGAGGGCGGCGAGCTGGACTACGACGACCCGGCTCCGCGCGGACACTCCTTCGAGTTCCGGATCAACGGCGAGGACGCCGGCCGCAACTTCATCCCCTCCCCGGGCCCCGTGCACGTGTTCAAGGCCCCCGGCGGCCCCGGCGTGCGCGTCGACAGCGGCATCCAGGCGGGCGACGTCATCAGCGGCGCCTTCGACTCCATGCTCGCGAAGCTCATCGTGACCGGCTCCAGCCGCGAGGAGGCGCTCGAGCGCTCCCGCCGCGCCCTCGAGGAGTTCGAGGTCGCCGGTCTGCCGACCGTCCTCCCCTTCCACCGCGCCATCGTGCGCGATCCGGCTTTCGCCCCGCAGGACGGCGAGCCGTTCTCGGTGTACACCCGCTGGATCGAGACCGAGTGGGTCAACGACATCGAGCCGTGGTCGGGCGAGCTGGGCGACCAGGCTGCCGCCGAGCGTCGCAGCAACGTCGTGGTGGAGGTCGAGGGCAAGCGGATCGAGGTGTCGCTGCCCGCACGCCTGCTCTCCGGCGGCGGTTCCGCCGGCGCAGCCGCCGCGGCCGCTCCGGCGCCGCGTCGCCGCGGTGCGGCGCACAGCGTCGAGACGGCGACCGGCGACTCGGTCACCGCTCCGATGCAGGCCACCGTCGTCAAGGTCGCGGTCGCGGACGGCGACCCGGTCGTCAAGGGTGACCTCGTGCTCGTCCTCGAAGCCATGAAGATGGAGCAGCCGCTCACCGCCCACAAGGACGGCACGGTCTCCGGCATCAACGCCGCGGTCGGCGAGACCGTCTCCTCCGGCCACCTGCTGCTCAACATCGTCTGACACGCGCCGGCGCGCGCCGCGCACCGTCCGAAAGGGAGGAGTCTCCGAGCCACCCGGCTCGAGGGCTCCTCCCTTTCGCGTTTCAGCTCGCTTCACGGACACTGTCTTCCTCCCTTCTCAGCAGGCCCAGCATCCGCTCGACCGCATCCACGGCGGCCACGGAATGGTCCAACACCTGCCGAGCGGGCACGCGGAGCCACCGCATCCCCCGCAGCGCGAGCGCGGTATCGCGCGCGCGATCACGCTCGAACGCACCCGGTCCCGATGGAACGCGAAGCCGTCGACCTCGACGAGAAGCATCCCGTCGATCCGCATGTCGACACGCCCCACCCCCGAGACCTGCAGTTGCTGCTCGACCCGATGGCCCCGGCTCTCGAGCAGCTGGCGGAGGATCGACTCCACCCCGGATTCCGAACCGGGTCGCGCTTGTTGGGCGAGCCGACGCGACGACTGAGGCTCCCCGGCGAAGATGCGGTCGAGGCCGTATGGTGAGACACGACCCGACGTCAGAGCAGTGTCCAGCACGGCGACGGCCGTGACGTCATCGGCGCAGCGCACCACGGTGCGCAGACAGTCGTGGAACGACACTCGCCAGATCTCGGGATGCTCCTCGACCCGCCGCCAATGCCGGACGATCCGCGGAGCGTCAGTGCCAGACCTACCTAAGTTCGGAGGCACGGCGAGGTGGATGCGGTCGTCCGTACCTCCCCAGAGCCCGTAGGTTCGCGCCGCCGACAGGCAGCAGAGACGCGAACCTGCGGAAAGGGCGACGAGTATCGGATGCGGCGCCGACAAGGACGCGTAACGACCGTTGCGTGGCCGCAGCAGCTCCCCGGACGAGACCGCCGCTGTCAACTCGCGCTGAGTCACTCCGGCGCTGCGGAGCTGACGCGTTGAGGCTGCGCCTCCCCAGCGCTCGAGTCGTTCGTTCCAGGTCATGCATCCATCGTCGCGAGCGACAGGCCTCGCGACACGGTGACCCCGAGATCTGTGGAGATGTCGCCGCACCTACGACCTGTGGACGGGTTCATAAGGGAGGAGGGCCTAGCCGACACGCCGCCGGATGTCGCGAAAGGGAGGGAACCGGCTGCTGCCGGACGCCGATGTCCTCCATTTCGAGCGGAGCGGAGAGGGCGCGGGAAAGGGAGGAGGGCCGAGCCGACACGCCGCCGGGTAATGCGAAAGGGAGGAGAACGGACAGCTGAGGGAGGCGGATGTCCTCCGTTTCTGGCGGCGGCGGGACACGCGCGGCGGGGGCGGCGGCGGAGCGTCAGCCGGTGGCCTCGGTGGGGTCGCCCTTGAGGTCGATGCTGATCTCGTCGGCGTCGAGGTTGGTGAGCGCGCCCGCGAGGACGTCGGCGCTGAACGTGCCGTCGTCACGGGCGTCGAGGAGGGCGTCGCGCTGGGCGCGCAGGCGGGCGAGGCGGGCGGCCTTGTGCTCGGCGAAGGCTTCCGGCGTGCGCTCTCGCGTGGCCGGCTCAGGGACGGACTTGCCCGCTTCGTAGAGCACCTCCAAGAGCCGCCGCCGCTCCTCCTTCTCGGCCGCAGGATCCGCCGCGGCGGGCTTCACCAGCCGCAGGACGAGCCCGAGGGTTCCGCCCTGCAGCAGGAGCGACCCCGCAGCGATGAGGAACGCGATGAGGACGAGTACGGAGCGGCCCGGAGTATCGCCGGGAAGCGACTGGGCGGCGGCGACGGTCACGGCTCCGCGCATCCCGGCCCACACGACGATCGCGCCCTCGCGCCAGCCGAGCGGTGCGCCGGTGAAGTACTCGATGTCCGCGATCAGCCGCCGCACGCGCGTGCCGAACCGCGCGAGGTTCTCGGCGGTCGGGACGCCGCGCCGCGCGAGACGTCGCCGCCGCCGTTCGGCCTGCTTCGGCGAGACCGTCCGTGCAGCATCGGCCACCGCGAAGGGCGACAGGTCCGCGACCGGTGGGTTCTCGTCGGCGCCGGTCGTCAGCGCCGGCGTCTCGGCGGGCGCGATCCGCTGGGCGATCCCGCGCTGCACCGCTTCGGGATCGGAGAGGTGCTCCTGCATCTGCTCCAGCCGCGGTCGCATGCGCTGACCGCGGCGGTGGCGCCGGGCGAGCAGCGCCAGCAGCGGCGCGACGAAGGCCGCCCGCACCACGATGGTGAGAACCAGGGCGAGCGCCGCGATGCCGACCGCCGGCGCCACCCCGGAATGGTCCTGCTGCACCTTCTGCAGGATGCCGAACAGCTCGAGCCCCATCGTGAGGAAGATCAGCCCTTCGAGGATGAGCTCGACCGTCCGCCAGTTCTGCGCATCGGACAGCCGGTGCTCGGGTGACAGCACACGCGGCGCCCGGAAGCCGGTGACGAGTCCCGCAACCACCGCCGCCACGAGCCCCGATGCCCCGAGCGCTTCGGCCGGGATGGACGCGAGGAACGGCACGGTGAACGAGATCACCGTGTTGACCGTCGCGTCCTTGACCCGGGCGCGCACGAGCAGGTTGAGCCAGCCCACGAGGCCGCCGAACGCAACGGCGATCACGACCGAATAAACGAACGAGAGTGTCACCGCGCCGACCGTGAAGGTCGCCACGCCCGCCGCCGCGACCGCGGCCCGCAACAGCACCAGCGCGGTCGCGTCGTTCAGCAGACTCTCGCCTTCCAGGATCGCGACCACCCGGGGCGAGACGCCCGCGCGCTTGACGATGCCGGTGGCCACGGCGTCCGTCGGACTCACGATCGCCCCGAGCGCGACGCCCCAGCCGAGGCCCAGCCCGGGGATGATCCAGGCGAAGAACAGCCCCAGCACCACCGAACTGACGATGACCAGGATGACAGATAGGCCGCCGATCGCGCCGAACTCCCGCCGGAAGGTCATCGCCGGCATCGACACCGACGCCGAGTAGAGCAGCGGCGGCAGCACCCCCGCGATCACCCACTCCGGCTGGATCACCAGAGCCGGGACGAACGGCAGCAGGCTCACGAGGATTCCGACCACCACGAGGATGAGCGGCGAGGCCACCCCGAACTTCGGCCCGATGGTGGTGGCGGCCGCGATCGTCAGGACGGCGAGGACGCCGATGACGAGCGCGGTCTCCATCCCCGGTGCCTTCCGTCAGAGCACGATGTGCATGGCGCGGGCCGCGTCGGTGATCGACCCCGACAGCGACGGGTAGACCGTGAAGGCGCGGGCGACCTGGTCGACGGTGAGCCGCTGCTCCACAGCGAGCGCGAGCGGGAAGATCAGCTCGGACGCCCGCGGCGCCACGATCACGCCGCCGATGACGGTGCCCGACCCGGTGCGCGCGAAGAGCTTCACGAAGCCGTCGCGGATGCCGAGCATCTTGGCGCGCGGGTTGGACTTGAGCGGCAGCTTGTAGATGTCGCCCTGCGCGATGCCCTCCTCGATCTGCTTCTGGCTCCAGCCGACCGTGGCGATCTCGGGCTGGGTGAAGATGTTGGAACTGACGTTGCGGAGCTCGATCGGGTTCACGGCGTCGCCCATCGCGTGGAAGACGGCGGTGCGGCCCTGCATCGACGCGACGGACGCGAGCGGCAGCGAGTCGGAGCAGTCGCCTGCGGCGTAGATGTTGGGGATGGAGGTGCGCGCGACCCGGTTGACACGGATGTGGCCCGACGGCGTCACCTGCACCCCCGCCTCCTCCAGCCCGATGCCGGCGGTGTTCGGCACGGAGCCGACCGCCATGAGGCAGTGCGAGCCCTCGATCGTGCGGCCGTCGGTCAGTGTGGCGACCACGCCGTCCTCGGTGCGGACCACCGACTCCGCCCGCGACTTCGACAGCACCTGCATGCCGTTGCGGCGGAACACGTTCTCGATCACGGCCGCGGCATCGGCGTCCTCGCCAGGGAGGACCTGGTCGCGCGACGAGATGAGCGTCACCTTGGAGCCCAGGGCGTTGTACGCGGACGCGAACTCGGCGCCGGTCACACCGGACCCGACCACGATCAGGTGCGACGGCACGGTCTGCAGGTCGTAGAGCTGGGTCCAGGTGAGGATGCGCTCCCCATCCGGCACCGCCGACGGCAGGATGCGCGGCGTCGCGCCCACGGCGACGACGATGGTGTCGGCCTCGATGCGATCGAAGTCGGTGCCCGAGTCGCCCCTGCCGGTGGACACGATCACGGCGCCGGCGCCGTCGAGGCGCCCCTCACCGGTCACGATGCGGACGCCGGAGCGCACCAGCTCGGCCCGCATGTCCTCCGACTGCTGTCGCGCGAGGCCCACCAGCCGCTTGTTGACCGCCGCCAGGTTGACGGCGATCTCGGGCCGCACCGGCTTGCCGGTCTCGCCGCGCGAGAAGAACTGCACGCCGAGGTCGGTCGCCTCGCCGATGGAGTTGGTGGCCTCGGCCGTCGCGATGAGGCTCTTCGAGGGCACGACGTCGGTGATGACGGCGGAGCCGCCCACCCCGGAGCGCTCCACGATGGTCACGTCGGCTCCCAGCTGGGCGCCCGCGAGCGCCGCCTCGTACCCGCCGGGACCTCCGCCGAGCACGGCGAGCCGCTGCTTGCGCTCGAATTCATACGACATGCCGACCATTCTTCCGTATGGGATGCACCGATGCGCATCCCGGACGGCCGCTGTGGACAACCGGCGGCTCAGTAGAGTTGGGGCATGTCGGATTCCTTCACGAACCCCCTCGACGACCCCGCCGCCGACCCGTTCGAGATCGCGCGCGAAGCCGCCTCGCAGCTGGCTGAGAAGACCGGTGTGCAGCGCCACGACATCGCCCTCACTTTGGGGAGCGGATGGGGCAAGGCAGCGGACCTGATCGGCGAAACCGTGGCGACCGTCCCGGCCACCGAGATCGTCGGTTTCAGCAAGCCCGCCCTGGAGGGCCACGTCGGCACCCTGCGTTCCGTCCGCCTGGCCAACGGCAAGCACGCTCTGGTCATCGGCGCGCGCACCCATTACTACGAGAACCACGGCGTCCGCCGTGTCGTCCACAGCGTGCGCACCGCGGCCGCAGCCGGAGCGACCACGATGGTCCTCACCAACGGCGCCGGCGGGATCAAGGACCACTGGAAGCCCGGCACGCCGGTGCTCATCAGCGACCACATCAACCTGACGGCCGACTCCCCCTTGGAGGGCGCGACCTTCATCGACCTCACGGACCTCTACTCGCAGCGCCTCCGCGACCTCGCGCGCACCATCGAACCGTCGCTCGACGAGGGCGTGTACACGCAGTTCCGCGGCCCGCACTACGAGACGCCGGCCGAGGTCCAGATGGCGAAGGCGATCGGCGGCCACATCGTCGGCATGTCGACCGCCCTCGAGGCGATCGCGGCGCGTCAGGCCGGGATGGAGATCCTGGGCATGTCGCTCGTCACCAACCTCGCCGCGGGCATCCAGAAGACCCCGCTGAGCCACCAGGAGGTCATCGAGGCCGGCCGCGCCGCCGAGCCGGTGATCAGCGCCCTGCTCGCCCAGATCGTGGAGGCGCTGTGACCGACACGACGAAGGACACCCCGCAGCTGCTCGCCGACGCCCGCGCCTGGCTGGCGCAGGACCCCGACCCGGAGACCCGCGAAGAGCTCGAGTCGCTGATCGTCGCCGCGGAGGCGGGCTCCGCCGAGGCCATCGCCGACCTCCACTCGCGGTTCGACGAGCGTCTCGCCTTCGGCACCGCCGGACTGCGCGGCGCGATCGCCGCCGGCCCCAACCGGATGAACCGCGTGCTGGTGGCCCAGGCCGCCGCCGGGTTCGCCCGCTGGCTCCTCGAGCACGCTGAGGGCGGCACGCCGTCGGTCGTGATCGGCTACGACGGCCGCAAGAACTCCGACGTCTTCGCCCGCGACACGGCAGAGCTGATGGCGGGCGTCGGCGTGCACGCGATCCTGCTCCCCCGCCTCCTGCCGACCCCGGTGCTGGCCTTCGCCGTCCGGCACCTGGACGCGAGCGCGGGCGTCATGGTGACCGCCAGCCACAACCCGCCGAACGACAACGGGTACAAGGTCTACCTGGGCGGCGAGGACCACGGCTCGCAGATCGTGTCCCCGGTGGATGCGGAGATCGCCGCGCATATCCTCGACGTCGCGCAGGGCAGCGTGGCAGACCTCCCGCGCTCCGACCGGTACGAGGTCGCGTCCGACGACGTGGAGCAGGCGTACATCGACGCCACCGTCGCCGTCGCGGCCACGGAGACTCCGCGGGACGCCGTGTCGTTCGTGTACACCGCCATGCACGGCGTCGGATGGCGCACAGCACGCGAGGTCTTCGCCCGCGCGGGCTTCGCCGAGCCCACCCCGGTGACCGCACAGATCGATCCCGACCCCGCGTTCCCCACGGTCGCGTTCCCGAACCCGGAGGAGCCCGGCGCGATGGATCTGTCCTTCGCCGCCGCGCGGGAATCCGGCGCCGACCTGGTGATCGCCAACGACCCCGACGCCGACCGGCTCGCCGTCGCCATCCCCGACCCGTCGAGCACGGACGGCTATCGCCGGCTCTCCGGCAACGAGGTGGGCGCGCTGCTCGGCTGGCGCGCCGCCGAGCTCGCCGAGGCGCGGGCGGACGACCGCGGGCCGATCGGCACGCTGGCCTGCTCGATCGTCTCCTCCCCCGCCCTCGCCGCCGTCGCTCGCGCCTACAAGCTGGACTTCGCGGACACGCTGACCGGCTTCAAGTGGGTCTCGCGGGCACCGGGTCTCATCTACGGCTACGAGGAGGCCCTCGGCTACCTCGTGAACCCCGAGACGGTGCGCGACAAGGACGGCATCTCGGCCGCCGTCGCGTTCCTCGACCTGGCGAACGGCCTGGCCGCCGAGGGGATCAGCGTGGCCCAGCGCCTGGACGCCTTCGCCGAGCGCTTCGGGTTCTTCGCCAGCGACCAGGTCTCGCTGCGCGTCACGGACCTGTCGCGCATCGGCGAGATCATGGCGGCGCTGCGGTCCACCCCGCCGAGCCACCTCGGCGAGGTGAAGGTCGCGCAGATCGACGACCTGAAGGACGGCTTCGGCGGCCTTCCGCCGAGCGACGTGCTGCGCATCCTGCTCGAGGACGGCTCCCGCGTCATGGTCCGCCCGAGCGGCACCGAGCCGAAGCTCAAGATCTACATCGACGCCTCGAGCGACGAGGGCAGCCTGGAGGAGCGCCGCGCGACCGCGACCTCCCGCGTGGCCGCCCTCGCCGAGGCGATGCGACTGCTGACCGCCTGAGGTTCGGCCACGGCTCAGGCCGTCACGGTGCGCGGCGTGCGCGCGAGGTATCCGAGCAGGAACACCGGGAGCGCCGCGACCGTGACGACCGCGCCGGCGAGCGGGACCGCCACCGCTCCCCCGGCGGCCAGCGCCAGCGTCCCGATCGGCGGCGCGACGGCGATGCCGACGTACATCGCGGTCGAGTACCACGACAGGGCGAGCGCGGCGCTGCCCGGTTCGACGTGAACGAGCCGATGCTGCACCGGGATCGCGATCGCGAAGGCCGCGACGCCCCAGACCGCGAAGACGACGATGGTCGCCGCAAACGACGCCTCGGAGAACGCCAGCACGACGAGCGTGAGCGCCTGGGCGCCGAGCGCGATCAGCGCGACCGGACGGCTGCCGAAGCGGTCGGTGAGCGGTCCGGCGATCGCATTCCCCGCGACCCCGGCGACGCCGTATGCCAGCAGCAGCACCGCGAGCAGCGTCCCCGACCCTCCGGTGGACGCGTGGGTCACCGCCGCCGAGAAGATGTACACGATGTTGAACCCGGCGATCATGAGCAGGGTCGTCCCGAGCGGTGCGACGATGCGCAGGTCGGCCAGCGGGGCGAGCCGGCGCTTGAGCGTCACCGCCGGCGGAACGGGCACATCCCGTACCACCAGCGGGATGGCGACCACGAGAACGGCGGCGATGCCGACGATGCACCACAGTGCGAAGCGCCAGCCCGCCATACCGCCCAGCGCGGTGCCGAGCGGTGAGCCGACGGCCGTCGCGAGGGTGAAGCCGGCGCCGACGATGGCGAGCGCCTGCCCGCGCTTCTCCGGACGGGCGAGGGATGCGGCGGCCGCGGTCGCCGTCGGGACGAGGGCCGCTCCCCGAGGCCGGAGAAGGTGCGGCCGGCGATGAAGACCCCGAGGTCGGGCGCCAGCGCGGAGACGGCGGTGCCGAGGGCGAAGATCCCGAGCCCTGCGGCCATGAGGGTGGCCCGCGGGACGCGCGGGAGAAGGATGGAGACCGCGGGGGCGGCGACGGCGACGACGAGCGAGTAGCTGGTGATCGACCAGCTGACCTGCGTCGCGGTGGCGCCCAGACCGGCGGCGACGCGCGGCAGCAGCCCGGCGATCACGAACGCGTTCGTGCCGACGGCGAAGAGGCCCAGAGCGAGCACGAGCAAGGCCGGGAGGGTCTTGCGGTAGGATTGTTCGACGAACGTCATACCGTTACGGTACGACTATTGTTCGATGGTTGTCAAACAATTTGTGGTGAGCATGACCGACTACCCCAGCCCCGACATCCAGGACGTGCAGCTCGTCGACGTCCTGCGTGCGGTCGGCGACCCCATCCGGCTCCAGATCGTCCGTGTCCTGGCCGACGGCAGGCCGCACCCCAAGACGCTCACCGAGTGGGGTGTCGACGTGCAGAAGTCGACCATGGCGCACCACTTCAAGACGCTGCGCGAGGGCGGCGTCACCCGCACCATCGTCAGCGGCCGGACGCACGAGATCCAGCTGCGCAGGGACGAGCTCGACCAGCGGTTCCCCGGCCTGATCGAGGCGCTGCTGCGCGGTTAGCCGAGGGCTTCGTCGAGCTTCTGCTCGAGTTCTTCGAGGTCGAAGTAGTTGTGCACGACGATGACGTCGGCATTGGTCTTTCCGATGCGGTCCACCAGCTCCGGCGAGGTGAGCACGACCTGCGCATCCGCCGCCGCCTCGCCGATGTGGGCCGCGTCGGACGCGGTCACGTCGGCGTCGATCCCGAGCCGGTCGAGCACGCGCTCGGCGTTCACCTTCAGGATGCCGGAGGTGCCGACTCCCACGCCGCAGATCGCGACGATCTTCACCGCGACGCCTCTTCTTCGCTCAGCGTGAGGATGCGCTGCACGTCGGCCACGTCGGTCGCCGCGGCCAGCGCCGGGATCGCCTCCGGGTCGTTGAAGACATTCGCCAGCTCGGCGACGCTCGTCACGTGCGCCTCGGGCGTCGAGACCGCGAGCCCGAGCACGACCGACACCGGGTCGTTGTGCGGGTGACCGAAGACGACCGGGTCGTCGAGGGTGACGACCGACAGGCCGTCAGTGTTCACGTCGGGCCCGGGGCGCGCGTGCGCCAGTGCGAGACCGGGCGCGATCACGATGTAGGCGCCGAACTCCTCGATCACCTGGATCATCCGCTGCGCGTAGCCCTGCTCCGTCGCTCCCGAGCGGGCCAGTGCCTCACCGGCCAGCTCGACCGCCTGACGCCAGTCGTCAGCGTGCGCGCCGACGGTGATGGCGGAATCAGGCAGCGGTGGCAGTGACATATTTCTACAGTAGCGCCCGGGGGTCTACGAACCCTCGAAACCTGCTGTGATGATCTCGGCCAGTTCCTCACGCTCCTCGAGCGGGAGGAAGGCGCCGGCCGCGGCGTTGAGCTGGAAGATCTCCAGGTCGGTGCGGTCGTAGGCGAAGGCGTCGGCCAGGATGCTCATCTCGCGCGTCAGCGTGGTGCCGCTCATCAGGCGGTTGTCGGTGTTCACGGTGACCCTGAAGCCCAGCTGGTAGAGCAGGTCGAACGGGTGGTCGAGGATGTCGTCGCCCCAGGCCGCGATGGCACCGGTCTGCAGGTTGGAGGTCGGGCTCGTCTCGAGCGCGATCTCGCGGTCCTTCACCCACTGGGACAGGTTGCCGAGCGTGACGTAGGTGTTCTCGTCGTCCTGGCGCTCGATCGTGATGTCCTCCGCCAGGCGCACGCCGTGGCCGAGACGCAGGGCGCGCCCGTCGAGCAGCGCGCTCCGGATGCTGTCGAGGCCGTCCGCCTCGCCCGCGTGCACGGTGGCGGGGAAGAACTGAGCGGCCAGGTAGTCGAACGCCGCGCGGTGGTTCGAGGGCGGGAAGCCCGCCTCGGGACCGGCGATGTCGAAGCCGACCACGCCGCGGTCGCGGTGGCGGACGGCGAGCTCGGCGATCTCCAGCCCGCGGTCGTTGTGCCGCATGGCCGTGACCAGCTGGCCGACCCGGATGCGCCCACCGGCGTTCCGGACGTCCTGAATGCCCTGCTCGACGCCCTCCTGAACGGCCTCGACGGTCTCGTCGAGAGTCAGTCCGCGGCTGAGGTGCTGCTCGGGCGCCCAGCGGATCTCGCCGTACACGACGCCGTCGTCGCCGAGGTCCTGGACGAACTCGCGGGCGACGCGGCTGAGACCCTCGCGGGTCTGCATCACAGCGGTGGTCAGGTCGAATGTCTTCAGGTACTCGACCAGGGAGCCCGAGTTCGACTTCTCGGCGAACCAGCGGCCGAGCTCGGTCGCATCCTGCGCCGGCAGCTCCAGGCCGATCTCGGCGCCCAGCTCCAGCACCGTCGCCGGCCGGAGGCCGCCGTCGAGGTGGTCGTGCAGGGAGACCTTGGGCAGCGGACGGATCTCGGTGCCGTCGGCCAGCGCGTACTCGTTCCAGGCGTCGCTCATGAGTTCAACCCTACCGGGGCGGTCGGGGCGGCGTCTGCCGCCTTCCCGCCCGCTCGGCGGCCCCTTAGTAAAGGATCGCGACCTAACCTTTACTAACGGGATGCGTTGGACAAGGTTAGGCGATGCGGTCGGCGATCAGCGGGCCGCGCTCGAACGCGGTGCCCGTCGGCGCGATGCGGTAGGCGCCCTCCAGCGCCTCGAGCGCGCGCTCGAAGCGGGCGGGCTCGTCGGCCGAGAGGGTGAACAGCGGCTGGCCCTTGCGGACGGTGTCGCCGGGCTTCGCGTGCAGGTCGATGCCCGCTGCGTGCTGCACCGGGTCCTGCTTGCGGGCGCGGCCGGCGCCGAGGCGCCACGCGGCGATGCCGAACGGCAGGGCCTGCTGCTCGACCAGGATGCCGTCCTCGTCCGCCACGACCGTGTGCGTGTCCGTGGCGACCGGCAGCGGGGCGTCGGGGTCGCCGCCCTGCGCTCGGATGACCTCGCGCCACTTGTCCATCGCGCGGCCATCCTTGAGCGCCGCCTCGACGTCCTCGTCCGGACGTCCGGCGAGAGTCAGCATCTCGCGTGCCAGCGCGACGGTCAGCTCGACGATGTCGGCCGGCCCCCCGCCGGCGAGGACCTCGACCGACTCACGGACCTCGTTCGCATTGCCGATGGTGAGGCCCAGGGGGACGTTCATGTCCGTCAGCAGCGCGGAGGTGGCGACCCCCGCGTCCCGGCCCAGCTCGACCATCGTGCGGGCGAGCTCGCGGGACCGCTCGATGTCCTTGAGGAACGCGCCCGAGCCGAACTTCACGTCGAGGACGAGCGCGCTCGTCCCCTCGGCGATCTTCTTCGACATGATCGAGGATGCGATCAGCGGGATGGCCTCGACCGTCCCTGTGATGTCGCGCAGCGCGTAGAGCTTGCCGTCCGCCGGCGCCAGGCCCGAACCGGCGGCGCAGATGACGCCGCCCTCGTTCTGGAGCTGGGCGAACATCTCCGCGTTGCTGAGGCTCGCGCGCCAGCCCGGGATGCTCTCCAGCTTGTCCAGCGTGCCGCCGGTGTGGCCGAGTCCGCGGCCGGAGAGCTGCGGCACCGCGACGCCGAAGGTCGCGACCAGCGGCATCAGCGGCAGGGTGATCTTGTCGCCCACGCCGCCGGTGGAGTGCTTGTCGGCGGTCGGCTTGCCGAGGCCGGAGAAGTCCATCCGCTCGCCCGACGCGATCATCGCGAGCGTGAGGTCCTTGATCTCACGGCGCGTCATCCCGTTGAGGAAGATCGCCATGGTCATCGCCGACATCTGCTCATCGCCGACGTAGCCGCGCGTGTACGCGTCCACCAGCCAGTCGATCTCGGCGGTGCTGAGCTCGCCGCGGTCGCGCTTGGTCCTGATCAGGTCGACGGCGTCGAACGCCTCGACCTCTCCTGCAAGGTCGCTCACGAAGGTGTTCCTGTTCAGTCGTTCTCGTGCTCGGCCGCGTAGGCGGCGAGCTGGCGCGGCCCGAACGCGTCGGGCAGCACCTGGTCGATGGTCCGGATGCCGGAGACGGTCTCCAGCAGCATCCCCTCGGCCGAGTGCTCGTAGAGCAGCTGTCGGCAGCGGCCGCACGGCATGAGCGTCGCGCCGTCGCCGTCGACGCAGGTGAAGGCGACGAGGTGGCCGCCGCCGGTCATCGCGAGCGACGACACGAGTCCGCATTCCGCACAGAGCGTCACGCCGTAGCTGGCGTTCTCGACGTTGCAGCCGCTGACGATGCGTCCGTCGTCGACGAGCGCGGCCGCTCCCACCGGGAAGTTCGAGTAGGGGGCGTAGGCGCGGTGCATCGCGTCGGTCGCGGCGGCGCGCAGGGCCTCCCAGTCGATGGAGTCGGCGTTCGGGAGGTCGGTCATGATTTGATGTACGGCTTTCCGTCGGCGGCCGGGGCCCGCGAAAGGCCGACGAGGCCGGCGACCGCGAAGATCGTGACGACGTAGGGCAGCATCAGCATGAACTCGCTCGGGACCGGCGAGCCGATGATGCCGAGCACGTTCTGCAGGTTCGACGCGAAGCCGAACAGCAGGGCCGCGAGGGTCGCACGGATCGGGTCCCAGCGTCCGAAGATGACGGCCGCGAGGGCGATGAAGCCCTGGCCTGCGGTCATCTCCTTCGAGAACGCGCCCACCGAGCCCAGCGTGAAGTACGCGCCGCCGAGGCCGGCCACGGCGCCCGCGAGCGAGACGTTCCAGAACCTCGTGCTGTTGACGTTGATGCCCACGGTGTCCGCGGCCTCCGGGTGCTCGCCGACCGAGCGGAGGCGGAGGCCCCAGCGGGTCTTGAAGAGGCCGAACCACACGGCGAAGACCGCGATGTACATGAGGTACTCGATGATCGTCTGGCGGAACAGCACCGGGCCGATGATCGGGATCTCGCTGAGCACCGGGATCGGCCACTCCGGCAGGCGCGGCGGGTGGTTGAGCAGCTGCGGGTTGCCCGCGAGCACCTGGGAGTACAGGAAGCTCGTGAGGCCGGTGACGAGCACGTTCAGCACGACGCCGACGATGACCTGGTCGACCAGGTACTTGATCGAGAAGGCGGCGAGCACGAACGAGACGAGCACGCCCGCGACGAGCGCGGCCAGCAGGCCGACCACCCAGCTGCCGGTGAGCGTCGCGGTCATGGCCGAGACGAAGGCGCCGGCGAGGAGCTGACCCTCGATGGCGACGTTGACCACGCCGCCGCGCTCGGAGATCACACCGCCCAGGGCGCCGAAGACGAGCGGCACCGAGAGGCTGATCGTTCCGAGCAGCAGGCCGGTGACCGGGACGGGCAGCTCGCCCGATCCGGCCCAGGCGAGGAAGCCGAACATGAACAGCAGGGCGAAGACGATGACCAGCCAGATCGGCGTCTTCTGCGCGCGGTACGAGTACCAGGCGCTCAGCGCCGTCAGGATGACGAGCAGGATCGTGACGATCACGGTGGTCGCGAACGTGTCGACGGTGAGGTTGGCGATCCGGATCGCGTCCGACTTCTCGGAGAACCGGAAGGTGCTCTGGCCGTGACGGGCGAAGCCGAAGAACAGCACCAGGCTGATCACGACGAAGACCGCGAGCGCGATCGGCGCCTTCCAGGAGCGGATCTCCGCCTTCTCGAGGACGATCGGCGAGGAGTCGGGGACGACGGGGGCGGTGGTGCTCACTTGGCCTCCACCTCCTTCGTGACGATGGGACGCGGTCTCCGGGGCGCGCTCCCCGGGGTCGGGAGACGGAAGATCGCGCGCACCAGCGGCGGCGCCGCGACGAACAGCACGATCAGCGACTGCAGGATGAGGATGATGTCGATCGGGATGTCGTTGGCGGCCTGGATGGTGTAGCCGCCGGCCTTGAGCGCACCGAACAGCAGACCGGCGATGAACACGCCCCACGGCCGCGACCGGCCCAGCAGGGCGACGGTGATGGCGTCGAAGCCGATGCCCGCATCCACGCCCGAGCTGATGCCTTGCGGGAACACACCGAGCGCCTGGCTGGCGCCGGCGATGCCGACGAGGCCACCGGCGATGAGCATCGCGTACAGGTAGATGTTCTTGACGTTGATACCCGCGACCCGTGCTGCATTCGGGTTCTCGCCGACGGCGCGGAAGCGGAAGCCGAGGCTGGAGCGGTTGATCAGCCACCAGACGAAGACGGTCGCGGCGATGACGACGACGAACGCCCAGGTCAGGTTGTACTGCTCGCCGAACAGCGGCGGGAAGATCGCATTCGCCTTGACCGCCGGCGCCTTCGGGTTGTTCGAGCCCGGCGCCTGGAGCAGTCCCTGGGTGCGCAGCATGTAGGCGATCAGATAGAACGCGATGTAGTTGAGCATGATCGTGACGATCACCTCGTGGGCACCGGTCCGCGCCTTCAGCGCTCCGACGATACCGGCCCAGATCGCGCCGCCGACGATGCCCGCGACGACCGCGAGCACCAGGTGGATCACGGGCGGCAGGTTGAACGAGAACCCGACCCACGCGGACGCCGCCGCGGCGATGAGGATCTGGCCCTGCGCACCGATGTTGAACAGGCCGACGCGGAACGCCAGCGCGACACCGAGGCCGCTGACGATCAGCGGGGTGGCGAACGTCAGCGTCTCGGTCAGCGGACGGATGCCGGCCGCGAACGACGGGCGGCGGAAGTTGTAGATCGCGCCCTGGAACATCGAGACGTAGGCGTTCGACACCGAGGTCCAGATCGCCGAGAACGTGTCGCCCGGGCGGGCGAAGAAGTATCCGGCTGCGCGCTGCACACCGGGGTCGGTGATCGCGATGAGGATCGCGCCGACGATCAGCGCCAGCACGACGGCCAGGATCGAGATGATCACCGGGCCGCCCATGATGTCGCGGATCGCCTGGTTCCAGCGCGAGTCGTCCTTGTCGCCGGCGGGCGCGGGGGCCGGCGTCTGCGGGTTCACGGGCTGGGCCGGCGCCGTGTCGGTCCCGGTCATGCTGCTGCTCCTGCCTGCTCCGGCGTCTCGCCGGCCATCATGAGGCCGAGGACGTCGCGAGACGTGTTCCCCGGCACGATTCCTACGATGCCGCCGCGGTACATCACGGCGATGCGGTCCGCGAGCGCGGCGACCTCGTCGAGCTCGGTCGAGACGACGATGACGGGCACGCCCGCATCCCGGGTCTCGACGATGCGCTTGTGGACGAACTCGATCGATCCGACGTCGAGGCCGCGGGTGGGCTGCGCCGCGACGAACAGCCGCAGCTCGCGGCTGAGCTCGCGGGCGAGGACGACCTTCTGCGCGTTTCCGCCCGACAGCCGGCCTACCTTGGTGTCGATGGACTGGGTGCGCACGTCGAACTCGCGCACCTTCTCCTCGGCGAAGTCCTTGAGATAGGAGAACTGGATGTTGCCGCCCTTGACGAAGGGATCGCCGGTCGAGCGGTCGAGCATCAGGTTCTCCTGGATGGTGAACTCGCCGACCAGGCCGTCCTCGTTGCGGTCCTCCGGCACGAAGCCGACGCCGGCGTCGAGCACCTTGCGGACGCTGTGACCCTGGATGGGCGTGCCGTCGAGCAGGATCTCGCCCTGGACACGCGGCTGGAGGCCGATGATCGCCTCGGTCAGCTCGGTCTGCCCGTTGCCCTGCACCCCCGCGATCGCGAGGATCTCTCCCGCGCGGACCTCGAAGCTCACGTTGTTGACGACGATCTGGCCGATCTGGTCGATCACCGACAGGTCCTTGACCACGAGCGCCGGGCCGCCGGGCGTCGCCGGCTCCTTCGAGACGGTCAGCGACACCGCGCGACCGACCATCATCGACGCCATCTCGGCGTTGGTCGCGGTGGGCTCGGCCTCGCCGATCACCTTGCCGAGGCGGATGACGGTGATGCGGTCGGCGACCTCGCGCACCTCGCGGAGCTTGTGCGTGATGAAGATGATCGCCGTGCCCTGCTCCTTGAGCTGGCGCATGATCGCCATCAGCTCGTCGGTCTCCTGCGGGGTCAGCACGGCGGTCGGCTCGTCGAAGACGAGGACCTTGGCATCCTGCGACAGCGCCTTGATGATCTCGACCCGCTGCTGGACACCGACCGGCAGGTCTTCGACCAGCGCGTCCGGGTCGACGTCGAAGCCGAACCGCGCCGAGATCTCGCGCACCTTCGCGCGAGCGGCATTGAGGTCGAGACGACCGCCGAACTTCGTCTGCTCGTGGCCGAGCATGACGTTCTCGGCGACGGTGAAGACGGGGATGAGCATGAAGTGCTGGTGGACCATGCCGATGCCGGCCTTCATGGCGTCGCCGGGGCCGGAGAAGTGCTGGACGACGTCGTCCAGCAGGATCTCGCCCTCGTCGGCCTGATAGAAGCCGTAGAGCACGTTCATCAGAGTGGACTTGCCTGCGCCGTTCTCGCCGAGCAGACAGTGGATCTCGCCGGGTTCTACGGTGAGGTCGATGTGGTCGTTCGCGACCAGGGCACCGAACCGTTTGGTGATGCCGCGGAGTTCGAGCTTCATTTCGGGTGGGTTTCCTTCTCTACTCGCCCGTGAGCGAAGACAGCGCGGAACGGCTGGTGGCCTCGACGCGCCTCTTCACGATACCTGCTTGCACATTTGTCAGTGTGTGCGCAGATGAGCAGCGATGACAAGAGCGGAACGCAACAGGGAGGCCAGCCGTGGCTGACCTCCCCGTCGAGCGTTCTGTCGCTGATTACTGCTTCGGCGACGAAGGCGAGGTGACCTTGATCGAGCCGTCGATGATGCCGGCCTTGATCTTGTCTAGCTCACCCTGCAGACCCGAGTCGACCTTCGACTCGAAGTCGTGGAACGGCGCGATGCCGACACCGTCGTTCTTCAGCGTGCCCACGTACGGGGTGCTGTCGAACTTGCCCTTGGCGGCCTGGGTGACGACGTCGTTGGTCGCCGGCTTCATGCCCTTCATGACCGAGGTGAGGAGCAGGTCCTTCACGGTCGGGTCGGACTCGTAGACGTCGGCGTCGACACCGATCATCGCGATCGGCTTGCCGGAGTCCTTGATCGCCTGCGCGGCCGACTGGTAGATCGGGCCGCCGACCGGCATGATGACGTCGGCGTTCTGGTCGAGGATGCCCTGAGCCGTGTTCTTCGCGGTCTCGTTGGCGTCGAAGCCGCCGGTGAAGGAGCCGTTCTGCTTGTCGACGTCCCAGCCGACGACCTTGACCGACTTGCCCTTCTGGTCGTTGAAGTACTTCACGCCGTCGGCGAAGCCGTCCATGAAGATGGTGACGGTCGGGATCTGCATGCCGCCGAAGGTGCCGACGATGCCGGTCTTCGAGTAGCTCGCCGCCGCGTAACCCGCGAGGAACGCGGCCTGGGCGGTGTCGAAGATGATCGGCTTGACGTTCTTCGCCTGGATCTCGTTGTCGTCGATGATCGCGAAGTTCACGTCGGGGTTGGCCTTCGCGGCCTTCTCGGTGGCGTCCTTCAGCAGGAAGCCGACGGTGACGACGAGGTTGCAGTTCGCGTCGACCATGCTCTGGATGTTCGGGGCGAAGTCGTTCTCGCTCTTCGACTCGGCCGACTTCGGCGTGACGTTGAGCGACTTCGCGGCCTGCTGCAGACCCTCGTAGCCGAGCTGGTTGAACGAGTGGTCGTCGAATCCACCGGAGTCGGAGACCATGCAGGGCAGGAAGTCGCTCTTCGCGGCACCGGTCGAGTTGTCCGACGGAGCAGCCGAGCAGGCGGCGAGCAGCGACATGACGCCGACCGCCGCGAGGCCGAGGAGACCGGCCTTTCGGGCTGTGATTGACAAGGTTGTTCCTCCAAGATGCGTAAGCCTGTGCGGGTGCTCGCAGGCTTGTGCGGTTCACGTTACCGAATGTGACGAACCGCTCCGTTCGAAAATCCGGCTTCTTCATGCAAGCGTTACAAACGCTCACGCGATTGGCACGCGCTCATTCGAGCACACTGTCACCCGTTCGGGGAGGGGTGGATCAGAGCCAGCCGCGCTTCTTGAAGATGCCGTACAGCAGGCCGCTCAACCCGACCATCGCGATCACCGCCAGCGGGTACCCGAGCGGCCACTCGAGCTCGGGCATGTGGGTGAAGTTCATTCCGTAGATGCCGGCGATCAGCGTCGGCGCGAACAGGATGGCCGCCCACGACGAGATCTTCTTGACCTCTTCTCCCTGCCGGTTGCTGGAGTGCGCCAGCCGCGTCATCTCCTCGTTCTGGCGTTCGGAGACGAGCGTGGAGTTGACGGTCAGGATGTCGCGCAGCAGGTAGCGGAACCCGTCGACGCGCTCGTTCACCTGCGTGAGGTGGTCGGCGACGTCGCGCAGGCGGCGCTCCAGCTCCTGGGTGACGCCGTACTTCGCGGAGCCGCGCTCGAGCGCGAGCATCACGGCGGAGAGCGGATGCGTCGCCCGCTGGAAGTCGATCACCTCGCGCGACAACTCGTAGATGCGTCGGGAGACCAGCGCGTCCCCGCCGAACACCTGCGTCTCGATCTCGTCGATGTCGTTGGCGAGACCGGCGACGACCGGGCTGTACGCATCCACCACCGCATCGATGATCGCGTAGAGGATGGCCTGCGGACCGAGCGCGAGCAGCTCGGGCTCGCCCTCCATCCGCTGCCGGACATGCGAGAGGTCGGGCGACTCGCTGTGTCGGACCGTGATGACGAAGTTGGGGCCGACGAAGAGGTGCAGCTCGCCGAAGTCGACTTCCTCGGGCACGTCGAGGTAGTTGGCCGCCTTGAGCACGACGAACAGCACGGTGTCGTACCGCTCCAGCTTCGGGCGCTGATGGGCGACGATGGCGTCCTCGATGGCCAGCGGGTGGAGCTCGAACTCCTCCGACAGCGACATCAGCTCCTGCTCGGTCGGCCGGTAGAGGCCGATCCACGCGACGCCACCGGGAGTCCGGTCGAGCGCGGCGTACGTCTCTGCCAGCGTCGTCGGCGACGCGACGCGCACGCCGTTCGCGTAGATCGCGCTGTCGACCATGCTGCGGCGCCCGGGTGCGGGCTCCTGCGGCGCCTGCACCACCCGGGGAGACGGAGGCTCGACCCGGCGGGTGCGCGTCACGAAGGGCATCGGGATGCCGCGTCGATTCTGGTTGGCCATCGGTCACCTCCAGGGTGCTCCAGGAGCGGACGTCGCAAGCGACGGTGGACGGCCCGGATGGGCCACCTAACTGTACGCTCGCGACCCCGTCGAAGGCTGTACGCCGCTCGCGGCGGCCGCGGTGACCGCGTCCACGATGACCCGCTCGTAGTGGCCGGTGAGCTCGCGGCACACGACATCCCAGCTGCGGCCGAGCACCGCGCGGCGGCCGGCCTCCCCCATGCGCCTCCGCAGGGCGCCGTCCCGCACGAGCATCGAGACGGCCGCCCGCAACGCGCGGTCGTCGGAAGGAGGGAAGAGCAGGCCGTCGACCCCGTGTTCGACGAGGTCGATCGGGCCGCCCGCGCGCGGGGCCACCACGGGGAGCCCGGAGGCGTGGGCCTCCTGGACCGTCTGACCGAAGGTCTCCTCGGAGCCGGTGTGGACGAACAGGTTGAACGCGGCGTAGGCGGCGGCGAGGTCCTCGCCGCCGAGCCTGCCCAGCCAGTGCACGTTCACCCCGCGCAGTTCGCGAGCGACCGTCTCCCGTGCCGGACCGTCGCCCACGATCGCGACGGAGACGCCCCCGACGCCCCGCAGCGCCCGCAGCCGCTCGACCTGCTTCTCCGGCGCGATGCGGCCGACGTAGCCGACGACGGTCTCGCCGTCCGGCGACAGCCGTTCGCGGAGCGCGACCGCCGACGCCGTTCTCCTTTTATTGGGGTGGTAGCGCTCCAGGTCGACGCCGCGCCCCCACCGGCCCAGGCGACCGACGCCCGCGGTCCGGAGGTCGTACTCGCTCGCGGCCGACGGCGCGAGCGTCAGGTCGGCGCCCTCGTGCACCCACCGCACGTACTTCCAGGCGATGGCCGCCGTCATCCCGAGGCCATTGCGCCGGGCGAAGCCGGCGACGTCCGTCTGGTAGATCGCGACGGACGGGACCCCGAGCCGGTTGGCGGCGGCGATCGCCTGCGCTCCCAGGAAGAAGGGAGAGGCCGCGTGGAGGACGTCCGGCCCGAATCCGGACAGGATGCGCTGCACCTGCGGGCTCGGCAGCCCGACCGGGAACTGCCGGTAGGCGATCGACGGCACCTGATGGATGCGGAACCCCGCGTACTCGGCCGGCGCCCCCGCGTCCGGGCAGATCACGATGGCCTCGTGTCCTTCGGCCGCGAGGTGGTCCAGCACCCGCAGCACACTCGTCGTGACCCCGTTGACCGTGGGGAGGAAGCTCTCACTGACGACCGCGACCCGCATGACTCGACGCTAGGAGCGGCCGGTGTCGCGGCCGTGAACGGCCGGTGTCCGGGACCGCTCGGTATCCTTTCGGCATGACGCCGCGCAGGATCACCCAGGGCCCGCCCATCGAGCGCTTCTACAGCGTGATCCCAGCCGGAGGCATCGGCTCGCGGCTGTGGCCGCTGTCGCGGGCGGACGCGCCGAAGTTCCTCCACGACCTCACCGGCTCCGGCCAGACGCTGCTCCGCGACACCTGGGACCGGCTCGTGCCGCTCTCCGGCGAGCAGCGCATCATGGTCGTGACGGGACGCGCCCACCGGGCCGCCGTCGAGCAGCAGCTCCCGAGGCTGGCCGACCCGAACGTCGTGCTCGAGTCCGAGCCGCGCGACTCCACCGCGGCGATCGGGCTGGCCGCCGCGATCCTCGAGCGCCGCGAGCCCGGCGTGATCATCGGCTCCTTCGCGGCCGACCATGTCATCCACAACCTCCCCCTGTTCCAGGCGGCGGTGCGCGAGGCCGTGGCCGCGGCACAGGCGGGCTACATCACCACGGTGGGCATCCGCCCCACCGAGCCGGCGGTCGGGTTCGGCTACATCCACTACGGCGACCGGCTCGAGGTGGAGGGAGCGCCGAGCGCGCTGACCGTCGACTCGTTCAAGGAGAAGCCGGACCTCGAGACGGCTGAGCGCTACCTCGAGAGCGGCGACTATCTCTGGAACGCGAGCATGTTCATCGCCCGCGCGGACCGCCTGCTGGAGGAGATCGGCCGCAACAAGCCGCGCCTCCTGGAGGGGCTGATCGAGCTTGCCGAGGCCTGGGACGACCCGGCGACCCGCGGCCCCGCCGTCGACCGGATCTGGCCCGAGCTCGAGAAGATCGCGATCGACTACACGGTCGCCGAGCCCGCCGCGGCGGCCGGACGTCTCGCGGTCATCCCCGGCTACTTCGACTGGGACGACGTCGGCGACTTCGCCTCGCTCGCCAAGCTCAACTCCGGCGGCCGCAAGTCGGACCTCGCGATCCTCGGCGAGAACGCCCGCGTGCTGTCGGACGCGTCGAGCGGCATCGTGGTCAGCCAGAGCGGGCGCGTCATCAGCCTGATCGGCGTGAAGGACATCGTCGTCGTCGACACGCCGGACGCGCTGCTGGTCACCACGAGCGAGAACGCGCAGCGGGTGAAGTCGGTGGTGGACGCGCTGAAGATCACCGGGTCGACGGACGTCCTCTAGCCGGGGGCGTCAGTCGACGACAGACGGCCCGTTCTGGATGCCGTGGGCGTGCCGCGAGATCTCCTCGTCCGAGACCTGCAGCCCGGCCTCGTCGAAGCGCTGACGCAACAGCCGCTCGGCGTCCTCCTGAGGGCGGAGCTGGGCATCGGCGCGCACCTGCTCCACGATGCCGGCGACTTTCGACTCGTCCGTGGCCTCGGTGCTCCCGTGCATGATCGGTTCGTCCTGTGTCATGCGGTGGACGGTACGCCGCGCGTCCCGCCCCGTCGAGAGCGGGTTATCTCGACATCGAGATAACTGAGGACACCCTAAGAGGCGACATGGACGGTCCCGGCATAGACTTGCGCTGCGCTCGATGCGCCCATGAAGCGATCCGCAACCAGGGAGGGTTGTCCCGTGTCCACTCAGACGACAGGGACGCTGCAGCCGGCCAAGACCCGGCCCGGCGGCACTCTGTACCGAGGCCGCGAGGGGATGTGGTCGTGGGTCCTCCACCGCATCACCGGCGTCGCCATCTTCTTCTTCCTTCTCGTCCACATCCTGGACACGTCGCTCATCCGCGTGAGCCCCGAGGCTTACAACGCGGTGATCGGCACCTACAAGAACCCGATCATGGGGCTCGGCGAGATCGCCCTCGTCGCGGCCATCGTGTTCCACGCCTTCAACGGCCTGCGCATCATCCTGATCGACTTCTGGAGTAAGGGCGTCAAGTACCAGAAGGTCATGTTCTGGATCGTGCTGGCGCTGTGGGTCATCCTCATGGCGGGCTTCGTGCCCGTGCAGCTCGTGCACATCTTCTCGGAGGTGAACTGACGTGACGACCATCGAAGCGCCGCGCACCCCCGCCGCCCGCACCTCCCGCGGCAAGAACTGGGAGAAGTGGGGCTGGATCTACATGCGGTTCTCCGGGCTGCTGCTCGTGATCCTCATCTTCGGCCACCTGCTCATCAACCTCGTCCTCGGCGACGGCGTGAAGCAGATCGACTTCGCGTTCGTGGCGGGCAAGTACGCCACCCCGTTCTGGCAGGTCTGGGACCTCCTGATGCTGTGGCTCGCGCTGATCCACGGCGGTAACGGGATGCGCACCCTCGTGAACGACTACGCGTACAACCGGATCGTCAACCGCGTGCTGAAGTGGGCCATCCTCGCCGCGGTCGTCGTGCTGCTCGTGCTCGGAACGCTCGTGATCTTCACGTTCGACCCCTGCCCCGCGGGCGCCGCGGCGGCCGACCTGCCGTCCTTCTGCCCGGCACGCTGATCCTTCGACAACGGAAGACCTGTGACAACGGAAGCTACTGAATCGACCGTCATCGACGGCGTCCACTACCACGAGTTCGACATCGTCATCGTCGGCGCCGGCGGCGCCGGGATGCGCGCGGCGATCGAGGCGGGCCCGCACGCCCGCACGGCCGTCATCTCGAAGCTCTACCCCACCCGCTCCCACACCGGCGCGGCGCAGGGCGGCATGGCCGCGGCGCTCGCGAACGTCGAGGAGGACAGCTGGGAGTGGCACACCTTCGACACCGTCAAGGGCGGCGACTACCTCGTCGACCAGGACGCGGCCGAGATCCTCGCCAAGGAGGCCATCGACGCGGTCATCGACCTCGAGAACATGGGCCTGCCGTTCAACCGCACGCCCGAGGGCAAGATCGATCAGCGCCGCTTCGGCGGTCACACCCGCGACCACGGCAAGGCGCCGGTGCGCCGGGCCTGCTACGCGGCCGACCGCACGGGCCACATGATCCTGCAGACGCTGTTCCAGAACTGCGTCAAGCTCGGCATCAACTTCTTCAACGAGTTCTACGTCCTCGACGTGATCATGAACGAGGTCGACGGCGTCGAGCAGCCCGCGGGCGTCGTCGCGTACGAGCTGGCCACCGGCGAGCTGCACGTCTTCCACTCGAAGGCGATCATCTTCGCAACCGGCGGCTTCGGCAAGATCTTCAAGACCACCTCCAACGCGCACACGCTCACCGGCGACGGCGTCGGCATCATCTGGCGCAAGAAGCTTCCGTTGGAGGACATGGAGTTCTTCCAGTTCCACCCCACCGGCCTCGCCGGGCTCGGCATCCTCCTGACCGAGGGCGCCAGAGGCGAGGGCGCGATCCTCCGTAACGCGTCCGGCGAGCGGTTCATGGAGCGCTACGCCCCCACCATCAAAGACCTGGCGCCCCGCGACATCGTCGCCCGCTGCATGGTCCAGGAGGTCGCAGAGGGTCGCGGCGCCGGCCCGCACAAGGATTACGTGCTCCTCGACTGCACCCACCTGGGTGCCGAGGTGCTCGAGACCAAGCTCCCCGACATCACCGAGTTCGCCCGCACCTACTTGGGCGTGGACCCGGTCGTCGAGCCGGTGCCGGTCATGCCGACCGCCCACTACGCGATGGGCGGCATCCCGACCAATACGGCCGCCGAGGTGCTGCGCGACAACACCACCGTCGTCCCCGGCCTGTACGCCGCCGGCGAGTGCGCCTGCGTCTCGGTGCACGGCTCCAACCGCCTGGGCACCAACTCGCTGCTCGACATCAACGTGTTCGGCAAGCGCGCGGGCAACAACGCGGTCGAGTACGTCAAGACCGCCAAGATCGTCCCGCTGCCGGAGGACCCGGCCGCCGGCGTCCGCGGCATGATCGACGAGCTCCGCACCTCGACCGGCACCGAGCGGATCGCCGCGATCCGCAAGGAGCTGCAGGACGAGATGGACCGGAACGCCCAGGTGTTCCGCACCGACGAGTCGCTCGCGAAGGTCACCGAGACCATCCACCAGCTGCGCGAGCGCTACCGCAACGTGCAGGTGCAGGACAAGGGCAAGCGGTACAACACCGACCTGCTGGAGGCCGTTGAGCTCGGCTTCCTGCTCGACCTCGCCGAGGTCGTCGTCTACTCCGCGCGCAACCGCAAGGAGTCACGCGGCGGCCACATGCGCGACGACTTCCCGAAGCGCGACGACGAGAACTACATGAAGCACACCATGGCCTACCTCACCGGCGACCCGCACTCGTCGGACGCGGCAGACCACATCACGCTCGACTGGAAGCCCGTCGTCGTGACCCGCTACCAGCCGATGGAGAGGAAGTACTGATGTCGAACGCCGTGCTCGAGACTCCGCCGGCCCCGAAGCGCCGGTCGAGTCCTTCACCGTGACCCTGATCATCCGCCGCTTCGACCCGGATGTGGACACGGAGCCGCGCTGGCAGGACTTCGACGTCGAGCTCTTCCCGACCGACCGCATCCTGGACGCGCTGCACAAGATCAAGTGGGAGCAGGACGGCTCGCTGACGTTCCGCCGCTCGTGCGCCCACGGCATCTGCGGCTCGGACGCCATGCGCATCAACGGCCGCAACCGCCTCGCCTGCAAGACGCTGATCAAGGACCTCGACATCTCGAAGCCGATCTACGTCGAGGCGATCAAGGGCCTGCCGCTCGAGAAGGACCTCATCGTCGACATGGAGCCGTTCTTCGAGTCGTACCGCGAGGTGCAGCCGTTCCTGGTCGCCAACTCCAAGCCCGAGAAGGGCAAGGAGCGCGTGCAGTCGGTCGCCGACCGCGCCCGCTTCGACGACACCACCAAGTGCATCCTCTGCGCCGCGTGCACCTCGTCCTGCCCGGTGTTCTGGACCGACGGCCAGTACTTCGGCCCGGCGGCCATCGTCAACGCGCACCGCTTCATCTTCGACTCGCGCGACGACAACTCGCAGGTGCGCCTGGACATCCTCAACGACAAGGAGGGCGTGTGGCGCTGCCGCACGACCTTCAACTGCACTGACGCGTGCCCCCGCGGCATCCAGGTGACGCAGGCGATAGCCGAAGTCAAGCAGGCCATCATGCGCGGACGCCGCTGAGCGGTTCCGCCGATCGACCCCGAGCCCGGGCGCGCTGAGCGCCCGGGCTCGCGTCGTATCCGTGCGCGTGCCGCGTCGCTATCCTGACGGCGTGGCCAAGAAGTCCAGACCCGCGCCGGTGGTGCCCGACCCCGAGCTCCAGCGCGCCGAGGGGGATGTGCCTCCCGAGCACACGCTCAAGGAGCGCCTGATGGAGCGGGCTGACCCGCTCCGGAAGCGGCTGCAGAAGCCGGTGGCCCGGGTCTCCGGCTGGGCGAAGTGGGTGGAGGCGCTGCGGCCGTACCGCGTCTACATCAACTACTCGCACTCGGACGGAAACCTCCGCGCCGCGGGGATCGGCTACCAGTCGCTGTTCGCCGTCTTCGCAGCGGTCTGGCTGGGCTTCTCCGTCTTCAGCGTCTGGCTGGGCAACGACGAGCGGCTCTTCAATGCGATGGTCGCGCTCGTCAACCGCGCCGTGCCCGGTCTGATCTCGAGCGGGTCCCAGGAGGGGATCATCTCGCAGGATCAGCTGGAGTCTGCGACATCCTTCGGCTGGACGGGCGTCATCGCCGCCGTCGGTCTGATCTGGACCGCCATCGGCTGGCTCTACTACACGCGCCAGGCGGTCCGCGCCGTGTTCGGTCTCTCGCGCGACACGACGAACTACGTGTTGCAGAAGATCCGCGACTTCGGCCTCGCCCTGATCTTCGGAGTCCTGTTCGTACTGTCGGCGCTGCTCAGCATCCTGAGCACCCAGGCGCTCACCCTGCTGCTCGAGTGGGCGGGTCTCAGTTCCGACTCCTTCTGGACGACCGCCGCCTACCGGTTCTCAGGCCTTCTCGTCTCGGTCGCGCTGAACATCGTCACGCTGGGCGCCATGTTCCGGGTCATGTCGCGCGTGTTCATACCGTGGCGCAACCTCGCGTTCGGGGCGTTCCTGGGTGCGGCCGCGCTCGCGGGGCTCAGCGCGCTGGGCGGCCTGCTGCTCGGATACACCTCCAAGAACCCGCTGCTCGCGTCCTTCACCGTCTTCATCGGTCTGCTGCTCTGGTTCAACCTCATTTCGAAGGTGATCCTGCTGTCCGCCTCGTGGATCGCGGTCGGGATGTTCGACAGCGGTCTGTCGCCGCGCCTGATGACGGAGGAGCAGCGCGAGGCGGAGCAGGCGGCAGCCGAACACGAGGCGCGGGTCCTGGTGGCGAAAGCCGAGCTGTCGGATGCCCGGGACGAGCTGTCCCGCGCGAAATGGTTCGCACGGTTCCCGGCGCAGCGCCGCGTCGAGAAGGCGGAGGGGCGGCTCAACGACCTGCTCGACGCCGGAACCGCTGTCGGCGCCCGCCGGTAGGCTGGAGGCATGCCCTCGAACCGCCTGCGCATCGCGACGATCAACGCCAACGGCATCCGCGCCGCCTTCCGCAAGGGCATGGGGTCGTGGCTCGAGGCGCGCGACATCGACATCCTGGCGATCCAGGAGGTGCGCGCCTCCACCGAGGACGTGCAGGGGCTGTTGGGGGACGAGTGGGACATCGTCCACGACCCGGCGACGGCGAAGGGCCGTGCCGGGGTCGCGATCGCGAGCCGTCACCGCGCGGCCATCCACCGCGTCGAGCTCGGCCCGACCGACTTCGACAGCGCGGGCCGGTGGCTCGAGGCCGACTACGAGGTCGACGGGACCGTCGTCACAGTGGTGAGCGCGTACGTCCACTCGGGCGAGGCCGGCACCGACAAGCAGGTCGAGAAATACCGGTTCCTCGACGCGATGGAGGCGCGGCTGCCCGCGCTGCAGAAGCACAACGAGCTGGCCGTGGTGATGGGCGACCTCAACGTCGGCCACCGCACCCTCGACATCCGCAACTGGAAGGGCAACGTCAAGCGCGCCGGCTTCCTGCCGGAGGAGCGCGCGTACTTCGACCGCATCCTCGGCGCCGAAGGCGACGAGGCGTACAACGCGGGCGCGGGGCTCGGCTGGGTGGATGTCGTGCGCCGTCACGCGGGCGACGTCGAGGGGCCGTACACGTGGTGGTCGTGGCGCGGCAAGGCGTTCGACAACGACTCGGGCTGGCGGATCGACTACCAGCTCGCCACCCCGGCGCTGGCCGCCCGGGTGCAGGACGTCGCGGTGGACCGCGCGGCCGCGTACGACGAGCGATGGTCCGACCACACGCCTGTGGTCGTCGACTACGCACTCTGAGGCAATGAACAGCGCCGCTCCGCGCGGCGCCTCCCCTCCGCATCCCCCTCCTCACGACTTCGAAAGCAGAACCATGAACCCTCGTCCCCGCCTCTACTCGGGCATGCAGCCCTCGGCCGACTCCCTGCACCTCGGCAACTACATCGGCGCGCTCCTGCAGTGGAAGGAGCTGCAGGGCACGCACGACGCCTTCTTCTCCGTCGTCGACCTGCACGCGATCACGGTCCAGCAGGACCCGGCCGAACTCCGCGAGAAGACCCGCCGCACAGCCGCGCAGTACATCGCCGCGGGGATCGACCCTTCCGCCTCGACCTTGTACGTGCAGTCGCACGTTCCCGCGCACGCCCAGCTGGCCTGGGTGCTCAACACGATCACCGGCTTCGGCGAGGCGTCGCGGATGACGCAGTTCAAGGACAAGTCGGCCAAGCAGGGCGCGGACGCCACCTCGGTCGGCCTCTTCGCCTACCCGGTGCTGATGGCGGCCGACATCCTCCTGTACGACACCGAGATCGTGCCGGTCGGCGACGACCAGCGGCAGCACGTCGAGCTGACGCGCGATCTGGCCGAGCGGTTCAACAGCCGCTTCGGGCAGACGTTCGTCGTGCCGCAGGCGATGATCCTCAAGGACAGCGCCCGCATCTACGACCTGCAGAACCCGACCTCGAAGATGTCGAAGTCGGCCGAGTCGGGCGCCGGCATCATCTGGATGCTCGACGAGCCCGACGTGACGCGCAAGAAGATCATGCGCGCGGTCACCGACACCGACGGCGTCGTGGCGTTCGACCGCGAGGGCAAGCCCGGCATCTCCAATCTCCTGAGCATCTACTCGGCGCTCGCCGGCCGGTCGATCGAGTCCGTCGAGCTCGAGTACGAGGGCAAGGGCTACGGCGACTTCAAGAAGGGTCTCGTGGAGGTCGTGGTCGAGGAGTTCGCGCCGGTCCGCCGGCGCGCCCTCGACCTGCTCGCCGACCCCGCCGAGCTCGACCGCATCCTCGCGGTGAACGCCGACCGGGCGAGCGAGGTCGCCGAGGCCACGCTGGCGAAGGCCTACGAGCGCATCGGGTTCCTGCGGCGGGCTCGCTGATGCCCAAGCCGGTCGTGCTGTCCGGTGAGCGGGTCGTGCTCTCGACGCCGACCGAGGCCGACATCGACCGGATCGCCGAACTGTGCGCCGACCCGGCCATCGCCCGGTGGACGACGGTGCCGGCGCCCTACCGGCGTCAGCACGCGGTCGGGTTCGTGACGAGCGTCGTCCCCGACGGCTGGGCGAGCGGTCGGGTGTGCACCTGGGCGATCCGCACCGCCGGGATCCTGGTCGGAATGGTCAGCGTCGGCGACATCCACCAGCACCGCGGTGAGATCGGGTACTGGCTGGCACCGGAGGCCCGCGGCCTCGGCGTGATGTCGGAGGCGCTCCGCGTCGTGATCGACTACGGCTTCGCGCCGGAGGGGCTGGGGCTGCGCCGGATGGTGTGGCGCGCCCTCGCGGGCAACGCAGCCAGCGCCGCGGTGGCACGGCGCGCGGGGTTCCATTGGGACGGCGTGATGCCCGGCGGCGCGGAGCAGCGCGGTGCGCGTTTCGACGAGTGGCGCGCGAGCCTCCAGCCGGGCGACCCCCTCGTACCCGCCGGCGACTGGCCTGACATCACGTACATTCAGGCCGCGCTGTGATCCGCGTCATCCTGTTCGACCTCGACGACACCCTGTTCGCGCACCGCGCCGCGGTGGAGTCCGGCATCCTGGCGTACGCGGAGGCGCTCGGCGCCCCCTACGGAGCGCTGGAGGCGGACGAGGTGGTGACGATCTGGCACGACCTCGAGGAGGAGCACTACCACTCCTATCTCGCGGGCGACCTCGACTTCGAGGGTCAGCGGCGGGCGCGCGCCCGCGACTTCGCCGCGCGCCACGGCGTCGCGCTCAGCGACCAGCAGGCGAGCGCCTGGTTCGCCGACTATTTCGAGCACTATGTCGCGGCCTGGTCGCTGCACGACGACGCCCTGCCGGCGCTGGATGCGCTCGAGCGGCGCCTTCCCGGCGTCCACTTCGGCCTGATCACCAACGGCGACCTCGCCTTCCAGCGGCGCAAGGTCGAGGCGGTGGGGCTGGATGCCCGGATCGAGCACCTGATCGCATCGGGCGAGGTCGGCATCCCGAAACCCGACGCGCGCATCTTCCGCGTGGCCTGCGACGCGTTCGGCGTGCTCCCGAAGGAGGCCGCCTACGTGGGCGACCGCCTGCGCACGGACGCCATCGGCGCGGCCGAGGCGGGCCTGACCGGCGTATGGCTCAACCGGCGCGACGCCGTCCCCTCCCCCGACGACGAGCGGGAGGCGCTGGACGCCGGCGTGCGCATCATCCGCTCGCTCGACGAGCTGCCGACGCTGCTGGCGTGACGACGAAGCGCCGCCCGGCAGGAGCCGGACGGCGCTTCGCGGTGGGACTGCTCAGTCGTTCTGGGTGTCCGCGTCGACCCAGTCGAAGGTCTTCGTGACGGCCTTCTTCCAGAGGCGCAGCTGACGCTCGCGCTCGGCCTCGTCCATCTTCGGCTCCCAGCGGCGGTCCTCCTGCCAGTTCTTGCGCAGGTCATCCAGGTTCTCCCAGAAGCCCGTCGCGAGACCGGCCGCGTAGGCCGCGCCGAGGGCGGTGGTCTCGGCGACCACCGGACGGACCACCGGCACGCCGATGATGTCCGCCTGGAACTGCATGAGCAGGTTGTTGGCGATCATGCCGCCGTCGACCTTGAGCTCCGTCAGGTCCACACCGGAATCGGCGTTGACCGCGTCCAGCACCTCGCGGGTCTGGAAGGCCGTGGCCTCCAGGACGGCGCGGGCGATGTGACCCTTGTTGACGTAGCGGGTGAGGCCGACGAGAGCGCCGCGGGCGTCCGCCCGCCAGTACGGCGCGAACAGGCCCGAGAACGCCGGCACGAAGTACGCGCCGCCGTTGTCGTCGACGGTCTTCGCCAGCTCCTCGATCTCCGGGGCGCTGGAGATGATGCCCAGGTTGTCGCGGAGCCACTGCACCAGCGAACCGGTGACGGCGATCGAGCCCTCCAGGGCGTAGTGCGGCTTCTCGTCTCCCAGCTTGTAGCCGAGCGTCGTCAGCAGACCGTTCTTGGAGTGGACGATCTCCTCACCCGTGTTGAAGATGAGGAAGTTGCCGGTGCCGTAGGTGTTCTTGGACTCGCCCGGATCGAACGCCGCCTGGCCGAAGGTCGCGGCCTGCTGGTCGCCGAGGATGCCCGCGACGGGCACCTCGCGCAGGAGGCTGGACGACTCCACCTGGCCGTAGACCTCGGAGGAGCTCTTGATCTCCGGGAGCATCGACTTGGGCACGCCGAACACCTCGAGGATGTCGTCGCGCCAGCTCAGCGTCTCCAGGTCCATGAACAGGGTCCGGGAGGCGTTGGTGACGTCGGTCGCGTGCACGCCGCCGTCCGGGCCGCCGGTGAGGTTCCAGAGCACCCAGCTGTCGGTCGTGCCGAAAAGGAGGTCTCCCGCCTCGGCGCGCTCGCGGGCCCCTTCGACGTTCTCGAGGATCCAGACGATCTTCGTGCCCGAGAAGTAGGTCGCCAGCGGGAGGCCGACGATCTGCTTGAACCGCTCCGTGCCGCCGTCCGCCGCGAGGCGGTCGACGATCGGCTGGGTCCGGGTGTCCTGCCAGACGATGGCGTTGTAGACCGGCTCGCCGGTGTTCTTGTCCCACACCACCGCGGTCTCGCGCTGGTTGGTGATGCCCACGGCCGCGATGTCGTGGCGGGTCAGGTCGGCCTTCGAGAGCGCCTGGCCGATGACCTCACGGGTGTTGTTCCAGATCTCCACCGGGTTGTGCTCGACCCAGCCCGCGCGCGGGAAGATCTGCTCGTGCTCGAGCTGCCCGGTCGACACGATCGACCCGGACTTGTCGAAGATGATCGCGCGGGTGCTGGTGGTGCCCTGATCGATGGCGACGACGTAGTCGGCCATAGGTAACTCCTTTGTTCTTTGGGGGTGGAACGGGGAGGGGCCGGCGGGATCGCTCCCGGCCGGCCCCCTGGTACTACTTGAGGATGGGGAGGAGCAGCAGTGCGAGCCAGCCTGCGATCAGACCGCCGATGATCGGTCCGACGACCGGGACCCAGGAGTACGACCAGTCGCTCGGTCCCTTGCCCTTGATCGGGAGGATGGCGTGCACGATGCGCGGACCGAGGTCACGTGCTGGGTTGATGGCGTATCCCGTCGGTCCACCGAGGCTGGCGCCGATGCCGATCACGAGGAGGGCGACGGGGAGTGCGCCGAGCGCGGCCAGGCCGGCTGCTTGTCCGGGCTGGTGACCGAAGGCGATGACCACGAACACCAGCACGAAGGTGCCGATGATCTCGGTGACCAGGTTCCAGCCGTAGCTGCGGATCGCAGGGCCGGTCGAGAAGACGCCCAGCTTGTTCGCGGGGTCCGGCTCCTCGTCGAAGTGCTGCTTGTACGCCAGCCAGGTGAGGACGGCGCCGATCATGGCACCGATCAGCTGGGCGAGGATGTACAGCAGCACCGTGATGAAGTTCACCGGCACCAGGGTGTGCGCTGCAGCCGAACCGAACGTCTTGGCTTGGTTCGCGACCAGGCCGAGCGTCACTGCCGGGTTGAGGTGCGCGCCCGAGTTGTAGGCGACGACCACGCCGGCGAACACACCGATGCCCCAACCGAAGTTGACCATCAGGAACCCGCCGTTGAAGCCCTTGTTCCTGATGAGAGCGACGTTCGCCACGACACCGGTACCGAGGAGGAGCAGCAGCGCTGTGCCGACCACCTCGGACAGGAAATCTACACCGATATTGTCCACGTTGACCTTCCAGTTGTTCAGTTGACCCGCACCCTGTTGTGCGTTCTGGTGTGGCTCTCGTCAGGGTGGGCACTTGAACGCTATTGCGGCCACGCCCACCGTGACAAGAACCGTGTCATGCACGTTCGTGCATTTATCGAACAGCCGCGGCTTCGCTCCCGTCCCCCGACTTGAGCTGCACCCGGTGGGCGTCGGCGAGGTCCGCTACGAACGAATCTTCCTCCTCCGTGCGCTGATTTGGCGACCATCCGAGTGCGTTTGCGACGATTTCGCCCACCTCGTGCACGAGAGCCGGGGTGATCGCCCCCGTGAAGGCGAGGCTGGTGCGGCGGAGGAAGACGTCCCCGAGGTGCACGACGTGCTCGTTGCGCACCAGGTGGTCGATCTCGGCGCGGGAGTAGGTCGGAGCGGCCGCGAGCGGCGCGTCCTCGCCGTCCCAGCCGGCGATCGCGTCGATCACGAAGCTCGCCTTGGTGCCGTAGCGGTGCAGCAGCGTGGTCGCGCGCTCGGCTCCGACATCGGCGCCGTACCGGGCGACCCAGTCGCGCTCGGCCTGCGCGGTGGTCGGGAAGCCCGCGCCACCGCCGATCGGGAGGCCGAGGGTCGGCACGGTGCGCTCGACCTTCAGCGCTGCGAGGGTCTCGTTCGCGAGGTGCTCGCTGAGCGCGCGGAAGGTCGTCCACTTGCCGCCGACGAGGCTGAGCACCGTGGTGTCTCCGAGCCCGGTGATCGTTCCAGGGACGATGCGGTAGTCGCGGGAGACGAATCCCGGCGCCGTGTCGTCGTGCCGCGGGAGGGGCCGCACGCCCGAGAAGGTGTAGACGATCTGATCGCGCGTGATCGGGATCGTTGGGAAAACGTGCGCGACCAGCTCGATGAAGTAGTCGATCTCGTCTTCGGTGATCACCGCGCGCTCGGACATGTCGGCGTCGATATCGGTGGTCCCGACCATGACCCGGCCCTTGAGCGGGTAGATGAGGACGATGCGGCCGTCGTTGTTCTCGAAGAACATCTCGCGGCCCCGGCAGGCCTCGAGCAGCTCGGGGTTGTCGAGGACGATGTGCGATCCCTTGGTGCCACCCATGTACCGGGTGGCGCCGCCGAGCGCCTCGTTGGTGAGGTCGGTCCAGGGGCCGGAGGCGTTGACCACGACGTCGGCGGTGATGGAGAACTCCTCGCCGGTCTCGCGGTCGCGGACCAGCACGCCGCCGTCGCGCGTCCCGACCGCCTCGACGTAGTTGACCGCGCGGGCGTGGGGACCGGCGGCGAGCCCGTCGGCGAGCACGTCGAGCGCGAGGCGCTCGGGGTCGTGCACCGACGCGTCGAAGTAGGTCGCCGTGTACTTGAGGCCCGGGTTGAGCTTCGGCAGGATCTCGAGCGACTTCTTGCGGCCGTGGAAGCTGTGCCGCGGCACCGAGCCGCCGTCGCGCGAGAACGCGTCGTAGATGGTCAGGCCGGTCTTGATGAGGAACGCGCCGCGCTCCTTCGGCTTGCCCTGCTTGTGCGTGAGGAATCGCAGCGGGGCCGCGAGGATGCCGGAGAAGGTCGAGAAGATCGGGATGGTCGTCTCGAGCGGCTTCACATAGTGCGGCGCGATCTTGAGCAGGCCGTTGCGCTCGGTCACCGACTCCTTGACCAGGCGGAACTCGCCGTTCTCGAGGTAGCGGATGCCGCCGTGGATCATGTGGCTGGATGCGGCGGACGCCCCGGAGACGAAGTCGTTGCGCTCGACGAGCACGACGTCGACGCCCTGGAGGGCGAGGTCGCGGAAGGTGCCGAGACCGTTGATGCCGCCGCCGACGACGAGCACCTGTGCTCGGGGGCGTTCGCGGAGGCGCTGGACCTCGGGGCGGGTGTTCGACTTCGTCGTCACGATGTTCTCCTGTTGCTGTGTCTAGAAGTGCTGTGCAGCTATAGTCTTCGCATCGGCACAACTTCGATCAAGCGCTGTGCACATACGTGCACCGCCTGATCGGACCCCGGAACGCCGACCCAGCGAAGAAGGCCCCGAATGCCCCAGCCCGACACCGAGCACCTGCCCGACAAGGTCCGCGACGCCCTCAAGGCGGGCCACCTCTACTACATGCAGGACCTCACCATGGAGGCCATCGCGCACGAGATGCACACGTCTCGGTCGAGTGTCTCCCGCCTGCTCAGCTACGCGCGCTCGTCGGGGCTGGTGACCATCCAGATCGCTGAGCCGCACGAAGGTGCAAGCCAGATCCAGCAGTCGATCCACGAGCACTACGGGGTCGCAGCGCACATTGTCCCGATGCCGAGCGCCATCAGCGACGTCGACCGCCTGGAGCGTGTGGCGATCTCGGCTGCACGCATTCTCGACCGCTTCATCGACTCCAACCAGACCGTCGGGATCGCCTGGGGGTCCACGATGAGCGCACTCAGCCGCCATCTCATCCCGAAGGAGCTGCACAACGTCGAGTTCGTGCAGCTCAACGGCGCGGGCAACACGTACACGACCGGTGTGCTGTACGCGTCGGAGATCCTGCGCCGCTTCGGCGACACGTACTCGGGAACGATCCAGGAGTTCCCGGTGCCGGCCCTGTTCGACGACCCTCAGACCAAGATCGCCATGTGGCGCGAGCGGAGCACTCGGCGCATCCTCGACATCCAGGAGCGGATGGATGTGGCCCTCTTCGGCCTCGGCTCCCCCTTCTCCGAAGTCCGCTCGCATGTCTACGCCGGCGGGTACCTCGACCAGGCCGACTACGCATCCCTCGACGAATCCGGCGTGGTGGGCGACGTGGCGACCGTGTTCTTCCGCGAGGACGGCAGCCACCACGGCATCCCGCTGAACGAACGCGCGAGCGGCCCGGACATCGACCTCATCAAGCGGGTGCCGCGCCGGGTCTGCATCGTCTCGGGCCCGTCGAAGGTCCACAGCCTGCGCGGGGCCCTGGCGGCACGGCTGATCACCGACCTCATCGTCGACGAGGGCACAGCCCGCGCACTCGTGCAGTTGACGCAGTCGGGCGTGCAGGCGGAGGCCGCCGCGGCGTAACGGGAGGTCGCACGCCCGCGGGAATAGACGGCGCGCGAACGCGTTGATCTAGACTCGACAACGAAATATACGTGCTCCGGGGTCGGTGAGAGTCCGAACCGGCGGTGACAGTCCGCGAGCGGTGCGCCCAGGCGCCCTGCTGAGCCGGTGGAATTCCGGCACCGACGGTAATGCGTGCAGGCGAGAGCCTGCCGCTCAGTCCGGATGGGAGGCAGCACGGTGGGCAGCCCGTATGGGCTGGCGCCCGCGCGACCCCGGCGACACGTCTCGACGAGAGACAGGATGGCAACGGGATGACGTGGGAAGCCCCCATGCGCACGGCGCTCGAACTCGCCGCCAACGGTCCCGCGACCGGCGTGAACCCGCGGGTCGGGTGCGTCCTCCTCGACGCCGAGGGGAACATCCTGGCCGAAGGCTGGCATCGCGGCGTCGGCACCCCGCACGCCGAGGTGGATGCGCTGACCAAGCTGCCCGAGGGCGGCGCACGTGGCGCGACCGCCGTCGTCACGCTCGAGCCGTGCAATCACTGGGGCCACACGGGCCCCTGCTCGGTGGCGCTCATCGAGGCGGGAGTGTCGCGCGTCGTCTACGGTGTCGATGATCCGGGTCACCACTCAGGCGGCGGCGCCGAGCGCCTGCGGGAGGCGGGCGTCGAGGTCACCGGTGGGGTGCTGCGCCCCGAGATCGAGGAGTTCCTCGGCGACTGGCTGATCACCGCGCGGCTGGGCCGACCCTACATCGTCGTGAAGTGGGCGAGCAGCCTCGACGGCCGCGCCGCCGCCGCCGACGGCACCAGCAAGTGGATCACCGGCGCCGCCGCGCGCCAGCGCGTGCACGAGCAGCGGGAGGCGTCCGACGCGATCGTCGTCGGCACCGGCACCGTGCTCGCCGACGACCCGAGCCTCACCGCGCGCGGCGACGCCGGCGAGCTGATGGGCACCCAGCCGACGCCCGTCGTGATCGGAACCCGCGCCGTCCCGAACGACGCCGCGGTCTTCCAGCACCCCAACCCGGTGATCTTCGAGGGAACCCACGACCTGCACGAGGTCGTGGCCGACCTGCACCAGCGCGGCTTCCGCCGCATCTACGTGGAAGGCGGACCGACGCTCGCCAGCGCGTTCGTCGCGGCCGGGCTGGTCGACGAGTACGCGGTCTACCTCGCCCCCGCCCTTCTCGGCGGCCCGCGCCTCGCCCTCGGCGACATCGGCGTCGAGACCATCGGCGAGCAGCGCCGGCTGCGCATCCTCGACGTCGAGCGCCTCGGCGGCGACCTGCTCATCCGCGCCGTGCCCGTGCCGCAGGGCGCACCCCGTTCGGCCGACCGCGACCCCGTGGACGTCGCCGGCGCCGACATCTTCCCCACGACCCAGGAGGTCTGAACGCATGTTCACCGGAATCATCGAAGAGCTGGGCGAGGTCACCGCCGTCGAGCGCACCGCCGACGCCGCGCGCCTCACCGTCCGCGGTCCGCTCGCGGTCAGCGACGCCCGGCACGGCGACTCCATCTCGGTCAGCGGCGTCTGCCTGACCGTGATCGACAAGGACGCCGACGGCTTCACCGCGGATGTGATGGCCGAGACCCTGGCGATGAGCACGCTCGACGACGTCCAGCCCGGGCGCCGGGTCAACCTCGAACGCGCCGCCCAGGTAGGCGACCGTCTCGGCGGCCACATCGTCCAGGGGCACATCGACGGCACGGCGACCGTGCTCTCCGTCACCGACGGGAGCGCGTGGCGCGTCGTCCGCCTCAGCCTCGACCCCGAGCACGCGCCGCTGGTCGCGCGCAAGGGCTCCATCGCCATCGACGGCGTCTCGCTCACGGTGAGCGCGGTCGGCGGCGGACGCGAGGACGGGTGGTTCGAGGTCTCTCTCATCCCCGAGACCCTCGCCGCCACCACGCTCGGGGACCGCGTCCCCGGCGATCGCGTCAACATCGAGACGGACATCCTCGCCCGTCACGTGGAGCGCATGCTCGCGCTCGAACCGGCACTGACCGAACGGAGTGCGTCATGAGTCTCGCCACCATCCCGGAAGCCCTCGCCGAACTGCGCGCCGGCCGCCCGATCATCGTGGTCGACAACGAGAGCCGCGAGAACGAGGGCGACGTCGTCCTCGCCGCCGAGCTCGCCAGCCAGGAGTGGATCGCCTGGACGGTGAAGAACTCCTCCGGCTTCATCTGCGCGCCAATGACCGACGAGATCGCCGACCGCCTGGACCTGCCGGTCATGGTCGCGAACAACGAGGACGCCCGCGGCACCAACTACACCGTGAGCGTGGACGCGGCCGACCGGCTCTCGACCGGCATCAGCGCCGCCGACCGCGCGCACACCCTCCGTGTGCTCGCCGACCTCGACTCCACGCCGTCGAGCCTGCACCGGCCCGGCCACATCCTCCCGCTGCGTGCGGTGGAGGGCGGCGTGCGCGAGCGCGACGGCCACACCGAGGCCGCCGTCGACCTGCTGAAGCTCGCCGGGATGACGCCGGTCGGCGCGATCGCCGAGATCGTCGCGGACGACGGCGAGATGATGCGCCTGCCCGGGCTGATCGAGCTGGGCCAGCGCGAGGGGATCCTGGTCGTCACCATCGAGTCGCTGATCGACTACCTGCAGGAGTTCCACTGCGACCAGCCCCTGGAGACGGTGACGCCCATCCCGGAGACCTCGCGGGTGATCTTCGAGGTCGAGACGACCGTTCCGACCACGCACGGCCCCTTCAAGATGCGCGCCTACCGCGACCGGATGACCGGTGCCGACCATGTCGCCATCGTCGCCGGCACGCCGCGCCGCGACGGAACGTTGGTCCGCGTCCACTCGGAGTGCCTGACCGGTGAGGCGTTCGGCTCGCTCAAGTGCGAGTGCGGCCCGCAGCTCGACGCCGCGATGGACACCATCCAGCGCGAGGGCGGCGTCGTCGTCTACCTGCGCGGCCACGAGGGGCGCGGCATCGGCCTCATCAACAAGCTGCGTGCCTACAAGCTGCAGGAGGAGGGGCTGGACACGCTGGATGCGAACCTCGCCCTCGGCCTGCCGATCGACGCCCGCGACTACGGCGCGGCGACGGCGATCCTGCAGGATCTGGGGATCGAGTCGGTCCGCCTGCTGACCAACAACCCCGAGAAGGTGCGCCAGCTCGAGGAGCACGGCATCGAGGTCGAGGAGCGCGTGCCGCTCGTCGTCGGGGTCGGCGCCTTCAACGAGGGCTACCTGGAGACCAAGCGCGACCGGATGGGTCACGCGATCGGAGACATCGACCCGGTCGCCGGGCTCGACGAGACGGCCGCGGGCATCGCGGCGGAGAGGACCACACGATGAGCGGAGCGGGAGCCCCGGACGCCCAGGAGCAGATCGACGGGACCGGCCTGAACGTCGTCGTCGTCGCCGGCAGCTGGCACGAGACGATCAGCGAGGCGCTCATCGCCGGCGCACAGCGGACCCTGGATGCGGCGGGCGCGACGCACTCGCTGGTCCGCGTCCCGGGCAGCTTCGAGCTGCCGGTCGTCAGCAAGGCGGCGCTCGAGGCGGGTGCGGACGCGGTGGTGGCGCTAGGCGTCATCATCCGCGGCGGGACCCCCCACTTCGAGTACGTGTCGGCCGCGGCGACCGATGGCCTCACCCGCGTCGCGCTCGACACGGGCAAACCGGTCGGCTTCGGCGTGCTGACCCTGGACGACGAGAAGCAGGGCATCGACCGCTCCGGCCTGCCCGGCTCGAAGGAGGACAAGGGCGCAGAGGCGGCGCACGCCGCGCTCGCGACCGCGGTCGCGCTGCGGGCGCTCCGCGGCTAGCCCACGTCGTAAGTGAGGTGCGTGGCGTAGGGCGTCACCACGACGTCCCGCTGCACGAGCTCGCGGCGCACCGCATCCCGGAACAGCGGGTCGCCGGACCCCATGATCACCGGCGACACGTGCAGGCTGAGGACGTCGACGAGGCCCGCGGACACGGCCGATCCGATGAGGGCGCCGCCGCCCATCAGGACCACCTCGCCCTCGCGGCCGGACGCCGCCGACCGCTCCTCCGCCGCGGCCCGGGCCAGCTCGATCGCGTCCGCCAGGCCCGTCGTGACGAAGGTGAAGTCGAGGTTCGTCAGCCGCCGCTCCGCGGGAGGAGTGGACGTCACCACGAAGAACGGCGGACGGCCGACCTCGTGCGCGCCGTAGCCGAGGTCGTCGCTCCATCCGCCCGGGCCGTCGATGACGTCGAACAGGTTGCGGCCCATGATGACCGCGCCGGAGCGCTCCGTCCCCTCTTTCAGGATGCGGTCGTCGGCGGGGTCGCCGGCGAACACCCAGCGGTGGAGCGCCTCTCCCCCGTCGCCCAGCCCGTTTCCGGGGCCTGCGTTCGGCCCGGTGACGAAGCCGTCGAGGGACATCGTGATGTCGGCGACGATGCGGGTCACGGCCGTCACTCCCCCGCCAGCAGCTCGTCGAGCTTCTCGAAGCCCTCGCGGACGCCGTACTCCATGCCGCTCTCGATCATCTGCTCGAGCGCCTCGCGGGAGGTCATCACCGACCGGCCCGACAGCCGGGCACGGCCGCCGGGCAGCGCCTCGAAGCGCATCCGGTCGAGGCTCACCTCGCCCGGGGCGCCCAGCCACTCGAAGGTCTGGATGATCTGCTCGTTCAGCTCCACGGTGTGGAACGTGCCGCGGAACGCGTAGACGGTGCCGTCGGTGTCGTGCGACTCGTACGCCCAGGTGCCGCCGGAGCGGAAATCCCACTGGGTGATGACGTTGCGGAGGCGTCGCGGACCGATCCATTGCGCGAACAGTTCGGGGTCGGCGTAGGCGCGGAAGACGGCGTCGACCGGCGCCTCGAACTCGCGGGTGAGGTCGGCGTACGAGGTGCCCTCGACGGCCTCGATGGTGACGGAGTTGCTCATGATTCCTTCTCCTTGGTGGAGTCGTTCTGCTGCTTCAGGAGGGCGTCGAGCCGGCGGAACTGCGCCTCCGCCTCGAGCCGGTAGCGGTCGATCCAGGAGGTCAGCCGCTCCAGGGCGGCGGCATCCAGATGGACCGGGCGGCGCTGCGCCTCACGGCTGCGCCAGACGAGACCGGCCGCCTCCAGCACGCTGATGTGCTTGGAGACCGCCTGCAGCGAGATGGCGAAGGGTTCGGCCAGCTCGTTCACGGTCGCCGGCCCGCGGCTCAGCCGGGCGATCATCGCCCGGCGGATCGGGTCGGCCAGTGCCGCGAACGCCCGGTCGAGCGCTCCGTCCTCCTGCATCATCAACCTCTCGGTTAATCAACCAATTTGTTGAATACAACGGTAGGACGAGAGAGCGCGAAGCGCAAGAGGAATCTGCCTGGTTACGGCTTCCAGACCATCAGCACGACCACGGCGAGCAGCAGCAGGCTCGCGACGCCGGAGCCCGCGGCGATCTGCGGGTAGCGGGACGCGGTCCCGTCGCGTAGCGCCTCCCCCGCCCGTCGCATGGCCGGCACGACCACGAACAGGGTGAGACCGAGGGCGACGACGTACAGGATGATCGACCACAGGATCCACGGCGTCGTGACGCTCAGGTCGTACTTCTTGTCCGCCAGCCCCATCACACCGAACCCGAACAGCACCACCAGGAGCGAGAGCAGCGAGAGCAGGTTGGTCGACTTCGCCAGGGTCTCCACCTGACGGGCGTCACCCGCCCGGACGGCGCGCATCGCCGTCATCGGGAGAATGGCCATCGGCCCGACGATGAAGACCGCGGTGACGACGTGTAGGACAGCGAACAGCGTTTCCATGCTCCTCAGCGTAGCGAGCGCACGAATTCGGCGGACTCACCGTGCGCGCATAGGGTAGAACGTGCGCCACAAGCGCCGCCCGTTCTTCCGCCCATGCGCGCCTTCCGCCCGACCGACGCCGCGCCCGCCATGCGGCTCTCTCGCACTCTCTCTCCGGAAGCCCCTACACGCATGTCCACGACGGAAACCGTCACCACCCCCGCGCCCGCGAACACCCGCGGCCGCGTCATCCTCGCCAGCCTCATCGGCACGTCGATCGAGTTCTACGACTTCTACGTCTACGCGACCGCCGCCGTCCTGGTGTTCCCCGCGCTCTTCTTCACCAGCGAGGATCCGACCACGGCGCTCCTCGCGTCCTTCGCCGTCTTCGGCGTCGCCTTCATCGCCCGGCCGGTCGGCTCCATCCTGTTCGGGCACTTCGGCGACCGCATCGGCCGCAAGGGCACGCTCGTCGGATCGCTGCTCACCATGGGCATCGCGACCGTCCTCATCGGCTGCCTGCCGACCGCCCAGGTCCCCGGCTGGGAGTTCTGGGCCCCGTTCCTCCTCGTCGTGATGCGCTTCTGCCAGGGCCTCGGGCTCGGCGGCGAGTGGAGCGGCGCGGCGCTGCTGGCGACCGAGAACGCCCCCGCCGGCAAGCGCGCCATCTACGGCACCTTCCCGCAGCTCGGCGCGCCGATCGGCTTCATCGTCGCGAACGTGCTGTTCCTCATCCTGAGCCTGACCATCGCCCCGGAGGCCTTCGCCGCCTGGGGCTGGCGCATCCCGTTCCTGCTGAGCGCGGTGCTCGTCATCGTCGGCCTCTACGTGCGGCTCAAGCTGGTCGAGACGCCGGCCTTCCAGAAGGTCGTCGACACCGGCGAGGTCGCCAAGCTGCCGCTCGCACGCGTGTTCCGCACCAGCTGGCGCCAGATCATCCTCGGCACGTTCATCATGCTGGCCACCTACGTGCTCTTCTACCTGATGACCGCGTTCACGCTCACCTACGGCACCACGCCGGCGACCGCGGAGCAGGCGCAGGCCGCCGCGGAGAAGGCAGGCAAGACCTTCTCGGCCGCGACCTTCGTGCCGGGCCTCGGGTTCAGCCGCAACGACTTCCTGATCATGCTGATCATCGGCGTCGTGTTCTTCGGCATCTTCACGCTCGTCGCCGGCCCCCTCGCGGAGCGCTTCGGGCGCCGCAAGACGCTGATCTGGGTGACCCTCGGGATCATCGTGTTCGGCCTCCTGTTCGTCCCGCTGTTCGCGGGCGGCACGGTCGGCACGATGGCACTGCTCATCATCGGCTTCACGCTGATGGGGCTCACGTTCGGCCCGATGGGTGCCGAGCTTCCGGAGCTGTTCCCGACGAACGTCCGGTACACCGGCTCGGCGATCTCGTACAACCTCTCGAGCGTGCTCGGCGCGGCCGTCGCCCCGACCATCGCCGTCTGGCTGTGGACGCTCGCGCACGGCAGCACGGTCTGGGTCGGCGTCTACCTGTCGCTGGCCGGCGTGCTGACCCTCATCGCGCTGCTCCTCTCGAAGGAGACCCGCGACGTGGAGTTCACCGACAACGTCAGCTGACCCCTCCCGCCGCCTGCGCGCTCAGTCGAGGAACAGGGCGCGCAGGCGGCGGGTGGTCAGGATGAGACCGAGCACGACCATGACGGCGAAGTACAGGACGTGCCAGAGCATCCCGAGGTCGACGTCGCCCGTCGTGAGCCCGCGGACGAGCTCGACGCCCTGCCACAGCGGCAGCGCCTTGATGATGACCTGCAACGGTTCCGGGTAGACGGTGATCGGGTAGAACGTCGCCGATAGCAGGAACATCGGCAGCAGGATGAAGTTGATCCAGTCCATCTGCTGGAACGTCTTCATGTAGCTCGTGACGCCCATCCCGAAGCTGGCGAAGCCGAACGCGATCAGCAGCACCGCAGGCAGGGCGAGGATCGCCCACCACGAGAGGTTCAGCCCGAGCGCCTGCATCACGAGCATGAATCCGGTCGCGTAGAGCGCGCCGCGCAGCAGCGCGAGCAGGATCTCGCCGAGCGCGACGTCGAGCGGCCCGAGCGAGGTGGCGAGCATCCCCTCGTACAGCTTGGCGAAGTGCATCTTGAAGAACACGTTCCACGTCGAGTCGTACACGGCGCCGTTCATCGCCGCGGTCGCGAGCAGTGCGGGCGCGATGAACGCGGCGTACGGCACCTCCTGACCGGACGAGGTCTGGATGGTGCCGACCAGCGCCCCGAAGCCGATGCCGAGCGACAGCAGGTAGAAGATCGGCTCGAAGAAGCCCGAGACGATGACCAGCCAGTTCGTGCTGCGCGTCGCGGACCAGCCGCGCTGCATCACCGAGCGGGCGTTGCCCGCGTACAGCGCGCGCAACGGCCGCGACCGGATGGCCGTGGGGGCGAGTCGTTCGTCAGTCGTGGTCACTTGTTCAACCTCTTCGCGGCGATCCGGCGCGACCAGAGCCAGAACGGGACGGCCAGCGCCACCAAGTAGACGACGTGGACGACGGAGAGCCAGAGCGGCTCATCCATCCCGTAGGTGAACACGCGCGACAACTCCGTGGAGTGCCAGAGCGGTGAGATCCATCCGACCCACTGCAGGAAGGGCGGCATGCTCGACAGCGGGAAGAATGTGCCGGAGAACAGCGACATCGGCAGCAGCACGAAGCGCATCAGCATGGCCACCTGCCCGGAGTCCTGCTCGATCGTGGCGACGTACGCCATGATCGGCGTGCCGAAGGCGAGGCCGCCGAGCGTCCCGACCAGGATGCTGACCCATCCCCACGGGCTGAGGATGGCGCCGAACAGCACGGTGAACGCGAAGTAGATCACACTCGTGCCGAGCAGCCGCGCGATCACCGAGATCACGATCCCGTCGATGATCTGACCGGGGGCGATAGGCGACGCGTTGATGCCGAAGAAAGTCGGGTTCCACTTGAACCCGAGCAGCACCGGGTAGGTGAACTCCTCGCTCGCGACCGTCACGGCCGCGGTGCACAGCAGGGCGGGCGCCACGAAGGCCAGGTAGCTGACCCCGTCCACCGCATTCGGCCCGAGATTCGCGCTGACCAGGCTGCCGAGGCCGAGGCCCATCGCCAGCAGGTAGAGCAACGGGTTGCCGAATCCGGTGACCAGCACCGTCTGCAGGTACGACCGCATCACGCGGAAGCGGTGCTCGGCCACGTACCAGGCGCCGAAGCGCCGTGGGCGCGTGGCGGCGGCGAGCGCCGTGCGCGCCGCCGCCTGCTCGGTCTCGATCGCGCTCATTCGATCAGGCTCCGTCCGGTCAGACGCAGGAAGACGTCCTCCAGGCTGGACCGCCGTACCAGGCTCGTCAGGGGATGCAGCCCGCGCTCGGCGATCCGCACCAGCTCCGCCTCGCCGTCCTCGCTGTAGACCAGGATGCGGTCGGGGAGCACCTCGATCCGTTCGCCGACGCCGTCGAGCCGCTCGGCCACCTCCGCGTTGCGCTCCGAGCCGAACCGCACCTCCAGCACCTCGCGCGTCGAGTACTCGCGGATGAGGGCCGCCGGCGACCCCTCCGCCATGATCGTGCCCTTGTCGACGACGACCAGGCGGTCGCAGAGCTGCTCGGCCTCATCCATGTAATGGGTCGTCAACACCAGAGTGGTGCCCTGCTCCTTGAGCCGGAACAGGCGGTCCCAGAGGATGTGGCGCGCCTGCGGGTCGAGGCCGGTTGTCGGCTCGTCGAGCAGCAGGATGCGCGGGTCGTTGATCAGCGCCCGGGCGATCGTGAGCCGGCGCTTCATGCCGCCGGAGAGGTCGTCGACCTTCGCCTTCGCCTTGTCCTCGAGCTGCGCGAAGGCCAGCAGTTCGTCCGCCCGCGCGCGCACGCGCGCCGACGGCAGGCCGAAGTAGCGGCCGTAGACGATGAGGTTGTCACGGACGCGCAGCTCGGCGTCGAGGTTGTCGGCCTGCGGGACGACGCCGAGCTGACTGCGGATCTCGGGACCGTAGCGGTCGGGGTCGAGGCCCAGGATGCTGAGGTCGCCGCCCGTGCGCGTCGAGACGGCGCCGATCATCCGCATCGTCGTGGACTTGCCAGCGCCGTTGGGGCCGAGCAGCCCGAAGGACTCCCCCGGCTCGACCTCGAAGCTGATGCCGTCCACGGCCGGGAAGTCCTTGTGCTTCTTGACGAGGTCGCGAGCGGCGATGACGGGCGTCGGCATAGTCAGCACTGTAGCCCGCGCCTCCGACATCGCGAGGTGTCAGCAAACAGGCAGTCCACAAGAAGTACGGTCGGAGTAGCGGTTCCGCCGCCCGACGAACCCTCCACCCCCGAAACGGATCACCGTCATGTCATCCACGTCCGCAGCCGCCCCGCGCCGCCGTCGGGGCTTCGGCCGGCCCGCCGACGACGCGGGCCCCCGCGCCCGCTTCTCGCAGCTGCTCCCCTACCTGTTCGAGCACAAGCGCGTGCTCGCCTTCGTCGTGGTGCTCAGCATCCTGGGCGCCGCCGCCAGTCTCGCGCAGCCGCTGCTCGTCAGCCAGGTGATCGACCTGGTCGGAAAGGGCCAGCCGCTCAACGGACTCGTCTGGGCGCTGGTCGCGCTGGTCGTGCTCTCGGGCATCATCTCGGGCTACCAGCACTACCTCCTGCAGCGCACGGGCGAGGGCGTCGTGCTGTCGTCGCGGCGGAAGCTCGTCGGACGGCTGCTGCGGCTGCCGATCAGCGAGTTCGACACCCGCCGCACCGGCGACCTGGTGTCGCGGGTCGGGTCGGACACGACGCTCCTGCGCGCGGTGCTGACGCAGGGTCTCGTGGAGGCGATCGGCGGCGCGCTCACGTTCATCGGCGCGCTCATCGCCATGCTCATCATCGACCCGGTGCTGCTCGGGCTGACCGTGCTCGTCGTCGCGATCTCGGTGGTGACGGTCGTGCTGCTGTCGGGACGTATCCGGATCGCCAGCCAGAAGGCGCAGAACAAGGTGGGCGACCTCGCCGCCGCCGTGGAGCGGGCGATCAGCTCGGTGCGCACCATCCGCGCCGCCAACGCGACCGAGCGCGAGATCGCGGCGGTCGACGCCGACGCGACCGGTGCCTGGAAGATGGGAATCCAGGTCGCGAAGATCTCGGCGCTGGTGGTGCCGGTCGCGGGGATCGCGATGCAGGTGTCGTTCCTGGTCGTGCTCGGCGTCGGCGGTTTCCGGGTCGCCAGCGGCGCGATCACGATCGCGAGCCTGGTGGCGTTCATCCTGTTCCTGTTCATGATGATCCTGCCGCTCGGCCAGGCGTTCGGCGCGATCGCGGCGGTCAACTCGGCGCTCGGGGCGCTGGGCCGCATCCAGGAGATCCTCGACCTGCCGACCGAGGACCAGCACGACCGCGAGATCGCGCCGCTGGCGATGACCGTCGGCGCGGCGAACGAGGGGCTCGCACCGGAGGCCCCGGCGATCGAGTTCGACGGCGTCGTGTTCGCGTACCCGGAGGGTGCGGGCGAGACCCCGGTCGAGGCGTCGGGTGCGTCGGCCGCGGCGTCCGCGGCGACCGCCGAACCGTCGCCGGAGCGCCTCGCGTTCGAAGCGCTCACCGGCGCGGACGTCGTCGCGGAGGCGGAGGCTGCGGCCGGCGTGGGCGGCGGCGAGGGCGCGCTGCGGCACGGCGGCGTGCTGCACGGCGTGAGCTTCCGCGTCCCGCGCGGCAAGCGCACGGCGCTGGTCGGGCCGTCCGGCGCGGGCAAGTCGACCATCCTGGCACTGGTGGAGCGGTTCTACGACCCGCAGGCCGGCGAGGTGCGCTTCGGCGGGATGGATGTGCGCGCCCTCGACCGCGAGGCGCTGCGGTCGCAGATCGGCTACGTGGAGCAGGACGCCCCGGTGCTGGCCGGATCCCTGCGCGACAACCTGACGCTCGCGGCGCCGGCCGCGACCGATGAGGAGTGCATCGACGTGCTCCACGCGGTCAACCTGACCGAGGTGCTGGAGCGCAGCGAGCTCGGGCTCAGCGCGCCCGTCGGAGAGGACGGCATCATGCTCTCCGGCGGCGAGCGCCAGCGTCTCGCGATCGCCCGTGCGCTGCTCGCCGCGCCGCCCGTGCTGCTGCTGGACGAGTCCACGTCGAGCCTGGACGGCCGCAACGAGCAGCTGATGCGCGAGGCGATCGACGCCGTCGCGGAGGACCGCACCCTCCTGGTGATCGCGCACCGCTTGTCCACGGTCGTCGACTCCGACCAGATCGTGGTCCTCGACCACGGCCGCGTGATCGGCACCGGAACCCACTCCGAGCTCGTCGAGACGACCCCCCTCTACCGCGACCTCGCCAAGCACCAGCTCCTCGTCTGAGCCGCCCAGCCGCCGAGCGCAGGAAAAACGTCGCCGATCCGAGGGATGGGCGACGTTTTTCCTGTGCTCGTTTCCTGTGCTCGCGGGCGGGCTAGGCGCGGAGGTGGTAGCGGAGGGACGCGAGCTCGGCGCGCAGGGCGGCGGGGACGCGGGAGCCGAACTGCGCGAAGAACTCTTCGGTGAGGTCGCACTCGGCGAGCCAGCTGTCCGCATCCACCTCGAACAGCGCGTCCACGTCGGCGGCCGGCAGGTCCAGCCCGTCGAGGTCGAGCTCCTCCACGATCGGGAGCCGGCCGATCGGCGTGCCGACGCTGCCGGCGCTGCCTTCGACGCGGCGCGCGATCCACTCGATCACCCGCGCGTTCTCACTGAACCCGGGCCAGAGGAACCGTCCATCCGCCCCCTTGCGGAACCAGTTCACCTGGAACACCTTCGGCGCGTTCTCCCCCAGCGCCTCCCCCATCTCCAGCCAATGGGCCCAGTGGTCGGCCATGTTGTAGCCGCAGAACGGAAGCATGGCGAACGGGTCGCGGCGCAGCTCGCCGACGACGCCTTCCGCCGCGGCGGTCTTCTCGGACGAGACGGTCGCACCGATGAAGACACCGTGCCGCCAGTCCCGCGCCTGCGCGACGAGCGGGACGTTCGTCGCACGACGACCACCGAACAGGATCGCGTCGATCGGCACCCCGTCGAACGCGTCCCAGTCGTCGGCGATGGACGGGCACTGCGCGGCGCTCACGGTGAAGCGGGAGTTCGGATGCGCGGCCGGGCGACCGCTGTCGGGCGTCCAGTCCTTCCCCTCCCAGTCGATCAGGTGCGCGGGCGGCTCGTCGGTCAGGCCCTCCCACCAGACGTCGCCGTCGTCGCGCAGTGCCACGTTGGTGAAGATCGTGTTGCCCCACAGCGTGTTCACCGCGGTGCGGTTCGTGCTCTCCCCGGTGCCCGGAGCGACGCCGAAGAAGCCGGCCTCCGGGTTGATCGCACGCAGCCGCCCGTCCGGCCCCGGACGCAGCCAGGCGATGTCGTCGCCGATCGTCTCGACCGTCCAGCCCGGGATGCTCGGCTCGAGCATCGCCAGGTTGGTCTTGCCGCACGCGGACGGGAACGCGGCCGCGAAGTGGAAGACGCGCCCCTCCGGCGAGGTGACCTTGATGATCAGCATGTGCTCCGCCAGCCAGCCCTCGTCGCGCGCCATCGCCGAGGCGATCCGCAGCGCGAAGCACTTCTTGGCGAGGATGGCGTTGCCGCCGTAGCCGGACCCGTACGACCAGACCTCCCGCGTCTCCGGGAACTGGACGATGTACTTCGTCTCGTTGCACGGCCAGGCCACGTCCTCGCGGCGGACCCCGGCATCGTCGATCAGCGGCGCGCCGACGCTGTGCACGGTCGGCACCCACGGCTGACCGGCATCGATGAGGTCGAGGACGGTCGAGGTCACGCGGGTCATCATCCCGAGGCTCACGACGACGTACGCGGAGTCGGTGAGCTGGATGCCGACCTGCGAGATCGGGCCGCCGACCGGTCCCATCGAGAACGGGACGACGTACATCGTCCGCCCGCGCATGCTCCCGGCGAAGACCTGCCGCAGCTCGGCGCGCATCCCCTCGGGCTCGCGCCAGTTGTTGGTCGGGCCGGCGTCGGCCTCGTCGCGGGAGCAGATGAAGGTGCGGTCCTCGACGCGGGCCACGTCGCCGGGATCGGTGCGCGCCAGGAAGCTGTTCGGCCGCCACTCCGGGTTGAGGCGGATGAGCTTGCCCTCGGCGACGAGCTGCTTGGTCAGCCGGTCGGCCTCCGCGAGCGAGCCGTCGCACCAGACGACCTCGTCGGGCTGCGTCAGGGCGGCGATGTCGTCGACCCAGGCGCGCACGGCGTCCAGCCCGCCGGTCGGCGCGGTGTCGGTCAGGTCCAGCTCGGCGATGCTCATGAGGCGTCCTTTTCCGTCGTAAGAAGGGGTGATGCATCCAGCATCCGGGATGTTCCACGCGCCTAACCCCAGAATTCTGCTGTAAGAATCGCGGTTCTTTCGCTATCGTGAAGCCATGAGCACCCCTGTGGATGTGGGCGACATCGACGTCGCCACGCTCGGCCACCGCATCCGGCACTTCCGGACCCGGCGTGGCATGACCCTCGACGACCTCGGCGCCGCGGCCGGCGTCGCAGCGAGCCAGCTGTCGCTGATCGAGAACGGCAAGCGCGAACCGCGCATCTCGCTGCTCGCCTCGCTCGCCGCTGCCCTGGGCGTGCAGCCGGGTGATCTCCTCTCCGCCGAACCCCCGGACGAGCGCGCCGCCCTCGAGATCGAGCTGGGCAGAGCGCAGCGCGGATCGCTCTACGCCTCCCTCGGCCTTCCGGCCGTCAAGCCGACGAAGGGCACGCCGACCGAGACCCTGCGCGCCCTGGTCGGTCTGCACCGCGAGCTGAGTCGCCGCGCCAGTGAGGCCATCGCGACCCCGGAGGAGGCTCGCCGCGCGAACACCGAGCTGCGCGAGCGGATGCGCGCCCAGGACAACTACATGCCCGAGATCGAGGAGCTGGCCGAGCAGCAGGTGCGCGCGTCCGGCCATGTCCGCGGCGCGCTCACCCACCGCGAGGTGAGCGTCATGGCCGAGCGACTCGGGTTCGAGCTGATCTACGTCAACGACCTGCCCCGGTCGGCCCGGTCGATCACGGACCTGGAGAACGGGCGCATCTACCTGCCGCCGGCCTCCATCCCCGGCGGTCACGGGCTCCGGTCGATGGCGCTGCAGGCGATGGCCCACCGACTGCTCGGACACACGCGGCCGGCGTCGTACGCGGACTTCCTGCGGCAGCGGCTCGAGATCAACTACTTCGCGGCGTGCTGCCTGATGCCGCGCGAGGCCGCGGTGGCGTTCCTCCGCCAGGCGAAGAAGGAGAAGGACCTCGCGGTCGAGGACTTCCGCGACGCGTTCGGGGTGACGCACGAGGCGGCGGCGCTGCGGCTGACGAACCTCGCGACCAGCCACCTCGACATGACGCTGCACTTCCTCCGGGTCGGCGACGACGGCGCGCTGTACAAGGGGTACGAGAACGACGGGCTGCCGCTGCCGACGGATGTGACGGGCTCCATCGAGGGCCAGGTCGTCTGCCGCAAATGGGGAGCCCGCAGCGCGTTCACGCACACGAACCGCACCACGGAGCTGTACCAGTACACCGACACCCCCGCGGGGACGTACTGGTGCGCCACCCAGACCGGGACGACCTCCGAGGGCGGGTTCTCGATCAGCATCGGCGTGCCGTTCGACGAGGCGAAGTGGTTCCGCGGCCGCGAGACGACGGTCCGCGCCGAATCGCGGTGCCCGGACGAGTCCTGCTGCAAGCGGCCGCCGACGGACCTGTCCGGCCGCTGGGCGGGCAAGGCGTGGCCGAGCGCCCGGTTGCACGCGCACATCCTCTCGCCGCTCCCCCAGGGGTCGTTCCCCGGCGTCGACGACTCGGACGTGTACGCCTTCCTCGAGGCCCACTCCGGCGCCTAGCCGCCGAGCACAGGAAAAACGTGGCCATCCGCGCGGATCGGTGACGTTTTTCCTGTGCTCGCGGGCCGGTTACTTGGGCTGCATGCGGATCGCGCCGTCGAGGCGGATCGTCTCGCCGTTGAGCATGGGGTTCTCGACGATGGCCCGCACCAGCTGCGCGTACTCGGCGGGGTGGCCCAGGCGGGAGGGATGCGGCACCTGCGCGGCCAGCGAATCCTGCGCCGCCTGCGGCAGCCCCGCCATCATTGGCGTCTCGAAGATGCCCGGCGCGATCGTCATGACCCGGATGAGGCTGCGCGCGAACTCGCGCGCCAGCGGCAGCGTCATGGCCGCCACCCCGCCCTTGGACGCCGAGTAGGCCGGCTGCCCGATCTGCCCGTCGAACGCCGCGACGGACGCGGTGTTGACGATCACGCCGCGCTCCTCCCCGACCGGCTCCGTCTGCGCGATCGCCGCCGCCGCGAGCCGCACGACGTTGAACGTGCCGACCAGGTTCACCCGGATCACCCGCTCGAAATGCTCCAGCGGGATCAGCCCCTCGCGACCGAGGACCTTCTCCGCCGTCGCGATGCCGGCGCAGTTGACGACGACCCGCAGCGGCGCCAGCCCGGACGCGGTGTCCACCGCCGCCTGCACCTGCTCCTCGTCGGTCACATCCGCGGGCACGAACCGCGCCGTCGGGCCGAGCGCGACCGCCGCCTTCTCGCCTTCCGAGCGTGGGAGGTCGAGGATGACGACGTGCGCGCCCGCCTCGGCGAGCGCGTGCGCGGTGGCGTTCCCGAGGCCGCTGGCCCCGCCGGTGACGAGGGCGGAGCATCCGTCCAACTGCATGGTTCTCCTTCGAATCGGTGAGTGGAGGTGGTGAGCGCCGGTCAGCGCAGCACTTCGATGAGGGTGGCGTTGGCGGTGCCTCCGCCCTCGCACATGGTCTGCAGTCCGTAGCGGCCACCGCGCGCCTCCACCTCGTTCAGGAGGCTGGCGAGCAGCCGCGTGCCGGACGAGCCGAGCGCGTGCCCGAGCGCGATGGCGCCGCCGCGCGGGTTGAGCTTGGACGGATCCGCGCCGAACTCCTGCCGCCACAGCAGCGGCACGGGAGCGAAGGCCTCGTTGACCTCGTACGCGTCGATCTCGTCCAGCCCCACGCCGCTGCGGTCGAGGAGCTTGCGGGTCGCGGGCAGGATGCCCGTGAGCATGAGCAGGGGGTCGCTCCCGGCGACCGCGAACGAGTGGAACCGGGCGCGTGGCCGCAGGCCCAGCCGCTTCGCGGCGTCCGCGCTCATGATCAGCGTCGCTGACGCGCCGTCGGTGAGCGGCGACGAGTTGCCGGGGGTGATCTTCCACTCGAGCTCGGGGAAGCGCGCCGCCAGCCGGTCGGTGCGGAACACCGGCTGCAGCTGCGCGAGCTTCTCGGCCGTCGTCCCCGGCCGGATGGTCTCGTCCGCGACGACGCTGCCCGAGTCGGGCGTCGGGACGCCCACGAGCTCGCCGTCGAAGGCGCCGTTGGCCGCCGCCCACGCCGCGCGGCCATGCGACTCGGCGGCGTAGTCGTCGAGCTGCGCGCGGCTGAAGCCCCAGCGGTCGGCGATCAGCTCCGCCGCGACGCCCTGGTTCACCAGGCCCTGCGGGTAGCGCGCCTTCAGCAGCTCGCCACCGAGGGATGCGCCCTGCACGTTGGATCCCATCGGCGCACGGCTCATGGACTCCACCCCGCACGCGATGACCACGTCGTACGCGCCGGACAGCACGCCCTGCGCGGCGAACGCCGCCGCCTGCTGACTCGACCCGCACTGCCGGTCGATGGTGACCGCCGGCACGCTCTCCGGGAAGCCCGCGCTCAGCACCGCCGTGCGTGTGATGTTGCCGGCCTGCTCGCCCGACTGGGTGACGCATCCACCGATCACGTCGTCGACGACCGCCGGGTCGATGCCCGTGCGGGTCACCAGCTCGATCAGCACACCGGCCAGCAGGTCGGCCGGGTGGATGTCGGACAGCTCGCCGTCCGGCTTGCCGCGCCCCGACGGGGTGCGGATCGCGTCGACGATGACCGCTTCGGTGCGCGCCATCTCAGGCTCCGAACGGGTTCGGCGTCAGCGTGTACTTCGTGTTGAGGTATTCATGGATGCCCTCGAACCCGCCCTCGCGGCCGAGCCCCGACTGTTTCACGCCGCCGAACGGAGCCGCCGCATTGGACACGACACCGACGTTGAGGCCCATCATCCCCGTCTCCAGCCGCTCGATCATCCGCTGACCGCGGGCGAGGTCCTTCGTGAACACGTAGGAGACCAACCCGTACTCGGTGTCGTTCGCGAGCCGCACGGCCTCGTCCTCGTCGGAGAACCGGATGATCGAGAGCACCGGTCCGAAGATCTCCTGCCGCAGGATCTCGCTGCCCGGCCGCACATCCGTCACCACCGTCGGCTCGAAGAACGTCCCCGTCCCCTCGACGCGGCCGCCGCCGGTGAGGACGGACGCGCCGCGCGTGACCGCGTCCTGCAGGAGCGAAGCGGCCTTGTCGATCGCGTCCTCGTTGATCAGCGGACCGATCGTCACGCCCTCCTCCGTGCCACGTCCGACGCGGAGCCCGTTCACCCGCTCGGTGACGCGCCGCGCGAACTCGTCGGCGACGTCCTCGTGCACGATGAACCGGTTGGCCGCCGTGCAGGCCTCGCCGATGTTGCGGAACTTGGCGAGCATCGCGCCGTCGACGGCCTTGTCGAGGTCGGCGTCGTCGAACACGACGAACGGAGCGTTGCCGCCGAGCTCCATGGAGGTGCGCAGCACGTTCTCCGACGCCTGCTGCAGCAGCTTGCGGCCGACCTCGGTCGAGCCGGTGAACGACAGCTTGCGGAGGCGGGAGTCCGCGATGATCGGCGCCGAGACCTTGCCGGACGTGGTCGTGGTGACGACGTTGAGCACGCCGCCCGGGAGACCGGCATCCTCCAGCAGCTTCGCGAAGTAGAGCGTGGTGAGCGGGGTGAGCTCGGCCGGCTTGATGACCACGGTGCAGCCCGCGGCGAGCGCCGGGGCGATCTTGCGGGTGGCCATCGCGAGCGGGAAGTTCCACGGGGTGATGAGGAAGCAGGGGCCGACGGGATGCTGACTCACGATCATCCGGCCGGTACCCTCCGGGTTGGCGCCGTAGCGGCCCTGGATGCGCACCGCCTCCTCCGAGAACCAGCGCAGGAACTCGCCGCCGTAGGTGACCTCGCCGCTCGCCTCGGCGAGCGGCTTGCCCATCTCGAGCGTCATCAGCAGCGCGAACTCGTCCCGCCGTTCCTGCAGCAGGTCGAACGCGCGACGGAGGATCTCCCCCCGTTGACGGGCGGGCGTGGCCGCCCAGTCGTCCGCGGCGGCGACCGCCGCATCCAGGGCCCGGATGCCGTCCTCCGGGGACGCGTCGGCGATCTCCTTGATGCGGTCGCCGGTCGCGGGGTCGAACACGGGGAACGTACCGGCCGAGCCGGACGTCCACTCTCCCCCGATGTACAGCCCGTCGGGCACGCGCTCCAGCAGAGCCTTCTCATCCATCCGTCGCATCCTCCTGTTTCGTATCGTTCGTCGCGTCGTCGCTCGCCACGGCCGCCTGAACGAGAGGCGCCGAGCGGTGGTCGATGGCGGTGGTCAGCGCGATGACGGTCGACGTGCGCACGATCGCCGGCGCGCTCGCGATGCGGCCGATCACCCGCTGCAGGTCGACGTTCGAGCGGGCCACCGCGCGGATCATCAGGTCGCCGGGCCCCGTGATCGTGTGCACTTCCAGCACCTCGGGGATGCCGCTCAGGTGCTCGACGAGCTCCCGGCTCGGCCCGCCTTCGCCCTGCAGGTCCGCCGTCACGAACGCCGTCACGGGGAAACCCAGCCGCCCGGTGTCGACCGTGGGCGCGAAGTCGCGCACCACCCCTGTGCGCTGCAACCGATCGAGCCGGGCCTGCACGGTCCCGCGCGCGACCCCCAGCCGACGCGACGCCTCGAACACACCCAGCCGCGGCTCAGCCGTCAGCAGAGCGATCAGCTCGGCGTCGAGCCTGTCGACCATGCGGCCCTCCTTCGGTCCTCGCACATCGTACGACGCAGGGTACGCGCTCAGGACGGTCTGACCGAAGCTCCCAGGAACGGCAGCGCAGCCTGCTTGAACCCGCGCGCGCTCAGCGTCGTCACGTGGTTGCGCTTGGGCAGTGTCACCAGCTCCGCCCCGAGCAGCCGCGCCGCCTCGTCCGCGCCCTCGGCCACGGGATCCGCATCCCCGACCACGAGCATCGTCGGCACGGTGCTCGCCAGCGGCAGCGGATGCTGCGCCATGCCCGCCGCGCAGGCCGCCAGCGCCTCGCGGTCGATGCCGGGGGCCGTGCGCAGGGAGGCCAGGAGCGGCGCCAGGGGATTGGAGGCGTCCAGCATCGACGCGTCGTCGCGCAGCGCCGCCTGCACCGCGGACACGCCCCAGCGGCCGAACTGCTCGACGGTTCCGACGCCGCCCACCACGGCGCGACGGACGCGCTGCGGGGCCATTCCGACCAGCGCGAGCGACACCCAGCTGCCCATGGAGTAGCCGATCACATCCACGCGGTCGACGTCCTGTTCGTCCAGCACCGCGACGAGATCCTGCGCGAGGAGGTCGGGCGAGTACGCCTCCGGGGCGTGCGGGGCGTCGCTGCCGCCGTGGCCGCGCAGGTCGGGCACGATCGCGCCGCGACCGGCGTCGGCGAGCGCCTGCACCCATCCCGTCGCCTCCCAGGTCTGCGCGCCGTTGGAGGCGAAGCCGTGCACGAGCAGGACGGGATCGGCACCGGGATGCCGGTCGACGTGGAGGTGCGTCATCCTCCCACTCTCGCCGACGCCTCCTCGGCGGGCAAGCGGGGCGCGTCGCCGACCTTCGCGCGCTCGATGTTGGTCCGGTCGTGCCACAGCTTCGACGGCCACCAGATGGCGCGCCCGATGTCGTACGACGCCGCCGGGACGAGCAGCGAGCGCACCACGACCGTGTCGAGCAGCACCCCGAACGCGACGATGAACGCGATCTGCACGAGGAACAGGATCGGGATGACCGCGAGCGCCGCGAAGGTCGCCGCCAGCACGATCCCGGCCGACGTGATCACGCTGCCGGTCAGGCCGAGGCCGCGCAGGATGCCGGGCCGCGTGCCGATGTGCAGGGACTCCTCCCGCACCCGTGTCATGAGGAAGATGTTGTAGTCCACCCCCAGCGCCACCAGGAAGACGAACCCGAACAGCGGCACCGACGCATCCGCCCCCGGGAACCGGAAGACGTCGTTGAAGACCAGCGCCGAGACGCCGAGCGCCGCGGCGTACGAGAGCACCACGCTGCCGATCAGGAGCACCGGCGCCAGGATCGACCGCAGCAGCAGCATGAGGATCACGAGGATCACCGCGAGCACGATCGGGATGATCTTCGTCAGGTCGCTTTGTGCGGTCTCGTTCGTGTCCAGCGCGATCGCCGTGACGCCGCCGACCAGCACCGAGCCGTCCGTGGACAGCGTGCCGCGCAGGTCCCTGACGACCGACTCAGCCTTCGCCGAGTCCGGTTCGGAGGAGAGGGTCGCCTGGATGAGCACGTGGCCGTCCTTGACGACCGGCTGCGCGTTCGCGCCGGGACGCCCGCCGCCGGTGTAGAACGCGGCCGATGCGATCCCGTCGGTCTTCTCGGTCGCCGCCAGCACGGCATCCTTGTCGGCTTCGGGCGCGACGATGAGCACGGGCGAACCGGAGCCGGCGTCGAAGTGCTTCGCCACGATGGCCTGGCCGTCGACCGCATCGGACTGCGAAAGGATGACGTCGGTCTGCTGCACGCCGTTCGCCTTCAGCTGCGTCAGGCCGAGGGCGCACGCGGCGAGCAGCACGAAGGAGACGATCCAGGTGACCCGCGGGCGGCGGGCGATCAGGCCGCCGACGCGGCGCCACAGCCCGTGGACGCCCTCCAGCCCGGTGAGCGTGACGCCCTCCGCGCGCTTTCGGGGCCGGCCCCCGACGACCGGGCGGAACGGCCAGAACGACGCGCGCCCGAAGACCGCCAGCAGCGCCGGAAGGAGCGTCAGCGCCGAGAGGAGCGAGAACACGATGCCGATCGCGGCGATCGGGCCGAGGCTCTTGTTCGAGTTGAGGTCGGAGAACAGCAGGCACAGCAGGGCGAGGATGACGGTCGCGCCACTCGCGAGGATCGGCTCGAACGACGCCCGCCAGGCGCGCAGGATGGCCACCCAGCGCGACGGCTCCTGCTCCAGCGCCTCGCGGTAGCGGGCGACGAGCAGCAGGGAGTAGTCGGTCGCAGCGCCGATCACCAGGATCGAGAGGATGCCCTGGCTCTGCCCTGAGAGCTTGATCCAGCCCCACAGCGCGAACAGGTACACGAACACGATGGCGGCGCACAGCGCGAACACCGACGTGAACAGCACGAGGAACGGCAGCAGCAGCGCGCGGTAGACCAGCAGCAGGATGACGAACACCGCCGCGACGGCGACGAGCAGCAGGATGCCGTCGATGCCGCCGAAGGCGTTCACCAGGTCAGCGGTGAGGCCGGCGGGGCCGGTCACCCAGACCTTCGCTCCGGAGGGGACGTTGTCCGCCGCGGCGGCCCGCAGGTCGGAGACCACCGTCTTGACCTCGTTCGAGTCGGAGACCGGCACGATGTACTCCACCGCCCGGCCGTCTTGCGACGGGATGGGGCCGGCGACGCTCGTCGTCTCGCCCTCGGGCGGCGCCTGGACGCCCTCCACCTTCCCGAGCGCGGCGGCGAGGTCGGCATACGAGGTGCCGAGCTCGCTCTTCGGGATCGTCTGGTCGGCCTCCACGACGACGATCGCCGGGATGGCGCCCGAGTCGGTGAACCGCTTCTGCCAGTCCTGCACCTCGGTCGACTCGGCACTCGCCGGGAGGAAGGCCGCCTGGTCGTTGCTCGAGACGCCGGAGAGCTTGCCGAACGTCGGGCCGCCGATCCCGGCGAGCGTCAGCCAGATCAGGATGAGGGCGGCGGGAACGACGATGCGCAGCCAGCGGGCGGGCTCGCGGATAGGGCGCTTCTGGGCGGTCTCCGCCGTCTCGGTCGACACTTAGCCTCCTGATTACTAGATGAGCTAGCAATCAGGATAGCCGGAAGTCCCGCGAGCGTCCATGCCCGCGGCGGTCAGGCGACGAGTTCGGCCCCGGCGTGGGCCAGCTCGGCGAGTGCGGCCTCCGACGTCGCCGGCGCGACTCCCGCGATCAGCGAGGTCAGCACGCGCACCGAGCGACCGTCTTCCAGGGCGTCGAGCGCCGACGCGCGCACGCAGTAGTCGGTCGCGATCCCGGCCACATCCACCGAATGGATGCCGTGCTCCTCCAGCAGCTCGCGCACGGTCGCGCCCGAGTCGGTCCGTCCCTCGAACAGCGAGTACGCCGGCACGCCCTGGCCCTTGTGCACGTGATGGGTCACCCGGGCCGTGTCGAACGCGGGGTGGTACTCCGCGCCCGGCGTCCCGGCGACGCAGTGGACCGGCCAGCTGCTCACGAAGTCCGGCTCGCCGTCGCCCGCGAAGTGGCCGCCGTTGTCGTTGTCGCCGTCGTGCCAGTCTCGGCTGGCGACGATGATGTCGTACTCGTCGGCGTGCGCGCGGAGGTGGTCGGTCACGCCCCGCGCCACCGCCGCTCCCCCGTCGACGCCCAGGGCGCCGCCCTCGGTGAAGTCGTTCTGCACATCCACGATGAAGAGCGCCTTGCCCATCCGTCCTCCCGGGGTCGGTGACCGGCCGCGCGCGGCTCAGCCGTTGGAGAGATTGTCTCCGCATTTGTAGAAGCCGGCGACGAGGCTGTCGATCGCCTGCTTGGCGTTGTCGCCGACGTTCCCCAAGGCGAACACGGCGAACGTCAGCGGTGTTCCGTCGGCGGCGTTCACGATCCCCGACAGCGTGTAGCCGTGGTCGATCCACCCGGTCTTGGCGAAGACCGACCCGCGGGCGACCGAGCTCGACCCGGTGAAGCGGTTGTAGCCCGGGCCGAGCGTGCCCGACTTCCCCGCGACCGGGAGGCCGTCGTAGACGACGCCGAGCCCGTTCTGGCGGTTCAGCACCTTGATGAAGAGCTGGGTGAGGTACGACGGCGGCACCGCGTTGTCGTTGCTCAGTCCGGAACCGTCGGCGATGTGGATGCCCGAGGTGTCGATCCCGTAGCCTTTGAGCCCGGCGAGCACCCCCGCGTTGAGGGCGTCGAAGGTGTTGCCCGCGCCGTTCTTGATGGCGACCAGACGGGCGAGCTCCTCCATGATCGTGTTGTCGGAGACGCGCATGGCCTGGTCGATCAGCGTGGTCACCGGCTGCGACTGCACCACGCCGAGCTGACGGGCGCCGGCCGGAGCGACGCCCTGGCTGACGCCGACGCTCGTGCCGAGGTACTGCTGGAAGTACTGCACGGCGCGCGACACCGGGTCCGTGCTGCGCGGAGACTCCACCGCGGTCGGGTCGTCCCGGTCGCCGTCGACCATCAGCGACGTCATGTACGGGGTCGAGCCCTCGACGACACGCTCCTCGCGCTCGTCCCAGCTCGGCTGCCAGAACGGCGCGCCGAAGAGGGACGCGTCCACGACGATCGAGGTGATCGGCTGGCCGCCCATGGCCTGCTTCACCTGATTGGCGAGGTCCTGGATCTTCGGTGCTCCGGTGTAGAACGACGCCTGGCCGTCCGGGAGACGCGAGAGCGTCACATCCCCGCCGCCGACGATGACGACCTGGCCCGGCGTGCTGCCTGCGACCACCGTGGTCGAGACGCGGTAGTCGGGGCCGAGGGTGGCGAGGGCGGCCGCCGATGTCAGCGTCTTCAGCACGGACGCCGTGGGCGCGGGCTTGACGCCGTTGCGGTCGAACAGGGTCTGGCCGGTCTTGGCGTTGACGACCTGCGCCTCAAGCGTGCCGAGACGCCCGTCCGCGGCCAGCCCGCCGACCGAGCAGGTGCGGATGCGCGTCGCCGCCGCCTGGTTGGCGGGGACGGGACGAGCGGGGTCCACGGTCGGGGTGGGCGTCGGCGTGGCCGAGCGGGTCGGCGTGGGCTTCGCGGTCGCCGTCTCCGGAGCACCGGCCGCGGCCGCGGGGGCACCGACGGTGGCGCCCAGCGCGACGCTGCCCGTGCCGAGGAGGAGGAACGCGACGGCCGCTCCGGCGGCCATCCAGGTCTTGGGGTGCTTGCGGATCGCGGCCATCGCACCGGCGGCGACGCCGGCGGCACCGGCGGGTCGCGCGGCGGCTCGGCGTCCCGAACCCGTGGTGGTGGGGGGCTCCGATTCGTGCATCCGGGTATGCTACCTGGGCTTTCTGAATGCTGCTATTTCGCTTTGCGCCGGATCTGGAACCATCCGGGCCCGTCCGGACAGTAGAGGGTATGAGCACGGAAGAGTTCGACGAGGCCGCGGCCTGGTCGGCGGCACGCGGCGGGGACGGCCCCGCTTTCGCGTCGCTGTTCGACCGTCACCGCGACCGCGTCTTCGGTCACGCGCTGCGGTTGACGCGCCAGCCGCACGACGCCGAGGACGTGACCGCCGCCGTCTTCCTGGAGGCGTGGCGCAAGCGCGAGTCGGTGCGGCTGGTCGACGGATCCATCGTCGGCTGGCTGCTCGTCACCACCAACTACGTCGCACGCAACCACGCGCGCGGCCTCCGCCGCTACCGCAGCGCGCTCGCCAAGCTCCCCGCCCGGCGCCGCAAGAGGACCACGCACCCGACGTGGACGAGTCCCTCGACGGCGCCGGGCGGGACCGCCAGGTACGGGAGGCGTTCGCGAAGCTCAGCAAGCGCGACCAGGACGTCATCACCCTCTGCGTGCTCGAAGAGCTCACCACCGCACAGGCCGCGGAGGCGCTCGGGGTGCCGGAGGGGACCGTCAAATCCCGCCTGTCCCGGGCCCGCACCCGCCTCGCAACGCTCGCGTCGCCGCTGGCGGGCGAACCCGGTACCGACACCACGATCCTCGAAGGAGGTGCACGATGAGCACCACGGACTTCACCCCCGAGCGCAGCGCCGCCATCCGGCAGCTGCTGATCGACACCGTCGCCGACGAGCCGCGCCGCCGCAAGCGCCTCCAGATCCTGCTCACCAGCATCCTCTCGGGCGTCGCGATCGTGCTCGCCGGCGGGACGGCCGCGCTCGCGCTGTCGGGGGTCATCCACCTCGGCGGGGGCGACACGCCGCCCGCGCCCGCGCCGACGCCGACGCAGACGGTCACGCCGACGCCGACACCCACCCCGACGCCGACGCCCACACAGCGACCGATCGTCCAGACGGCGCCGGTGCTGCCCCACGACGTGAGCAGCCTCCGGCCGACGACACGCTGGTCCCTCGACCTGCCCGGCGACTCGGACTGCACCGGAACCACCGGATACACGCTGAGCGAAGGCCGCGTCGTCTACGTCTCCGGCCTCCGGCCCAAGGAGTACGAGGGCTCTGACTGCATCAACCACCTCGGTGAGGACTTCGGCGTCACCCTCGTCGACACCTCCGACGGGACGGTGCTGTGGCAGCGGGAATGGAAGTACGCCTCGGACACGGTCGACTTCGGCACCACCTTCCAGGTGCTGGGGACGACGGGACGAGCGGTGTTCCTCACCGGCCAGCCCGACGATGGGCCGCACGATGTGCTCGATCTCGCGACCGGCGCGACGATCGCCACCTTCGACCGGCCCGGCTGGACGGACTTCGAAGCGAACCGCGACATGCGAGCGCTAGGGGACGACTCGGGGGATGTCGTCCTGATCGAACATCGGCGTGACGCCGATGGTCGCTCGATCGGCGGCGACGTCATCACGCGGGCGGATCCGAGAGACCTCGCGCATCCCCGCTGGACTCAGACCCTGGATGTGAGCGAGGCCAACCTCGGCTACCAGCTGCCGGGTGGAACCGCGATGTCGCTCGAGAACGGTCAGCATGTGCAGACACGCGGTCCCCGTGCGGTGGATCGCATGCTGGATTTGGAGACCGGCACCACGACACCGCTCGACGCCATCGAAATCCAGAAGCTGAGTCAGGTCCTGCTGGCGAGGACGTACGGCCAGAACGGCTCACCGAACGCGATCACGGCCTACGACGGCGACGGGACGAAGCTGTGGTCGCGGGAGGTGTCCTCCTCGATGATGGTGTTCCCGGCCGTGACGCCCGGAACGGTGCCATCGGTCGTATTCGGATCAGAGGACACCGACACGGGTGAACTCTTCGTCGCCGATACGAAGACCCTCACCCTCATCGATCAGCTGACCGGCACCGTCCGGTGGTCGATCCCGACCCCGATATGTGTGGCGGACGGCCACCAACCGTTCGCCCCTATCCTCGACCTCCAGCGGGATGTCTTCCTCTTCCGGTCCACCCACGCCGACTGCGCGCTCACCCACGGCAGCGGTGAGCTGGTGAATTCCCCGGCCATTCCGTGGGATCCGTATCTCGTCATCTTCGGCCAGACCACGTGGTACGGCGGGTACAAGGGCGAGGCCGATCCGGGATCGGCCCACGACTTGGCGACAGGCGAGCGGATCTGGACGCGCGAGCGCCACGACTGGGAGAGCTGGTCGTTCGACGGCGGCTACCTCGTCAGCCAGTCGGGCAACCACATCGAGTCGATCGGCTGACACAAACCGGGGGGAAACAGGGGGAAACAGGGGGACGGCGAACGGCCCGCGGATCGGGGGAACCGCGGGCCGTTCGTCATTTCCTCTTCTTGTGCAGCGCCTCCGGCTTGTGGACGGCCTCCTTGCCGCTCTTGTCGCTCTTCACGAGGTACTGCGGATCGTCCTTCGACGCCTTCACCGTGCGGCCGGCCGCCTCGGTGTCCTCGGTGATCTTCTTCTCGACCTCGCCCGGCACATCCACCCCGTGGGAGGACCACTCGACGTGGTCGCCGCGCTTCAACTCATCCGCCATGCCCGCAGCCAACCACCGCCGCGCCGCCCGCGCCAGGCCGTAGGGTGCAGGAGGGAGGCACGATGAAGAAGGAGACCGGCCGCATCGAGGCGTTCAGCGACGGCGTGTTCGCCATCGCGATCACCCTGCTCGTGCTCGACCTCGGCGTCCCCTCCCCCGGCCGCTTCGCCGAGACCCTGCTCGCCGACTGGACGAGCTATCTCGCCTACCTCGCGGCGTTCCTGACGATCGCCAGCATCTGGCTGCACCACCACTCGGTGTTCCAGCACATCGCACGCGTCGGGCCGGCGGTCCTGCTGTTCAACCTGCTGCTCCTGCTCGGCGTCTCGCTGGTGCCGTGGCCGACCTCGCTCATCGCCGCGGCCATCCGGGACGGCTCGCGCTCCGACGAGGTCGCCGCCATCGCCGTCTACACGATCACCTCGGTGCTGGTCAGCATCGCCTGGGCCGGTATCGGCTTCTCGCTCTCCCGTCATCCGGAGTGGCTGCTGCATCCCGACGACGCGCGATGGATGCGCGTCACGGGCTACCAGGCGGCGCTCGCGGCAGTCCCGTCGCTGGTCGCGGCGGCGGTCTCACCGTTCGCGCCGCTGGTCTCGCTGCTGATCTTCCTCCTGGTGCCGCTCTACTTCATCCTGGTCACGACCATCCGCCCGGCGCCGGGGGCTCACGGCACGGCGGAGACCAGGTAGTTGTCGAAACGGACGGTGATCGGCGTCGCCGTCGCCGTCGCCGAGAGGTACGCGCGCAGGCCCACGAGGCCGGCGGACTGGAGGCCCGCTGTGGAGTCGGTGACGCTCACCTGCCAGGCCGCGGGCTCGGCCTGGGTCGCCGGCCACACCTTCGCCTGAAGCGTGGTGGGCGACGTGCCGACCACCTGCATACGGAGAGTCAGCTGCTGTCCCGGGCTGAAGGTGACGCCGCCGATCGCCGCGGACTTCACCGTCGTGCCGCTCTGCAGCAGCTGCACCTGGACCGCTCCCGCCGAGTTGATCCACGCCCGGCCTTCGTAGGAGGCGGAGCCCACCTGACGGCCGATCGTCGACACGTAGACCCCTCCGCCGGTCGGGGCGACGTCGGTGGTGAAGGTCACCGTCGAATCGCTGCGCGAGGTCGAGACCGAGCCGAGGGTCTGCGTCTTGGACGCCCCTGCAGGATCGATCATCTGCCCGAACCCGGATCCGACGTTGTACGACGCGCCCGAGCCGGACCCCGTCCAGCTGCCGCCGGTGTCCGCCGTCCCCCACCCGCTCGACACGGTCCTCTGGAACGTGTCCTTGGCGAGGGTGGTGCCCGACGTCGACGAGACCGTCACCTGCTTCGACGTCGAGGCCGTCGCGCCCTGGTTGTCGGTCACCTTCAGCGTCACCGTGTAGGTCCCGGCGGCCGCGTAGGCGTGTCCGGCCGTCGCTCCGCTCGCCGTCCCGCCGTCACCGAACGTCCACGCGTACGACGCGATCGACCCGTCCGGATCGGAGGAGGCCGTGCCGTCCACGGCTACCGTCAGCCCATTGGTCCCCGCGGTGAACGAGGCGGTCGGGGGCTGGTTCGGCCCGCTGCCCAGGATCGTCACGCTCGGGCCGGTCCGGGAGATCTGGTTGCCGTCCGGGTCCGTCACCGTGAGCGTGTAGGTGTGCCTGCTCCCGGGGACCAGACCCGTGTCGGTGAAGCTCATTCCCGGCCGGTTCCAGAACACGGTCGACTTGCTGACGGTGGAGATCGGATGCGCGGTGTCGCCGTCCCTCGCGAGCGCGTAGGTCAGATTGACGTTGTCGAGATCGTAGGTCGACGTCCACGACACCTTCGCCTGCCCGGCGACCGTCGACGTCGGGCTCGGGGTCAGCGCGGTGTTGTTGTTCGGCCCCATCGTGCTGCGCTGGACGGCGTCCGTTGCGAAGCGGGTCAGACCGTACTGGGCGACGCCGTTGACCGTCGGGAACTCGCCGCCGACGACCACGTACCGGGTGTCGCCGGCGATCGTCCAGGTCGCCTGCCCCTGTCCGGTGAAGGTGCCGGAGGTGAAGTCGGGGTACCAGTTGAGCAGCGTCGGTGCGGGCTGGCCGCGGAAGTTGTAATAGGACGTGTTGCCGTCGTTCGTCAGCGTCCCGGTCCTCGCCTTCGAGAAGGCCAGCGTGTGGTGGTACGAGCGTGGATTGGTCTCCGGGAAGCCTCCGACGTTCCCGCAGAAGTGCGGGTGGCCGGTCGCGTAGAGCACGCTCCCGATCGCCGCGACCGAGTAGGTGTCGCCGTGGCAGTCCTCGATCCAGATGAGGGCGCCCGTGACCGCGTCCGCGGAGAAGCTGCCCTCGAGGTTGCCGCCCGGTCCGAAGACGTATCCGGAGCCGTACACTCGGTCGGAGGTGGCGACCAGTGACATGATCGCCGCGTTGTTGCCGGCGTCGCGGACGATGGAGTTCGCGGGGAACGGCAGCGCCGCTCCCGTCGATCCGTCGAGCATGGCGAGCCCGTAGTGGGACGCGCCGTTCACGTTCTTGAAGGCGCCGCCGGCGTAGACCCGGCTCCCGTCCGGGCTGACCGCCATGGCCCACACCGTCGCGTCGGCGGAGGCGTTCCAGGAGCTGATGAGCGCGCCGTTCGACGCGTCGATCTTCGCGATGTAGCCGCGGGCCGTCCCGTTCACGCTGGTGAACGTCCCCCCGGTGTAGACGGCCGTGTTGGTGGCGGCGAGCGCGCGCACTTGACTCTGCATGATCGGGCGGAAGGAGCTGATGATCTGGCCGGTGGCGGTGCTGACCGCGACGATCCGGTAGTAGTTGCCGCCGCCCGCGGTGGTGAAGTCGCCGCCGACGTAGACGCGCGAACCGTCCGGGGAGGCCGCGACGGCCAGCGCCTGAGCATTGAGGGGGATGTTGACCGAGGTCAGCAGCGCGCCAGTGGTGATGTCGTACGCGAGGAGGTTGTTGCGCGGCGTCGTATTCGATCCCGCGGGAGACCCCGAAGGACGTGCCGTGGTGAACTTGCCCGCCACCCAGACGGTATTGCCCACGACCTTCTGCGCCCACGCCACACCGTCGATCTGCACCGTCGGCAGCGCGGACGCGCCGACGGTCGGCGGCGAAGCGGGATTGGTCGGGTCGGGGGGCATCGTGTCCGCCCCGGCGGGGGTCGCGGCGGCCAAGCCCCCCGCGACGAGCAGCAGCGCGCTGAGCGCGGCCGCGATGGTGCCGATCTTCCGGGTTCGGCGTGGCGTCTGGTTCGGGTCCATAGCAGCCTCAACAGATTTGATAGAATCTCATCTTTTGCTCAGGCTACGCCGTTTTCGCGGCCACGGCGAAGAAAAAACCCCGATCGGGACCGATCGGGGCTGATGGAGCCGCCCAAGGGAATCGAACCCTTGACCTTCTCATTACGAGTGAGATGCTCTGCCGACTGAGCTAGGGCGGCGTGGGCCGGGCTTCCGCTCGACGCACAGTCAGATAGCTTACCCGATCCGGCGGCCTGGTGACGACCAGCTGGGGTCCGGTCTCAGCGAACCTGCGTGCCGAGCGCGGAGAGCTGCTGGAAGGAGCTGCGCAGCCGGTCGGACAGCGGCTCGACGCCGCCGTGATCGGCCCAGCACGACCAGGCGTGCCGCATTCCCGCGAAGGCGACGTAGGTGACGAGGCGTGCGCGCTGGTGCAGCGTCTCGGGGTCGTCCACGAGCTCGGGATCGTCATGGGCCAGCCGGCGCTGCACGATGCCGCTGAGCGCGTCCTCGAACTTGTGCATGCTGGCCATGCGCAGGGCGAAGAGCTCGGGGTTGTCCTTCAGCAGCGCGCGCCGCATCGTATGCAGGCGCTGCATGCTCGCGGGGTCGGCGCCGTCCGGCTCCGCGCCGGTCTCGCCGCGCGTGTCCCCGCTCGTGTCCCCGAGGTCGATGGCGGCGACCAGCAGCGTGCTGATCCCGTCGAGGATCGGCTCCTCCGGCCCAGCGGTCACGAAGCGGTCGATGCTCTGCTCGTCCGGCAGTTCGGGGAGCTCGCCGATGATCGCGGATTCCTTCGACGGGAAGTAGTTGAAGAACGTCCGCGGCGACACGTTGGCGACGTGGCTGATCTCGTCGATGGTGACGCGATCGAAGCCGCGCTCGCTCGCGAGCTCGACCGCGGCGAGCTGGATCGCGCGCTTGGTGGCGATGCGCTTGCGCTCGCGGAGGCCCAACTCGTTGAGTGTGGATTCGGTGGCCGGAGAAGACACGGAACCGATTATTTCATTGTCTGCAAAATTGCACCACTCGTCAGCAGGTGGTGCCGTCGGCCGGGACCGTCCCGTGGACGAGATAGTCGTCGACAGCGCCGTTCACGCACGAGTTCGACTTGTTGTAGGCGGTGTGTCCCTCGCCCTTATAGGTCAGAAGGTGGCCGTTCTGCAGCTCGGACGCAAGGTTCTTCGCCCACACGTAGGGGGTCGCCGGGTCGTTGGTCGTGCCGACGACGAGGATGGGCGCCGAGCCGTCCGCGGAGATCGGTCCGCGCTGCACGCTGGTCTTGTACGGCCAGTTCGCGCAGCCGATGTCGCCGTACGCCATGTACGGGCCGATGACCGGCGCGGCCTTCGCGAGTTGAGCCGCCTGTGCCCGCATGGTCGCCGGGTCGGCGTCGTAGCTGTAGTCGAGGCAGTTGATCGCGACGAAGGCCTCCGTCGAGTTGTCGGAGTAGGTGCCGTCGGCATTGCGGTCGTTGTACGTGTCGGCGAGCGTGAACGCGACCGAGGCGCTCCCCTGCATGACCGACTCGAACAGCTTGTCGAGGTACGACCACGCGGTCGCATCGTAGAGCGGCGTGATGATCGCGGTGACCAGGGTGTTCGCGCCGAGCTCGCGGCCGTCGGAGTTGCGGATCGGACTCTTGTCGACCGACGCGAGCAGCTGCGCGATCGTGTTCATGGCGTCGTCGACCGTGCCGTCGAACGGGCAGTCCTTCTGCGTCAGGCAGCTCTTGAGATAGGCGCGCAGCGCGCTCTCGAAGCCCTTCGCCTGCACCTGGGTGACCTCGAAGTTGCTGGCCGCCGGGTCGAGCGCGCCGTCGAGGACGAGCCGGCCGGTCTTTCCCGGGTAGAGACCCGCGTACACCGCGCCCAGGTAGGTGCCGTAGGAGTAGCCGAGGTAGTTGAGCTTCTTGTCGCCGAGGGTCGCGCGCAAGAGGTCGAGGTCGCGTGCAGCGCTGACGGTGTCGACTTCGGGGAGCGGCGCGCCGGTGTTCTTCTGGCAGGCCGTTCCGAAGTCCTTCGCCACCGTGGTGTTCTCGGCGATCCACTGGTCGGACCCGCGCTCACCCGGCGTGATGCCGTAGAGGTACTGGTCCATCTGCTTCGCGTCGTAGCACTTCACCGCGGTCGAGCGGCCGACCCCGCGCGGGTCGAACCCGACGATGTCGAAGTGGTCCTGCAGGGTGGCGTCGGCGACGAAGTCGACCGAGTCCTTGACGAAGTCGAATCCGGACGCGCCAGGACCTCCGGGGTTGGTCAGCAGCGACCCCTGCTTGGTGCCCTTCGCCGGCTGGCGGATGAGCGCGAGCTCGATCTGCCCCTTGCCGGGGTCCTTCCAGTCGAGCGGCGCCTTCGCCATCGCGCACTGCTTTCCGCCGTCGCACGACTTCCAGGTCAGGATCTGGTCGTAGAACGGCGCGAGCGCCGCGGAGACCTTCTCCGGTGCCGGGGTGGAGCTCGTCGACGCCTTCGACGGCAGGAACCAGGTGACGCATCCCGTCAACGTCAGTGCAAGGACGGCGGCGATGGCGATCACGGCGGTGCGGGCGGCGCTCCGGGAGGTCACAGGTCGGTCCCTTTCCGCGCGTTCGCTCCGCGCAGGATCGTGGTCAGCATGGCCTCGAGCGCCAAGGCCGGGGCGACGTTGCCGTCGATGCGCTCACGCGCCGTGGTGACGGCGTCCATCGCGGCGAGCGTAGTGGCCGGAGTCGTGTGGGTGCTGAGAGCGTCGAGCTCGCGCCGCAGCTCGCGGTTGACGAGCTCGCTGTCGCTGCCGAGCTGCAGCATCATCACATCGCGGTACAGGGAGAGGAGGTCGACGAGGATGCGGTCGATGCCGTCGCGAAGGCTGCGCGTCGCGCGCCGCTTCTGGTCCTCCTCGAGCTGGCGCAGCTGTCCGCGCAGAGCGGGCGGAATGGTTCCACCCGGCTCGATGCCGAGCGAGCGGAGCGCGTGCTCCCGCTCCTCCGCATCCCGCTCCTCGGTGATCGCCTTCGCGTCGGCCCCGGCGATCTCGAGCAGCGTGGCGGCCGCGAGCACCGCGTCGGACACCGACCGGATGCCCAGCGCCAGCTCCAGCGTCTGCTCCCGGCGGCGGCGTGCCTCCTCGTGGGTTGCCAGGCGGTGCGCCATGCCGATGTGACTCTGCGCGTGCCGGGCGGCGCGTTCCGCGGTGTCGGCGTCGACGCCGTCGCGGCGCTGGATGAGCTCCGCGACGTCAGCCACGCTCGGGACCCGAAGGCGGACGGTCCGGACGCGGGACCGGATCGTGGGCAGCAGGTCTGCATCGCTCGGCGCGCACAGGATCCACACCGTTCGCTCCGGCGGTTCCTCCAGCGCCTTGAGCAGGACGTTGGAGGTGCGTTCCGTCATCCGGTCGGCGTCTTCGATGACCATGACGCGGTAGCGGCCGACCGAGGGTGAGAACTGCGAGCTCGCGACCAGCGAGCGGACCTCGTCGATGGAGATGATGACGCGCTCCGTGCTGAGGACCGCGAGATCAGGGTGTGTGCGCGCCTCGACCTGGCGGCGAGTGGCGAGGTCGCCCTCGGGTGTCCCCGGGCTGAGCAGCGCCGTGGCGAAGGCGTAGGCGAGGTTGGAGCGCCCAGAGCCGGGCGGCCCGGTGATCAGCCACGAGTGCGTCATGCTGCGCGAGGTGCTCGCGCCGTTCGCAGCGGTCTCCGAGCCCTCTGCGGCGGCGCGGACGATCGCGATCGCGTCGTCCTGCCCCGTGAGCTCGTCCCAGACCGTCATGCTCTCCAGGCTAGCTGGCACCGCGGACACCTCGTGCCCGCGTTGGCCTTCGGTGGATAAGTCAGACCCGGCCCGCGAGACGGTCGCGGATGTCGGCGGCGATCTCGTCCACTGGACGGCCGGCGTCGACGACCAGGAACCGCTCGGGCTCGGCCTCGGCGAGGCGGAGGTAGGCCGCGCGGACCCGTGCGTGGAAGTCGGACCGCTCCGCCTCGAGCCGGTCGTAACGCGTGCGCGAGGCGTCGAGTCGGGCGCGGGCGGCGTCCTCGTCGAGGTCGAGCAGGATGGTGAGATCCGGCAGCAGACCCTCAGCCGCCCAGAGCGAGAGCTCGCGGATCTGGTCGGCATCCAGCACCCGACCGGCACCCTGGTACGCGACGGACGAGTCGAGGTAGCGGTCCTGCAGGACGACCTCGCCGCGCGCGAGCGCCGGGCGGACGACGGTGGCGACGTGGTGCGCTCGGTCGGCCGCGTAGAGCAGCGCTTCGGCGCGCGGAGCGATGTCGCCGCGGTGGTGCAGGACGATCTCGCGGATCTCGACGCCCGCGTCGGTGCCTCCCGGCTCGCGGGTGCGCACGACGGTCCGCCCGAGGCCCGTGAGCCACTCCTCGAGCAGGGCGGCCTGGGTCGACTTGCCCGTGCCGTCCCCGCCCTCGAGGGTGATGAAGAGGCCGCCGGTCACTCGGCGGACTTCTTCGCGGCCGCCGATCGGGTCGTCGCCGACTTCGCGGCCGCCGGCTTCTTGGCCGCGGTGGTCTTGGCCACGGTCGTCTTCGTCGCCGTCTTCGCCTTGGCCGTGCTCGCCTTCGCTGTAGTCGTCTTGGCGGCCGTCTTCCGGGCCGGCTTCTTGGCCGGGCCCTTGGCGCGCTTGTCGGCGAGCAGCTGGACCGCCCGATCGAAGTCGACCTCGTCCACCGTCTCGCCGCGCGGGATCGTCGCGTTGGTCTCGCCGTCCGTCACGTAGGCTCCGAAGCGGCCGTCCTTGATCCGGATCGGCTTGCCGCTGACCGGGTCGGCGTCGAACTCCTTGAGCGCGCTGGACGCCCGGCGGTTGCCGTACTTCGGCTGAGCGAACAGCTCGAGCGCGCCTGCCAGGTCGACATCGAAGATGTCGTCCTCGCTCGGCAGCGACCGCGTGTCCGTGCCCTTCTTCAGGTAGGGCCCGTAACGGCCGTTCTGCGCCTGGATCTCGTCCCCGCTCTCGGGGTCGGCGCCCACGACGCGCGGAAGACCGAGCAGCTTGAGTGCCGTGTCGAGGTCGAGGGTCGCGAGATCCATGGACTTGAACAGCGACGCGGTGCGCGGCTTCTCGGCGGACTTCTTCGGCTTCTTGGCCGGCTCGCTCACCTCGCCCGTCGCGGAGTCGACGGTACCTTCGTCCTCGGGATCGGCCTCGGTCACGTACGGACCGAATCGCCCGTCCTTGGCGAGGACCAGCTTGCCGTTCTCGGGGTTGGTCCCGAGGACGCGGTCGGTCTGCACCGGCGCGTCGATCAGCTCGCGCGCCTTCGCGGGCGTGAGCTCGTCGGGCGCCAGCTCCGGCGGGATGTTGACCCGCCGCGGGGTCGCGTCCGGAGCAGCGTCGGGCTCGGCGACCTCGAGGTACGGCCCGTACTTGCCGATGCGGAGCGTCACCCCGTCGTCGATGGTGATCGAGTTGATGCTGCGGGCGTCGATCTCACCGAGGTTGTCGATGACGCGACGGAGCCCCTTGTGCTTGCCGCTGCCGAAGTAGAAGCTGTTCAGCCAGTCGACGCGCTCGGCCTCGCCGTCGGCGATGCGGTCGAGGTCGTCCTCCATCTCGGCGGTGAAGTCGTACTGCACCAGGTCGCCGAAGTAGTCCTCCAGCAGCCGGACGACCGAGAACGCCACCCAGCTCGGGACCAGCGCCTGACCCCGCTGCGTGACGTAGCCGCGGTCGATGATGGTCGAGATGATGCTCGCGAATGTCGACGGACGGCCGATCCCCAGCTCCTCGAGCGACTTCACCAGGCTGGCCTCGGTGTAGCGAGGCGGCGGGGTGGTCTCGTGCCCGTCGGCCGCGACGTCCTGCACGCTCAGGGGCTGCTTCTCGGAGAGCGGCGGCAGCTTGGCCTCGGCGGACTCGGACGCGTTGCGCTCCTCGTCCTTGCCTTCCTCGTACGCGTTGAGGAAGCCGCGGAACGTGATGACCGTGCCGCTCGCGGTGAACTCGGCGACTGTGCCGTCGAGCGGTCCCTCGGTGATCCGCGCCTCGACGGTGACGGATGCGGTCTGCCCCTTGGCGTCGGCCATCTGCGAGGCGACGGTCCGCTTCCAGATGAGGTCGTAGAGCCGCAGCTCCGGCCCACGGAGCGATCGCTCGAGTTCGGCCGGCGTGCGGAACGTCTCGCCGGACGGCCGGATCGCCTCGTGCGCCTCCTGGGCGTTCTTGCTCTTCGACGCATAGGTGCGGGGCTTGTCCGGCACCGTCTCGGGACCGTAGAGCTTGGCGGCCTGCGCACGCGCTGCGTTCGTCGCCTGCTGCGACAGCGACGCGGAGTCGGTTCGCATATAGGTGATGTAGCCGTTCTCGTACAGCGACTGCGCGACGCTCATCGTCTGCCGCGCGGAGAAGCGGAGCTTGCGCGCCGCCTCCTGCTGCAACGTCGAGGTGGTGAACGGCGCCGCGGGGCGCCGCGAGTACGGCTTGGAGTCGACCTTGGACACGGCGACGACCGTGCTGGGGGCGCGGACCGCCTCGGCGAGCGTCGTCGCCGCGGCCTCGTCGAGGGTCCGGGCGTCGGAGGTCAGACGTCCGTGGTCGTCGAAGTCGCGTCCGGTGGCCACGCGGGTGCCGTCGAGCCGGGCCAGCCGGGCCTCGAAGGCGTTGGCGTCCTCGGGCGCGAGGCGAGCGGTGAGCCCCCAGTAGGAGGCCGGGACGAACGCGAGGCGCTCGCGCTCCCGGTCGACCACCAGCCGGGTGGCGGCGGACTGCACGCGCCCGGCGGAGAGGCCGGGACCGACCTTGCGCCAGAGCACCGGCGACACCTCGTAGCCGTAGAGGCGGTCGAGGATGCGGCGCGTCTCCTGGGCGTCGACGAGCGCGGTGTCGATCTCGCGGGTGTTGTCGCGGGCCTTCTCGATGGCCTCGCGGGTGATCTCGTGGAACACCATCCGCTTGACAGGCACCTTGGGCTTCAGCACCTCGACCAGGTGCCAGGCGATCGCCTCTCCTTCGCGGTCCTCATCCGTCGCGAGGAGGAGCTCGTCGGCGTTCTTGAGGGCGCGCTTGAGGTCGGCGACCGTCTTCTTCTTCTGATCGGAGACGACGTAGTAGGGCTCGAACTCGTTCTCGACGTCGACGGAGAACTTGCCGAGCGAGCCCTTCTTGAGCTCCGGGGGCAGGTTCTTCGGCTCGATGAGGTCGCGGATGTGCCCGACCGAGGCCATGACCTCGTAGCCGTCGCCCAGGTACTGGGCGATGGACTTCACCTTGTTCGGCGACTCGACGATGACGAGCTTCTTCGTGTCGGGCACGTGACTCCTCTTATATATGCACTCGCTGTGTCGTCCACAGCTGACGGCGACGTCCACGACTGGACGGGTGTGGCGCGCTCCCCCGGCGGCGTCGGTCCGCGTCAAGCGTGATCCGTCGTCCGACAGGCAAACCATACACACCTTCGCCGCTCATCCGCCTAATCGAGCCCACGTCGTTCGCCGTGGGCGCAGTTCTTCCTTCACCGACGGGCGGCCGCCCGGAGACGCCCGGACCCCTTTCCGACGCCCGGTCCGGGGAGGATGATGTCAGCATGGCAACGACAATGACGTACACCGCCAAACTGATCGATGGCCCCCTCGAGGGCAAGACCATCTCGACCGGCTTCCTGGACTCCGGAGATGCCCGCCCCCGTCTGGAGATCTCGGCGCCTGCCGGCTCGAAGCACTACCTCTACGTCCGCGCCTCCGGCACCGAGCTGGAGTACGCGTCTGACGACGGCCACGGCCGCCAGCCGACCGCGGTCTCGTACCGCTATCTGGAGACCGTCTTCGACTGACCCGCCCGCCGCGGTCACCGCGCGTCCGGCGGTCCGGCGCGCGCGGATGCCGTGGCGCGCCACACCAGGTACGGGGTCGTCGCAGTGACACTGACGACCGTCTCCGCTTGATCGCACGACGACAGCGCGGCGCCGTTGGCCTCTGCCACTCGTCCAGCCGCGTCGCACGGTACCCCGCTGACGCGCCCCGAGGCGGCATCCGCTGCGCCCAGGGCGGCGAGATCGGCCGCAGCCGCCGCGCGTGCCTGTGCGGCGCTCGCGCCGACCACGGTCAGGGCCCCGCCGGCAACCGTCACCATGGCACAGACCATCCCCAGCGCGAGCACCGAGCCGGAGCCGGTGTCGTCCCGCCAGCTGGGCCTCACGGTGTAACGCTCTCGTCGAGCGCGCACGCCCGGGCGCTCAGCCGGATCCCGAGCCGGCTCAGCGCCGCGTCGTCCGACGCCGTCGACCTGACGCATACGACTCCTCCTTCGCGTTCGATTCCGAAATCGGCACCGGCCGGCGCTCCGGCTCCTCCCACGACATCTCCCCGCCCCGCCTGTCGGGCGGCGACCGCCGCGCTTCCGGCGAGTGCGCCGTACTGAGCCGCCCCGCAGATGCCGCCGACGCACACCGCGAGGCACCCCAGCACGGCTGGAAGCGCGACGGCGAACTCCGCGCTGACGCTTCCACGGTCACCCTCCGGCCAGTGCACGGTGCACAAGGTCGGAGAGGATCGCCTTGACCTCGTCGCCTTTCAGGAGCGCGACGAGGACGCCGGCGAAGCCGACAGCCGCCAGGATCGTGATGGCGTACTCGGCCGTGGCCGCCCCGCGGTCTCCCCTCAGCCGGGCCGCCATCCGCCGCCCTGAGCGTCGCAAGCATGCGGTCGTGTGTTCCATGTCGATTCCTTTCCGTCGTGTGATTCCATCCTTCGCAACGGCTTCCGCGGCCGGAGGTCGAAGCTGGAATCTGTGGAGAACTCATGCAAGGCCCGCGGTTGTGGACGACAACAGCGACAGCACCAGGGGCGCCACCGCGAGCAGGAGGAAGCTCGGCAGCACACAGACACCGAGCGGCACCATGAGCTGCACGCCGAGCGTCGCGGCGGACTGCCGCGCCTCGGCACGCGCCGCCCGGCGCTGCTGGCGCGCCGACGCGGTGAGGAGCTCGGCGGCGGGCGCGCCGGCCGACGCAGCGAGGTCGAGGATGCCGCGGACCGAACCGTCGTCGAGCGCCGGCAGCCCGGACTCGCCGGCCGCTCGGTGAGCGGCCTCGAGCGCCGACGCGGCGGACGAACCGCCCGCGAGCGAGACAGCGACCAGCTCCTCGGCGAGACCGGGAATGGCCCGCCGCGCGCGGTTGCGGCGCAACAGGGCCCGCATCCACCATCGGCCGGCGAGCATGAGCGCCAGTCCGAGCGCGACGGCCACGGCGCCGGCGGTCGAGGTCACTGCACCGACGATGTCCGCTCCGAGCGCGAGGGACAGCAGGGCGCCGACAGCGGGCAGCCAGGACACCAGCCGCGCAGTGGCGCGCGGGCCGCTGAGCGCCACCTCGGCCTCCCGATCCGCTTCGGCCACGTCCCGGACCGTCTCCGCGATCGCACGCAGGCTCTGCCCGAGGGGTGAGCCCGCCCGCTCCGCGACCAGCCAGGCCGCGGCGACGGCCCGGAGGTCGTCGGTCGTCGCCACCTCGCGCACCGCCTGGGCGCAGGAGGTCCGCGACGCCAGAGCGCCCACAACTCCGCGCGCGATCCGGTCTTCGCCCTGGGAGGCCACGGCGCCCCACGCCGATCGCGGACTCAGCCCCGCATCCAGCAGCACCGCCAACGACTCGGTCAGAGCGGCGGTGCCGTCGGCGGCCTCACCCGCCTTCGGCCGGCTCACGACGTATCCCCGTGCTCCACGCGCCCGATCGCCAGCCGTCCATCCGGAGCGACGCGCAACCTCCCGAACCCGCCCACCCGCCGCACGGGGCCGTCGCGCTCGAGGTGCACCACCAGCCCGATCGCGCTCACCGCCTGCCGCGCGAGCGCGCGGTCGTCGAGACCGGCGAGCGCGCCGAGCGCCTCCAGCCGGGCCGGGACGTCGTCGAGCGAATTGGCGTGCAGGGTTCCCGCGCCCCCGTCGTGCCCGGTGTTGAGGGCGCCGAGCAGGTCGCGCACCTCCTCGCCACGGCACTCACCGAGGACCAGCCGGTCGGGACGCATCCGGAGCGCCTCGCGCACCAGACGGCGCAGGTCGACGCCGCCGGCGCCTTCCAGGTTGGGCTGCCGCGTCTCGAGCCCGACCACGTGCGGGTGCGGGATGCGGAGCTCCGCGACATCCTCGATCACGACGATCCGCTCGTGCGCCGGCGCGGTCGCGAGGAGGGCGGCCAGCAGGGTGGTCTTCCCGGCCCCGCCCGCGCCGGTGATCAGCAGGTTGGTCCGGGCACGGACCGCGCGCAGCAGCCGGTCGCCGTCGGGTGGGCGCATCCCTCCGGCGGCGACGAGTTCGTCGAGGGTCGGTTGAGCGCGCGGTGGCACCCGGATGGACAGCAGGGCTCCGCCGGTCGAGATCGGCGGGAGGACGGCATGGACGCGCACTCCCCGCGCAGGCGGACATCGACGAACGGAGTCGCCTCGTCGATGTGACGCCCGCCCGCGGCGATCAGGCGGATCGCGAGCGATCGGGCCTCACCGGCGTCGGCGCACCAGCCGTCCTCGCGCCGGAGCCCGTGCGGAGGACCGTCCGACCACAGCTCACCGGTTCCCGTCACGAACAGATCGGTGACGCCTGGTCTCAGGAGGTACGGCGTGAGCCGCCCGAAAGTCCGCCAGAGCCCGGGCTCGTCGGAGGGGGCAGAGGTCGCTGGTGCATCGGTCATAGGACGACGCTAGAAAGCGCGACCGCTCAGATGAGCACGTGCATCGAGATCCGTGGATAACGCGAGAAGCGCCCCCGCTGTGCACAACTCAGGCGTCAGCCGGTTAAAAAAGGGGGGCCGCACCTATTGGGGGGAACAGGTGCGGCCACTGCGGCGCAGGATTGGGGGGAATCGATTGCGCCGCACGCACGAATTTACATTCGGCCGGGGACCAGTTTACGCAGATTCGATGCAAACGCAAGTCTCCTGGGGCCGCCTCCCCGGCAGGTTGTAGAGTCAGGCATTGTCGCGCCACGACCCGTATCGACCGCATCGCAAAGGAGCGAAAAGACTCCCCATGAGCAACACAATCGACAACCTGCTCCACGAGGCACGCCGGTTCCCGCCGAGCGACGACTTCGTCGCGAACGCTGTCGCGAACGCCGAGCTGTACGAGCGCGCCGCCGCCGACCGCCTGGGTTTCTGGGCGGACCAGTCGCGCGACCTGCTCCACTGGCACACGCCGTTCACGCGCACGCTCGACTGGAGCGAGCCTCCCTTCGCGAAGTGGTTCGACGACGGAGAGCTCAACGTGGCCTACAACTGCCTCGACCGGCACGTCCTGGCGGGCAACGGCGACCGGGTCGCGATCCATTGGGAGGGTGAGCCCGGAGACACCCGCACGCTCACCTATGCCGAGCTCACGGCTGAGGTCAAGAAGGCGGCCAACCTGCTCACCAGCCTCGGCATCCGCGCCGGCGACCGCGTCGCGATCTACCTGCCGATGATCCCGGAGGCCGTCATCGCGATGCTCGCGGTGGCGCGCCTCGGCGCCATCCACTCCGTCGTCTTCGGCGGCTTCAGCGCCGAGAGCCTGCGTTCGCGCATCGACGACGCCGAGGCGAAGCTCGTCATCACGGCCGACGGCGGCTGGCGCAAGGGCCGCGTCTTCCCGCTCAAGGACGCCGTGGATGCGGCGCTCACCGGCGAGGCGAGCACGGTCGAGCACGTGCTCGTCGTCAAGCGCGGCGAGAACGAGGTGGCCTGGACCGAGGGCCGCGACCTGTGGTGGCACGACGAGATCGCGCTCGTGGACGCCGACCACACCGCGAAGGCGTTCCCCGCCGAGCAACCGCTGTTCATCCTCTACACGTCGGGCACCACGGGCAAGCCCAAGGGCATCCTGCACACCTCCGGCGGCTACCTCACGCAGGCGGCGTTCACGCACAAGAACGTGTTCGACCTGCACCCCGAGTCCGACGTCTACTGGTGCAGCGCCGACGTCGGCTGGATCACCGGCCACACCTACGTCGTCTACGGCCCGCTCGCCAACGGCGCGACGCAGGTCCTCTACGAGGGCACGCCGGAGACGCCGCACCCGGGCCGCTGGTGGGAGCTGATCGAGAAGTACAAGGTGTCGATCTTCTACACGGCGCCCACGGCCATCCGCTCGTTCATGAAGATCGGACGCCAGCACCCGCAGCAGTTCGATCTCTCGAGCCTGCGCGTGCTCGGCTCGGTGGGAGAGCCCATCAACCCCGAGGCGTGGATGTGGTACCGCGAGGTCATCGGCGGCGACAGCACGCCGATCGTCGACACCTGGTGGCAGACGGAGACCGGCGCGATCATGATCTCGGCGCTCCCGGGCGTCACGACGCTCAAGCCGGGGAGCGCGCAGGTGCCGCTGCCGGGCATCTCGGTCGACATCCTCGACGAGGCGGGCACGCCGGTCGGCAAGGACCAGGGCGGCCTGCTGGTCGTCACGGAGCCGTGGCCGAGCATGCTGCGCGGCATCTGGGGCGATCCCGAGCGCTTCAAGGAGACGTACTGGTCGAAGTTCGGCGACAAGTACTTCGCCGGCGACGGCGCGCGCTACGACAGCGACGGCGACATCTGGCTCCTGGGCCGCGTGGACGATGTGATGAACGTCTCGGGCCACCGCCTCTCGACGGCGGAGATCGAGTCGGCGCTGGTCGCGCATCCCTTCACGGCCGAGGCCGCCGTCGTGGGTGCGAACGACGAGACCACCGGGCAGGCCGTGGTCGCCTTCGTCATCATCAAGCAGAACCAGCTCGAGAAGGCGGACGCGCTGGATGTGGCGGCGGAGCTGCGCAAGCACGTCGCCCAGCAGATCGGCGCGATCGCCCGTCCGCGCGACATCTTCATCGTGACCGAGCTGCCGAAGACGCGCTCCGGCAAGATCATGCGGCGCCTGCTGCGGGATGTGGCCGAGGGACGCGAGGTCGGCGACACGACGACGCTCGCGGACACGGCGGTGATGAGCTCGATCCAGGCGAAGCTCTCCTGAGGGGCTCTCCTGAGACGACGGAGGGGCGGTGCCGGTCGGCACCGCCCCTCCGCGCATCCGCCGTCAGTCGACGGCGAGGATGAGCTCCACCTCGACCGGCGAGTCCAGCGGCAGCACCGCGACCCCGACAGCCGAACGGGCGTGCACGCCGGCGTCGCCGAAGATCTCGCCGAGCACCTCGGAGGCGCCGTTGATCACGCCCGGCTGGCCGGTGAACGCAGGGTCCGACGCGACGAAGCCGACGACCTTCACGATCCGGCGGACGCGGTCCAGGGAGCCCAGGACGCTCTTCGCCGCGGCCAGCGCGTTGAGCGCGCAGATGCGGGCGTACTCCTTGGCGTCCGAGGCGGACACGAGCCCGTCGCCCTCGCCGACCTTCCCGGTCGCGGGCAGTGCGCCGGACACCATCGGCAGCTGGCCGGAGGTGTAGACGTGGTGGCCGTCGAGCACGGCGGGCGTGTACGCCGCGACCGGCGGGACGACCTCGGGCAGCGTGATGCCGAGCTGGGCGAGGCGGGCTTCGACGTCGGCCATCAGTCCTGCTCCTCAGCGGTCAGCGGGCGCTTGAGGTAGGCGACGAGGCCACCCTCCGGGCCGGTCACGACCTGCACGAGCTCCCATCCCTCCGACCCCCAGTTGTTCAGGATGGCGGCGGTGTTGTGGATCATCAGGGGCGTGGTCAGGTACTCCCAGCGCGTCATCGTGCTCCTAGGTAGAGGGTCTTTAACAGGTTGATCACCTACTCTGATCCTATGTCTGCGCAAAAACCACAGGCTAGAGGTGTGCTCGGTGCCGCCGGTGCCTTCATCGGCATGAGCGTCGTGGCCGGTCTTCTGGTCACCGCCGCCGTCACCCCGCGATCGCGGTCACCGGCTTGGCCGCCAACAACTCGATCGGCGTGTTCGAGGGCCTCCCGGAGTACCTGAACGTCGACCAGCTTGCCCAGCCGACCACCATCTACGCGAAGAACGGCGACCAGGATGTGCCCCTGGCGACGTTCTACTCCCAGAACCGCCTCCCGGTGTCGTTCGCCCAGATCTCCCAGGCCGCGAAGGATGCGGCGATCGCGGGTGAGGATCCGCGCTTCTACAGCCACGGCGGTGTCGACATCCAGGGCACCGTCCGCGGTGTGCTCTCGACGGTCGCCGGCGGCGGGGTGCAGGGCGGTTCCTCGATCACCCAGCAGTACGTGAAGAACGTGCTGCTGCAGAAGTGCGAAGCGCTCCCGGTGAAGACCAAGGAGCAGAAGACCAAGTACGAGCAGTGCGTCACCGACTCCACCGGCGTCTCCCCCGACCGCAAGGTCAAGGAGATGAAGTACGCGATCGGTGTGGAGAAGAAGTACACCAAGGACCAGATCCTGGTCGGGTACCTCAACATCGCCGGGTTCGGCGGGTCGGTGTACGGCATCGAGGCGGCGGCGAAGTACTACTACAACACGAGCGCGGCCGCGCTGACGCCGGCGCAGGCGGCCAGCCTGATCGCGATCGTGAACGAGCCGACCAGCCTGAAGATCGACGACCCCGAGTCGAAGACCAACGGCGCGGCCAACGGTTACGCGAAGAACAAAGAGCGCCGCGACTACATCCTGCAGAAGATGTACCAGTACAAGAAGCTCACCAAGGCGCAGTACGAGGAGGCGGTGAAGACGCCGATCCAGCCGGTGATCACCCGGTCGGAGCGCGGCTGCCAGACCGCGGGCGGCTCGGCGTACTTCTGCGACTACGTCCAGAAGACCATCCTCAACGACCCCGCCTTCGGCGCCGACGAGGACACCCGCGCGTCCAACCTGAACCGCGGCGGCTACAAGATCTACACCACCCTCGACCTGCAGCTGCAGCAGGTGGCCGAGGAGACCATCCAGTCGTACGTGCCGGCGACCTACGATCGCGCCGACATCGGCGGCGTGCTGACCGGTGTGCAGCCCGGCACGGGCCGCGTGCTGTACATGGCGCAGAACAAGCTGTACAGCCAGGATCCGGACGTCCTCAACGCGGACCCGCGGTACACCTCGATCAACTACTCCACCGATCAGAAGTACGGCGGGTCCGGCGGCTTCCAGGTGGGTTCGACCTACAAGGTGTTCACCCTCGCCGAGTGGCTCAAGCAGGGACACTCCCTCAGCGAGCCGGTGAACGCGAACATCCGCACCTACCGGTCGTTCAAGGACTCCTGCACGGGAGGCTGGGGCGGCACCTACACGCCGCAGAACGACTCCTCCGGTGAGACGGGCATCCGTAACGCGCAGAGCGCGACCACGCTGTCCATCAACACCGCGTTCATCAGCATGGCGAGCCAGCTCGACCTGTGCGAGATCAAGAAGGACGCCGAGGCGTTCGGTGTGCACACCGCCAAGGGCGAGGACCTGTCGACCAACCCGTCGGCCGTCCTCGGCACCAACTACATCGCGCCGCTGACGATGGCGACCGCGTTCGCCGGCATCGCCAACAACGGCCTCACCTGCACCCCGATCGCGATCGACAAGATCGTGGACGCCAACGGCAAGGACGTGAAGCCGCCCGCGAGCGCCTGCACCCAGTCGGTCGACCCGGCAGTGGCGAACACCATGGCCAAGGCGCTGATGGGACCGCTGCAGGGCGGCACCGCCGCCGGCATGAACCGGACCGGCAAGGACATGCTCGGCAAGACGGGCACCACCGAGTACAACGACCAGCTCTGGCTCGTCGCTGCCACGACCAAGGTCGCCGGCGCGTACTGGGTGGGCAACGTGCAGGGCCACGTCGACTTCCGCAAGGTCTACCCGACGCACGGCACCTCCCCCGCCAGCGCCCGTGTCGCCGTCATGCGCACCATGATGAGCGCCGCGGTCGGCAAGTACGGCGGCGACGACTTCCCGGAGCCGCCGAGCAAGCTGACGCGCGGTGTCCAGGTCGCCGTGCCGGACCTGACCGGCAAGACTCCGGATGAGGCGAAGTCGATCCTCACGGGTCTCGGCCTCGACTCGGCTGACGGCGGTCCGCAGGACTCGGTCGCACCGGCCGGCACGGTCGCCTCGACGGATCCGCCCGCCGGCACCCAGGTGCCCAAGGGGACGGCGATCACGATCTTCACGAGCAACGGCGCGCTCGTCGCCGTGCCGAACGTGGTCGGGAAGAAGTTCTCCGAGGCGCAGGCGGCGCTGACCGCGGCGGGCTTCAAGGTGAAAGCCCAGGGCGGCAACAACCCGGACGCGATCGTGCAGGCTCAGGATCCCGCCGGTGGAGCTCCCGCCAAGCCGGGGACGCAGGTGACCGTCGCGCTCGCGGCGGCCTCCGCCCCGCCGACACCGGGCTCCAACGGCTAGTGGCGCGCAGAGCTCTGCGTTCGGCGGCGTCCGCGCTCGGCCTCCTGGCCGGCGCGGGCGCCGCGGCGTTCGCCTACGGTTCGCTGGTGGAGCGCAAGGCCTTTACGCTGCGCGAGGTCAGCGTCCCGGTGCTTCCGGCCGGCGCCGAACCGATCCGCGTCCTGCACCTGTCCGACATGCACATGGCGCCGTGGCAGCGGGACAAGCAGGAGTGGGTGCGCTCGCTGGCGCGCTTCCGGCCCGACCTGATCGTCGAGACCGGGGATGTGCTGGGCCACGCGCGCGGGATCGACGGCGTGCGTGCGGCGTACCAGGACTTCCGCGGCATCCCGGGCGTCTTCGTCCACGGCTCGAACGACTACTTCGGCCCGCAGCTCAAGAACCCCTTGAAGTATCTGGTCGGCCCGTCGAAGAAGAAGGGCTCGAGCGCCCCGCGCCTCGACACGGCCGCGCTGACCGCGTTCTTCACCGACCTCGGCTGGACCGACCTCGACAACCGGGCGGCCGGGCTCGAGGTCCGGGGGACGCACCTGGAGTTCTTCGGTGTGGACGACCCGCACATCCGGTTCGACCGGGTCGAGTCGATCCCGGGCGCGCTGGACGAGCTGCGCGAGGACGACCCGTTCTCCGACGACGACACCTGGCCGGACGGCGGGCCGCGGAAGGAACGCCAGGCGGTCACCATCGGCGTCGTGCACGCCCCGTACCGCCGGGTCCTGGACGCGTTCGTCACGTATGGCGCCTCGATGATCTTCGCCGGGCACACGCACGGCGGCCAGGTCTGCGTCCCGGGCTTCGGCGCGCTGGTCACGAACTGCGACATCCCGCGCGCCCAGGCGAAGGGCCTGAGCGTCTGGCGGCACGCGTTCCGCTCGGCCTACCTGAACGTGTCCGCCGGTCTCGGCACGTCGATCTACGCGCCGGTGCGCTTCGCGTGCCGCCCGGAGGCGACCTTGGTCACGCTGACCGCCGCCGTCTGAGCCCGGCCCGTGGTCATGAGCACTCCCGCGCTCGTGTATCCTGGATGAGGCCTTCGGGGTGTGGCGCAGCTTGGTAGCGCGCTTCGTTCGGGACGAAGAGGCCGCAGGTTCAAATCCTGTCACCCCGACCACTGAGAAGGGCCGGAGCACTCGTGCTCCGGCCCTTCTTGTTTGCTTCGCTCAGAACGCGTCCGGCCGCGCGAACTCCCGCTGCGCGATGGTCGCCTGCGGGTCGATGTTCGCCCGGATGAGCGGCAGGGTCCGCGACACCGCGGTGTCGATGCGCTCGCGCAGGTCCTCCGAGCGGATCGCATAGTCGGCGAAGTCGCTCTCGCTGGCGTAGATGCCGAGCGGCACCGTGAGCGACTGGAAGAACCCGAACAGCGGGCGCATCTGGTGCTCCACGAGCAGCGCGTGCCGGTCGCTGCCGCCGGTCGCCGTCAGCACCACCGGCTTGTCGATGAGCGCGTACTGGCCGATGTGGTCGAAGAACAGCTTGAACAGTCCCGTGTACGTGGCGCGGTAGGCCGGGGAGCCGACGACGAGGATGTCCGCGTTCTCGACGGCCTCCAGCGCCTCCGTGACGATGGGGCTGAGGCTGTTGCGGAACGGGCCGGCGCCGAGCTCCGGCAGGAGCGGCGCGAGCTGGATGGTGCGGTGGACGCCGCCCGCCGCCTCCGCGTACGCGCGGGCGACCTCGTCCACCAGCACGGTGGTTCGGGACGGGTGGGTGGGGCTTCCGCTCACTCCGACCACGGTCAGTGGATGCGACATGGGTACCGCCTTCGCGTTGGTTCCGGGATGTGCGCCCACGGTACCCGGGCGTAACGGCGACCGCACTGGTCGCCGTCACGGTCCGTCATGCGGCGGGGTACAGCTCCCGGACGATCTCGAGCGAGCGGATGCGGCCCTCCACGCTCGCGGCGCCGGACGAGATCATCAGCTCGTCGGCCTGCGTCGACGCGAGCAGCGCGTCCAGACGGGCCTTCACCTCGTCCGGCGTGCCGATCGCCTGGCGGGCGTTGCGGGACGCGATGAACTCCTCCTCGAGCGGGGTGAACTCGTACGCCAGGGCCTCCTCGATGCTGACCGGCTCGGGCTTGAGGCCGCGGCGCATGCGCAGGAACGACAGCTGTCCGGGCAGCGACTGCGCCCGCACGATCTCCGGGTCCTCGTCGGAGACGACGTTCACGGCGATCATCGTGTGCGGCTCGCTGAGGATGTCGCTGGGCTCGAACTTCGAACGGTACAGGTCGAGGGCCGCCTCGGTGTTCTCGCCCGCGAAATGGTGGGCGAAGGCGAACGGCAGCCCGAGGGCGGCCGCGACCTGAGCGCTGTAGCCGCTGGAGCCGAGCAGCCACACCTGGGGCGCGTCGCCGAGTCCGGGGACGGCGGTGATGCCGTGCAGGGGGTTGGCGTCGCTCATCCCGCCGTAGAAGAAGCCGAACAGGTCGAGCAGCTGCTGCGGAAAGTCCTCGACGCCGAGGCCCTCGGTGCTGCGGCGGAGGGCCATGGCCGTGGCGCCGTCGGTGCCCGGCGCGCGGCCGATCCCGAGGTCGATGCGGTCGCCGTAGAGGGCGTGGAGGGTGCCGAACTGCTCGGCGACCACGAGCGGAGCGTGGTTGGGCAGCATGACGCCGCCGCTGCCGACGCGGATGCGCTCCGTGGCGGCGGCGACGCCGGCGATGAGGACGGCGGGGGCGCTGGATGCGATGGCCGGCATCCCGTGGTGCTCGGCGACCCAGAACCGGCCGTAGCCGAGGCGCTCCGCCTCCTGCGCGAGCCGGACGGTGCCGGCGACGGCGTCGGCGTTGGTGCCTCCGGCGGGACGGCTGGCGAGGTCGAGGACGTTGAGGGGGATGCTGGTACTCACCCCATCCCCAACGCAGGTCCGTAGACGGCGATTCCCGGCCGGACCTCGATGGTCCGGCCGGGAATCGTCTCGGGTGGTGCTTGGGGGTGTCAGGACGTGGTCTTGACCTTGCGCACCCAGGCCACGATCGCCAGGGCGATCAGGCCGAGGATGACGAGCGAGCCGCCCATCCAAGCCGCCCAGGAGGCGACGACGGACCCGGTGTGGGCGAGTCCTCCGCTGCTGCTGCCCGGGTCGACGACCGTGCTGGCGCTGTCGGCCGGCAGGATGGTCAGGGTCGCGGGGCACTCGTGTCCGCTGGTCTGGCCGACGCCGACGAAGCTGTAGGTGCCCGTGGCCGAGGCCGGGACGCTCACCGTCAGCACGTCGCTGCCGTCCGCGTTGGAGTGCTTGACGAAGGCGAGGCTGCTCTTCGCCGTGCTGAACGAGGCCAGCTTGAACGCCGAGCCGGACTCTCCGGTCACCGTCCAGGTGATGGCCTCGCCGGGCGTCCACGTGCCCGGGACGCAGATGAGGGTGGCTGTGCCACCGGCGGTCGCGACGCTCGCATCGAACGCGCATTCCGCGCCTTTGGTGTAGGGGACGGCATTCGCCGCCGCAGGCGCCGCAAGCAGCAGCCCCGCGGTCACAGCGATAGCCGCCACGATCTTCTTGAACATCGGCCCGCCTTTCAGTTTCGGGGCCCGGCTCACGTCGGGTTTAGTTGAGTTATTCTCACTTTACGACCCGGGAGCACTGCACATCAATGGTCGAGACGGCGTTTTGTGCCCCCACATCGGGGGTCGTCCCGTCTCCCGGAAGCGTCGGAGTGCTCACGACGCTCAGCTGTGCCGCCGTCTGGCCGGCGGCGAGGAACTGCACCTGCACGGTCTTCGACTCCCCTGGGGCCAACTCGACCGTGAACAGACTCACCGGCCTTCCGCCGTCCACACCTGCGACGGTCGGATAGTTGCCGCCGTCGCTCTGGGTCGCGGCGAGGAACCCCTGGAGGGGACCGTAGACGGCCACCCGCGTCTTGATGTGCCCCGGGGTGACGCCGTACGTCCCTCCCCCGGTCACGAACTTGGGGAGCGACGACCCGGCATCCTTCGGCGCCCGGTTGGTCAGTGTGACGTCCACGACGGTCGACGGCTTGCCGTCGGCCCGGCAGACCGCGGAGCCGGCGGCGATCTTGGTCCCGAGGTAGTAGTCCATCTTCGATCCGGTGGCGTCGTTGAAGTAGACGCCGATACCTGCTGTGGCGAGGTCGGACGTAGGCAGTGCGCCCGCGAGAGTGGTGGTGAGCAGCACCCGCTGGTCGGAGCTGTGGGCGCTCCAGATCAGGATGCGGTGCGCGTCACCCGCGGCGGCGAGAGCGCTCAGCAGCTTCTTGCCGTCGACGCTGCCCGCCGACAGGCGGTTGAACACGGCGCTGGCGGCGGTCGCGAAGAACTGATCCTGCTCGCTGGGCTGCTCGTACCGCGCGTACACGTCGCTGAGCAGCAGCTTCACCGCGTTCGACGATGTGAGCGTGTCGCCCGTCGGGAGCTTCACCGGTCCGGTCGCCTTCAGGATGCCGCTGAGGACCACCGGATCGACCGCGAGGACGCCGTCCACGGTCCCGCCGTGCGAGGTGGTCCACATCTTGGAGACGGTCCCCGCGGCCTGGGGGAAGTCGGGCGTGAGGTTGGCGTCCTGCAGGAAGCGGCCGACGAGCGGCCCGAACAGGCCGGTCGTGTTGAGAGGGATGTTCGCGACGTCCTGATCCCAGGGGCCGATGGAGGTGCCGGCGACCTGTTGCTCGAGAGTGACCGCGCCGTTGTCGGCGTGCACGAGCGCGACGGCGCCGATCAAGCCCCCGGTCGAGCGGAGTTCCGCGGGGTTCTGCGCCACGAGGAGGTAGTTGCGGGGGCCGCTCGCCCCGAGCATCCCGGGCAGGAGCTGCACCGCGTTCCCGAGGGCGTCGACGTCCGGCGTCGCGCGGTCCAGCACGCCGTGGAGCCGGTTGATGCCGTCGGCGACCGGGTTGGCGAGGCCGCCGGTGTCGATGCTCGCGACGCTGGTGCGGGCGGAGGCCCAGGCGGCCTGGGCTTCGGCGACCGCGGGCTGCGCCGCCATGATCGGGCCGAGGTCCATCCGGCCGTTCCGCATGGCGAGCGCGCGCAGGTCGATGGAGGAGCCGGCGCTGACGAGCGGCTTCACGACGTGAGCCGCCACGGTGTCGGATGCGGTCGCTGCCGTCTGAACGGCCGCGAGGTTGGGACCGATCCACGGGATGCCCTCCGCCGCCGCCCAGATCGGGTCGGAGGTGAGCGCGGCCGCCTCGCCGGTCTTCCGCCGCAGCTCGTCGGCCGCGCGACCCGCGCCGGGGAGGTCTCCGGCGCTGACCGCCGCCTTGACCCGGTCGGCTGCGGGAACCGCTGCATTGAGGGCCTGCTGCGCGAGGAACCCGCGGACGGCGATCCACACGACTGCGAAGAGGAGCAGCGCCGCGATGCCCACGAGGGTCCAGACGATGACGGGATGGCGCAGTCGGCGGGGTCGCCTCGCGCTCGTGGGCGCTTCAGCGGTGGGACGCGGGGCGCGTCCGGCTCGGTCAGACCTGTCGCCATACGACAAATCTAACAAATCCTCACTTTTTTCGCGGCCCCCAAATCGGACGAGCCGCCGGATCAGCGGCCCAGCCCCCGATATGCCCAGCCTGCGGCGCGCCACGACGCCGGGTCGAGCGCGTTGCGGCCGTCGATGACCGTCCGGTGGGCGACGAGCTCGCCGAGCGCCGCCGGGTCGAGCCCGGTGAACTCGGGCCACTCGGTGATGAGCAGCACGACGTCCGCATCCCGGACCGCCTCCTCGGCGGAGTCGGCGAACCGCAGCTGCGGCGCCCGGCGCTTCGCGTTCCCGACGGCCTGCGGGTCGGTCGCGGTGACGATCGCACCGGCGTCGGCGAGCCGCATGGCGATCTCGAGCGCCGGCGAGTCGCGGATGTCGTCGGAGTGGGGCTTGAAGGCCAGCCCGAGGACGCCGACCCGCACACCGGCCAGGCCGCCCGCCTCCTCACGGACCATCTCGACGACGCGGGTGCGGCGCCGCAGATTGATCTTGTCGACCTCGTCCAGGAACTGCACGGCCTCGCCGCGGCCGAGCTCGCGAGCCCGCGCACTGAAGGCGCGGATGTCCTTCGGGAGGCAGCCGCCGCCGAAGCCGACGCCGGCGTTGAGGAAGCGGCGGCCGATGCGGGCGTCGTGACCGATCGCATCCGCGAGCTTGGTCACGTCCGCGCCGGTCACCTCCGCGATCTCGGCCATGGCGTTGATGAAGGAGATCTTGGTCGCGAGGAAGGCGTTGGCGGAGACCTTGACCAGCTCGGCGGTCGCATAGTCGGTGACGATGACCGGCGTGCCCGCGGCGACGGCGGACGCGTAGACCTCGTCCAGCAGGCCCGCGGCCCGCTCGCCGGCCTCGCCGTCAGGGACGCCGTAGACCAGGCGGTCGGGGCTCACCGTGTCCTTCACGGCGAAGCCCTCCCGGAGGAACTCGGGGTTCCACGCGAGGGTCGCGCCGGGCTGCCGCTCGGCCACGAGGGCGGCCAGCCGGGCGGCCGTGCCGACCGGGACCGTGCTCTTGCCGACGATCAGGTCGCCGTCCTTCACATGGTCGAGAATCGAGGCGAAGGCGGCGTCGACGAAGCGCATGTCCGCGGCGTCGCCGTCGGCGACCTGCGGGGTGCCGACGGCCACGAAGTGCACGTCGGCGTCCGCCGCGGCGGCGAAGTCGGTGGTGAACCGCAACCGGCCGGACGCGCCGGCCGACTCCAGCACCTCGGGAAGCCCGGGCTCGAAGAACGGCGCGCGACCGGCCGACAGGGAGGCGATCTTCGCCTCATCCACGTCGATGCCGACCACGTCGTGGCCCAGGTGCGCCATCGATGCGGCGTGCACAGCGCCCAGGTAGCCGCAGCCGATCACGGAGATTCTCATCGTGCAAGTTCCTTCGGGTGGAGGACCGGCTCAGGTGAAGTCCGGGTCCGGCTCGTCGACGTACGCAGGCACCGCATCCACGGGCCAGTGCCGGCGGCCGTTGTTGAGCACGCCGCGGCTCTCCTGAAGGTAACAGTTCCCGCACAACGACTCGTAGGAGACGGACGCGCCGTCGATCGCGACCTGGTCCCCGTCGAAGACGAAGACGCCGTCGATCTTGCGCGCGTTGAAGATCGCCTTCCGTCCGCAGCGGCAGATCGTCTTCAGCTCCTCGAGGCTGTGCGCGACCTCGAGCAGGCGGCGGCTGCCGGGGAACGCGACCGTCTGGAAGTCGGTGCGGATGCCGTAGGCCAGCACCGGGATCCCGTCGAGAAGCGCGATGCGCAGGAGGTCGTCGACCTGCGCCTCGGTCAGGAACTGCGCCTCGTCCACGAGCAGCGCGCTGACATCGGTGTCGAAGCGCTTGATCGTGCGCTCGCGGTGCCGCTGGAAGGCGCCGTACGCGTCGGTGTCGGGGGTGATGAGGAAGTCCACCTCGCGCGTCACGCCGAGGCGAGACAGGATGCCGAGGTCTCCTTTGGTGTCGATGGACGGCTTGGCGAGCAGCACGCGGTGGCCGCGCTCCTCGTAGTTGTAAGCGGCCTGAAGCATGGCCGTGCTCTTGCCGCTGTTCATCGCGCCATAGCGGAAATACAGTTTTGCCACGCACCGATCCTATGCGTGACCGGCTGGAGAACCGGTCACAGACCGATCAGGTGAGGTAGCCGTCCTCCGCCGCGCGTCGGATGAGGTCGGCCCGCGAACTCGTCGGCCGGCCCGCCTTGCCGTACTTCTCCCGCACCCGGCGCAGGTAGGTCTTCGCCGTCTCGTATTGCACGTTCATGGCGCGAGCGACTTCGGAGGTGGTGCGGCCGTCCGCGTAGAGCACGAGCGCCTGCCGCTCGCCGTCGCTGAGCCGCGGGCGCGCGGACTCCGGGATGAGCGGCTTGGGCCGCCACGCCGGCTGCTGCGTCGAGGCCGCTCTGCCGACGCCCCGGCCGGCCGCCGAGAGCGCAACGGCCAGCAGTTCCGTCATCGGCTGCGACTTGGTGACGTACGCGACCGCGCCCGCGGCGAGCGCAGCGTCCCGGTCCTCCGGTGTGTCGACCGCGCTGAGCACGATGACCTTCGCCCCGGCGGCGCGGCACGTGCGGACGCGGGCCCCGATCGAGACGGACTCCTTCAGCTGCAGGTCCATGATGACCAGGTCGGTGGGGAACGCGTCGCTGTGCACGAGCTCCAGCCAGCTGCTCGCACGGACGACGAGGTCGAATTCGGGCGCGTTCTTCTCGATCCACGTGGCCAGGCTGTCGAGCAGGAGCTCGTGATCGTCGAGGATGGCGAGCCGGATGGGCGGCTCCACGTCGCGCGCGGCGCCGGTAGCGCGGGAATCGGGATGGAGATGTGTCATCGTCGTCTCCCTCCAGAGTAGGCGAACGGAGCGGGCGAGGCGAAGCGCACCCTCAGTTCGGTTCCGCGGATCCTCATCGTCGCATCCATGGCGGTGGCGTTGAGTGCGCTGACGAACGGGAGGAGTTCGCGGCGCAGCTCCCCGCGCGGCGCGTCGATCTGCGCGTGGAGCAGGAAGGACGGCCGATCGGGCGTGCGCGCCGAGACGCGCACGCTGTCCGGGTCGAGACCGGGCAGGGCCGAGACCGTAGCGATCAGGGCACCGACGATGGCGCGCTGGTCGGTGGTGAGGACGCGCTCGAGGCGGTCCGGGTCGTCGACGCGGTCGGACGCGGTCGGGTGCTCGTCGCGTGCGCGGCCGGTCGCGGCGAGCCGCGGACCGAGCGCGAGGCTGAGCGTGTCGGCCAGCCAGGTGCGGCCGACCGCGCGTACGGACATCCCGCGCAGGCGGTCGGCGAGGACGCGGGCTCGCTCGACGTCGCCCGGCGCGATCTCCTGGCGGCGGAGCAGGTCGGTGAGGAAGGGGACGGCCTCGGCGTTCAGCGCCGTCATGCGCTCCTGGGCGATCATCCGCTCCGCGGCCTGACGGAGCTCGCCGTCGAGCCGGGCCTGCCCTTCGCGCGCCAGCTCGCGCCAGCGCAGGGTCTCGCCGGTCATCGTCCACGCGTAACCGGCGCCGCCCGCTGCCAGCGCCAGGATGGGCGTCGCCGCCACCATGGCGTAGACGACCGGCGAGTTGGCGATCACGAGCGAATGCTGCGCGGCCGCCAGCCCGCCGAGGACCACCGCCGAGACGACCGCCGAGCCCGCGACCTCGCCGATCGGTCGGTAGAGCGGCATCACAATGAGCAGCAGCGCGACGGCGATCTGGCCCCAGTCGTCCTGGATGCGCTCGTTGCGGCCCCACATCGACGCAGTGGACAGGCACGCGGCGGTCACGGCGACCGCGATGATCGAGAAGTGCGACCAGCGGCCGAACGGAGCGAATCCGGGGTGGGACCGGATGGAGGCGACGACCACGGCGATCAGCAGGACGCCGATGGCGAGGATGTCCAGGCCGACGTCGCGGAACTGCCCCGCGTGCCGGATCGACGAGAACACCGCGTACCCGACCGCGACCGTCCCGAGCAGGGGGACCAGCAGCCAAGCCGACTGCGCGCCGAGGGGATCGAGGCGCTGGGGCGTGCGCTCGACGGCGACCGATCGCGCGCCGACGATGCTGCGCGTGCTGAGAGCGGTCATGCGGTGCGGTCTCTGCTCGAGACGGAGCCCGCGCCGGTCGGCACGGTCAGGATGACGGTCGTGCCGACATCCGGGGTCGAATAGATGTCGACGCTGCCCCCGATCCGGGCGATGCGCTCCTCCACGGACTGCCGCAGGCCGAGCCGGTCGGCCGCTGGGCCGCTGGCGGGGAAGCCGCTCCCGGCGTCCACCACCATCACCGAGAGGGAGTCCGCGCCGGCACTCAGCGCGACCTCGGCGCTCGGGCTCCCGGAGTGGCGGATGACGTTGACCAGGCACTGGCGCACCGCGAGGCCGACCGCGCGCCGGACGTGCTCGTCGAGGGCGATGAACGGGGAACGCTCGCCGGAGATGTCGACCGTGAGGCCCTCGTCGCGGGCGGCCTCGATGGCGCGGTGCAGTTCGCTGTCGTACCAGGGGTCGGGCAGGTCCGTCGCCTCCCCCGCCGGGTGGTGCGCCCGGGCGGTGCCGGGCTGCTGACCGCCCGGCACGTGGTCGCCGAGTCCATGGAGATCGTCCTCGATCCGGCGAGCGAGCCGCGGGTCCAGCGGACCGGGAGTGGATGCGGCCACGGCCACCAGCTCGCTCAGCACGGTGTCGTGCACCTCGGCGGTGGCAGCCACCATGAGGTCGCGGCGGTGGTCGACGAGTCTCGCGTCGCGTACCGCCCTGTGCAGCGCCGATTGCGCGCCCGAGCGCGTTCCGCGGGTGAGGCCGTCGTACGCGAGGACGCCGACCAGCAGCAGGTAGGCGCCCAGGGAGATGGCGTCGGGCACGTAGGTGCGCCCGGTGGTCGCCGCGCCGAGGATGACCGCCGCCTCGGCGAGCGCGAATCCGAGCGTCGCCCAGAGGATGCCCGCGAGCGCGCCGGTGCCGGTGCCGCCGACAAGGGTCATGGCGACGACGGGCAGGGCGATGACGAAGAGATTGGTGTCGCGGTAGGAGGGGGTGCCGGTGAAGAGGGCGACCACGTAGAAGTAGGTGCACACCGCGCCGACCAGAAGGTAGGCGACCGTGAGCGCGACCGTCCTGCCTCGTGCGAGAACGATGAGCAGGGCCACCATCGGCACGAGCACGGTCACGCTGATCCACGAGATCGCCGAGTCCCCGCCCGCCGTCGACATCGCGACGTTGACTCCCGCTGCGGCCAGGCACACCAGGCCGGCCCAGCGGGCGCCGGTTGCGAGGGCACGGGAGTTCGCGGGCCGCGCCAGATGGCTGGGCAGACCGAGCGACACCTTCGTCCCGTCCCTTCCGGGCCGAGCCGTTCTCAGTCCCTCCCGGATTATGGCATCACCTCCGACGAGTGTGTACCCCGGCACGTCCCCCGATACGGGGGCGATGTACCCCACACGAACCCCGCAACGGTCGGATCCGCTCGCTCAGCGCTCGCCCACCCCTCTCGTGCGTCAGAACAGCGTCGGCTGCACCCCCAATCCTGTCAGCGACGCGCTCACGACCGCGGCCGCATCCGGCGCCTCCCCCGCTGCCGCCCGCACGGCCGACCCCACCGTGCGGCGCTCCCCCTCGTCGTCACGCAGCATCCCGAGCGCCGTCGACCGCACCCCGCCGGTCACCGGGTCTTCCTCGCCGCGCTGCAGCCCGTGGGACCGGATGAGCGGCTTGATACGGGCCGCCAGCCAGCGCCGGTACTCCTGGGGCGCATACGTGCCTCGGCCATACATCTGCCGGTAGCGCGGCAGGAGTTCGGGATGCTGCTCGCCGAGCCAGAGGTAGAACCACTCCTTGACGCCCGGCTTCAGGTGCAGCGCCGAGTAGAGCACGGACGTCGCCCCCGCCTCTTTCGCCTGCCGCAGGGCATCGTCGAGGTGCGCGCGGGTGTCGGTCAGGTACGGGATGATCGGCATGAGGAACACCGAGCAGTCGAGTCCGTGCTCGCGCACCGCGGTCACGGTCGCCAGCCGCGCCTTGGTCGTCGGCGTGCCCGGCTCGATCGACTGCTGCAGCTCGTCGTCGTAGACCGCGATCGACATCGCGAGGTCGACGGGAACATGTTTGGCGGCGTCGGCCAGCCGGTCGAGGTCGCGGCGCAGCAGCGAACCCTTGGTCAGGATGCTGAACGGCGTGCCCGAATCGGCCAGCGCGTCGATGATGCCCGGCATGAGCGAATAGCGCCCCTCTGCGCGCTGGTACGGATCGGTGTTCGTGCCGAGAGCCACCGGGTGGTGCCCCCAGCTCGGCTTCGCGAGCTCTTTGCGCAGCACCTCGGCGACGTTGACCTTGACGATGATCTCGTTGTCGAAGTCCTTGCCCGAGTCGAGGTCGAGGTAGGTGTGCGTCGGCCGCGCGAAGCAGTAGACGCAGGCGTGCGAGCAGCCCCGGTACGGGTTGATGGTCCAGCCGAACGGCATCGGCCCTCCCCCGCCAGGGATGCGGTTGAGCGCCGACTTCGCCAGCACCTCGTGGAACGTGATGCCGGCGAAGTCGGGAGTGGACACGGAGCGCACGAGATTGTTCAACCGGGCGAGCCCGGGCAGCGCCGACGGCTCGTCGACCGACAGCTCCTGACCACTCCAACGCATGGCTCTATTCGAACATACGCTCGAAGGTTAAGCAAGGTTCACCGTCCTCCCGGTCCAGCCGGAGCGCAGCCACCGGTCGTGGCTGGCCACCACGACCGCTCCAGGGTAGGCGCCCAGCGCCTCCTCCAGCTCGGTCGCGAGCGCCAGCGAGAGGTGGTTCGTCGGCTCGTCCAGCAGGAACAGGTGAGGCGGTCGCGCGACGATCAGCGCCAGCGCGAGCCGTCGCTGCTGCCCGACGGACAGCGCGCCGACCGGCCGGTCGAGGTCGCGCGGAGCGATCAGCCCGAGCGAGCTCAGCGGCACCGACTCCGCCCGACGCTCCCCCACCACCGCGTCGTAGAGCCGCCGCGGCGAGGTCGTCGGATCGGCGAACCGCACATCCTGCTCCAGGAGCCCGACGCGGAGCCCGCGACGCCGGCTGACGTCGCCCGCCGACGGCTCGAGCCGCCCGGCCAACAGGGAGAGCAGCGTCGACTTGCCCGCGCCGTTCGGCCCGGTCACCAGGATGCGCGCATTCCCGGGGACCACGAACTCGTCGAGATGCAACCGGCCGGCGACCCGCACGTCGCGGACCCGCACGAGCACGCCCGCGTCCTCGCCCAGCGCCTGGAACCCGGTCGGGATCCCGGCGAAGCTGAGCGGGGCCGGCGGCTTGCGCACCTGGGACTCCTGCAGCGTTTCGAGCCGCCCCTCCGCATTCCGGATACGGCGGCTGATCTGGCGGTCGAGCGCGTTCCCCTTCACCGACTTCACGAACTTGTCGTTGTCGCGGACCTTGCCCGACCAGGCGATGGAGCGCGCCGTCACATCGACCGCGTGCTTCAGCTCCTTCAGCTCGTGCTGCTCGTCGGAGAACTGCTTCTCCCACCGGGCACGCTCGGCCGCCTTCTCCGTCAGGTACGCGCTATAGCCGCCGCCGAACACCGTCGTGCCGGAGCGGGACGGGTCGAGGTCGAGCAGACTGGTCGCCACCGCGTCCAGGAAGGCGCGATCGTGGCTCGCGAACACGACAGGGCCGTGCCATCCGCCGAGTTGCCGCTCGAGGAACGCCGCCGCCTCGTCGTCCAGGTGGTTGGTGGGCTCGTCGAGCAGCAGCACGTCGGGCCGTCCGAGCAGGAGCGCCGCCAGGGCGAACCGCGACCGTTGCCCTCCCGAGACCTCGCTCACGCGCCGGCCCAGCGGGATGTCGCCGACACCGAGTCCGGCGAGGAGCTCGTCACGGCGCGCGTCGACGCTCCAGAGCTCGGCGCGCTCGGCCGCCGCCAACGCGTCGTCGTACCGCGCGGCGGCCGCCGGATCGTCGGACCCGAGCGCCTCGGCGGCCGCCTCCAGCTCCCGCTCGATGGCCCGCACGTCGGCGAGGGCGTGCTCGATCAGCGCCGCAAGCGTCTCGCCGGGCCGGAACCGCACCTCCTGCCAGAGCAGGGCGGTGCGCGGAGGCCGGGAGACGACTCCGGAGTCCGGCGCCTCGTGCCCGGACAGGACACGCAGGAGCGTTGACTTGCCTGCGCCGTTCTCCCCGATGAGGCCGAGCCGCTGGCCGGGCGCGACCGTGAGAGAGACGTCGGTGAGGACGCGGCGATCGCCGTAGACGACCGAGACGCCGTCGGCGCGGAGGGGTGCGAGGGTGAGTGTTGGCATGGGAACCGTCCTTCCGGGCGCTCCACAGGGAGCGGGTTCCCGCCGGGCGATCTCCGTCGTGAGCGGCGCCGGAGCGCCCAGGTGCCTGGGGCAGCGCAGCGACCGAAAGGGTCCTCACTCACATCGACGGCGCCTCAGGCGCGGGACGTCAGGAGGTTCTCACTTCATAGCGTGGACGACCATAACAGGTCGTCCACGCCGCTGTCCAGCCCTGCCCCTGACCAACACCTACTGCTGGAGGTGCAGCGTCTCGGCGGTGGCGGCCAGCACGCGCTGCGCCTCCTCCGGCTTGTCGTTCAGCGTCGTGCCGACCGTCGGGATGAGCTCCTTGATCGTCGGCAGCCACTGGGCGAAGTGGTCCGGGAAGCAGTGCTTCAGCAGGTCGACCATGATCGGGACGGCGGTGGAGGCGCCCGGGGACGCGCCGAGCAGGCCGGCGATCGAGCCGTCCTCCGCCGCCACGACCTCGGTGCCGAACTGCAGCACGCCGCCCTTCTTCGGGTCCTTCTTCATCACCTGGACGCGCTGGCCGGCGGTGATGAGCTCCCAGTCCTCCGACTTCGCGGTCGGCATGAACTCCTGGAGCGCCTTGACCTTCTTGGCACGGCTGGCGAGCACCTCGCCGACCAGGTACTTGATGAGGTCGAAGTTGTCGCGCGCGACGGCGAGCATGGGGCCGAGGTTGCCCGCGCGGACGGAGCCGGGCAGGTCGAACCACGAGCCGGTCTTGAGGAACTTGGGGCTGAAGCCCGCGTACGGGCCGAACAGCAGCGACGCCTGCCCGTCGACGACGCGCGTGTCGAGGTGCGGGACCGACATCGGCGGGGCGCCGACGGCCGCCTTGCCGTACACCTTCGCCTGGTGCTGGGCGACGATCTTCGGGTCGGTGGTGCGGAGGAACTGGCCGGAGATCGGGAAGCCGCCGAAGCCCTTGATCTCGGGGATGCCGGACTTCTGCAGCAGGTGCAGGGCGCCGCCGCCCGCGCCGACGAAGACGAAGCGCGCGTCGGTGACGTGGGTCGTGTGTCCCACCTCGTGGCGGACCTTCAGCCGCCAGAGCCCGTCCTTCGTGCGCTTGATGCTGCGGACGCTGTGGTTGAGGGCGAGGGTGGCGCCGTTCTCGACCAGATTGTCGATGAGGGCGCGGGTGAGGGCACCGAAGTCGACGTCGGTGCCCGAGGTCTGCCGCGTGGCGGCGATGCGCTGCTTCGCGTTGCGCTTCTTCGTGAGCAGCGGCGTCCATTCGCCGATGACGGCGGGGTCTTCGGAGTACTCCATGCCGGCGAACAGCGGCTCGTCCTTCAGCGCCTCATAGCGCTTGCGGAGGTAGCGGACGTTGTCGCGACCCTTCACGAACGTCATGTGCGGGGTGGAGTTGATGAACGTGTTCGGCTCGGGGAGGTCACCCGCCGCGACCAGGCTCGCCCAGAACTGGCGGCTGAGCTGGAACTGCTCGTTGATGCTGATGGCCTTGGCCGGGTCGACGGTGCCGTCGGACGCCTCGGGCATGTAGTTCAGCTCGCAGAGGGCCGCGTGGCCGGTGCCGGCGTTGTTCCACGGGTTCGACGACTCCTGGGCCACTTCGCCCAGGCGCTCGTAGATCCGGATGCTCCAGTCGGGCTGCACGCGCTGGATCATGGCCCCCAGCGTGGCACTCATGATGCCGCCGCCGATCAGGACGACGTCGATGGGAGAATTGCTCACCCGACAATCCTATGCCGGGCGCGCCGGGGACCCCGCCGTGACGACCGGTGGATCTCTCGATATCGAGATATCAGGCGGTGACGGGATGCGCCAGACGCTCGGCGACCAGCTCGGCGATCTGCACCGCGTTGAGGGCGGCGCCCTTGCGCAGGTTGTCGTTGCTGACGAACAGTGCGATGCCCCGGCCCTGCGGGGCGCCCTCGTCGGCGCGGATGCGACCGACGAAGCTCGGGTCGGCGCCGGCGGCCTGGAGCGGCGTCGGGACGTCGGTCAGCTGCACGCCGGGGGCGTCCGCGAGGAGCTCGGCGACGCGCTCGGGGCTGATCGGGTTCGCGAACTCGGCGTTGATCGAGAGCGAGTGGCCGGTGAAGACGGGGACGCGCACGCAGGTGCCGCTCACGAGCAGCTCCGGAAGACCGAGGATCTTGCGGGACTCGTTGCGGAGCTTCTTCTCCTCGTCGGTCTCGTTGAAGCCGTCGTTGACGATCGACCCGGCCAGCGGGATGACGTCGAACGCGATCGGGCGGACGTACTTGACCGGCTCGGGAAGCGTCACGGCCGAGCCGTCGTGCACGAGGTCGAGCAGGTGCTCGTCGGCGACCGCGGCGCGGGCCTGCTCGGCGAGCTCCTCCGCGCCGGCGAGGCCGGAGCCGGACACCGCCTGGTAGGTGCTGACGACGAGTCGGGTCAGCCCCGCCTCCGCGTCCAGCGGCTTGAGGACCGGCATAGCGGCCATCGTGGTGCAGTTCGGGTTGGCGATGATGCCCTTGCGTGCCTCGGCGATGGCGTCGGGATTGACCTCGGAGACGACCAGCGGGACGTCCGGGTCCATGCGCCAGCCGCTCGAGTTGTCGATCACGATCGCACCGGCCTCCGCGAATCGCGGAGCGTGCGCCTTCGAGCCGGTGGCCCCGGCCGAGAACAGGGCGATGTCGATGCCGGAGACGTCGGCGGTCGCGACGTCCTCCACGGTGATCTCCCGGCCCTTGAACGGCAGCGTCGTGCCGGCGGACCGCGAGGACGCGAAGAAGCGGATGCTTTTCACCGGGAAGTCGCGCTCCTCCAGCAGGCGGCGCATGACGGCACCCACCTGGCCGGTCGCGCCGACGACGGCGACGTCGAATCCGTTGCTGTCGAAATCGGTGGTCTCGCTCATGTCAGCCCCTTCGGGTCGTTGTGGAGGGGAACCGCGGTCATCGCCGCCGCATTCCCGGAGTGAGGACTAGCGGCCGGTGCCGGCGTAGACGATCGCCTTCTCGTCGCCGTCGAGGCCGAAGGCCGAGTGGACGACGCGGGCGGCCTCGGCGACGGTGTCGGCGCGGGTGACGACCGAGATGCGGATCTCGCTGGTGGAGATCATCTCGATGTTGATGCCTGCGTCGAACAGCGCCTCGAAGAGCTTGGCGGAGACGCCCGAGTTGGTGCGCATGCCGGCGCCGACGAGGGCGAGCTTGCCGATCTGGTCGTCGTACTGCAGCGACTGGTAGCCGACCTCGTCCTTCTCGGCGGTCAGGGCGGTGAGCACGCGCTGGCCCTCGGACTTCGGCAGCGTGAAGGAGATGTCGGTGAGGCTCGTGGCCGCGGCCGACACGTTCTGCACGATCATGTCGACGTTGGCGTTGGCCTTCGCGACGATCTTGAAGATCTGCGCGGCCTTGCCCGGCACGTCCGGCACGCCGACGACGGTGATCTTGGCCTCGCTCAGGTCGGTGGCGACGCCGGAGATGATGGGCTCTTCCACGGTTCCATCCTTCTTGGCGGCCTCGGCCGCCGCTGCTTCGTTGAGGACGTAGGTGCCCTCCTTGTTCGAGAACGACGAGCGCACGTGCAGCGTCACGTTGTGACGGCGGGCGTACTCGACGGCGCGGATGTGCAGGACCTTCGCGCCGGCGGCGGCGAGCTCCAGCATCTCCTCGCTCGTGATGCGGTCGATCTTGCGGGCGAGCGGTACCTGGCGCGGGTCGGACGTGAAGACGCCGTCCACGTCGGTGTAGATCTCGCAGACCTCGGCGCCGAGCGCGGCGGCGAGGGCGACGGCGGTGGTGTCGGAGCCGCCGCGGCCGAGGGTCGTGATGTCGCGCGACTCGCGGCTGAAGCCCTGGAACCCGGCGACGATGGCGATGGCGCCCTCGTTGAGGGCGTCCTGGATGCGGCCGGGGGTCACATCCACGATGCGGGCCGAGCCGTGCTGGGCGTCGGTGATCATGCCCGCCTGGCTGCCGGTGAAGGAGCGGGCGTCGTAGCCCATGCTCTTGATCGCCATCGCGAGCAGCGCCATCGAGATGCGCTCGCCCGCGGTGAGCAGCATGTCGAGCTCGCGGGGCTCGGGGATGGGGGTGACCTCGTGCGCCAGGTCGATCAGCTCGTCGGTGGTGTCGCCCATGGCGGAGACGGCGACGACGACCTCGTTGCCCGCCTTGCGCGTCTCGACGATGCGCTTCGCGACGCGCTTGATGCTCTCAGCTGTCGCGACGGACGAACCGCCGAACTTCTGGACGATGAGGGCCACGGACTCTCCTGAACTTCACGGGCTTCCCATCCTACCGGCCGGGATATGGCCGTTCCTTCATGTGACGGACCGGTCAGGAGACCTGGCGGCGGCCCTCGAACGCGCGGCCGAGGGTGACCTCATCGGCGTATTCCAGGTCGCCGCCGACGGGCAGGCCGGAGGCGAGCCGGGTGACCCGGATGTCGAGCGTCGTGAGCAGGCGGCTCAGGTAGGTCGCGGTCGCCTCGCCCTCGAGGTTGGGGTCGGTCGCGATGATGACCTCCTGGACCGTGCCGTCGGCGAGGCGCTGCATGAGCTGCCGGATGCGCAGGTCGTCAGGGCCGACGCCGTCGATCGGGCTGATCGCGCCGCCGAGCACGTGGTACAGGCCGCGGAACTCGCGCGTGCGCTCGATCGCCACGACGTCCTTCGCCTCCTCGACGACGCAGATCAGCGTCGGGGTGCGGCGCGGGTCGCGGCAGATGGAACAGGTGGCCTGTTCGGACACGTTGCCGCAGATCTCGCAGAAGCGGACCTTGTCACGGACCTCGAGCAGCACCTCGGCCAGCCGGGTCACGTCGAACGTCTCGGTCTGCAGGATGTGGAACGCGATACGCTGCGCGGACTTCGGGCCGATGCCCGGCAGCCGCCCGAGCTCGTCGATCAGCTCCTGGACGATGCCTTCGTACACCGGTTACCTCATCCCCGGGGTCGGAGGCGCGGGCTGCTCCTCGATGAACGTGGCGCCGAGGATCTCGCGGACCACGGCCTCCCCGTAGCGCTGCGGCTGCTGGAAGGTCGGCGTGCGGGCTCCGGTCGCGGGGGCGGCGGACGGCCGGGCGCTGCGGGCGGGCTCGGGAGCCGCGGCCGCCGGAGAAGCGGTGGGCGGGACGGCGGGCGCGGCGCCCGGCGTCGCGGTGGCGGAGGGTGCGGCCGACCAGTCGCCGGTGGGCTCCTCGGGGACCGGGGGCTCGAACGGAGGCTCGGTCTCGGGCGGGGGCACGTCGTCGTACGGCGGTTCGTCCGGCGCGGGCTCGGCCACCGGGCGCGCGACGGGAGCGGCCGGCGCGGCGGCGGGGCGCTCGAGGGTCACCACGGCGGCGGTCGTCGCGACGGTCGCCGTTGCGCCGTCGGCGGCCGGGGAGGCGGACGGGATCGCGACCGTCGCCCACTCGGTGACCATGGCGGCCTGCGCCTGCCCGGCCGGAGCGGTCGACGTGGCGGCGGGCACGTCGGTGCGCGCCCCGGAAGCGGCGGCGCCGGGGGCGGACGCTGACGAGGGGGCGGCCTCGGACCGGGAAGCCGGGCGTGCGGGAGCCGCTTCGGCCGCGCGAGGAGCGCCGGCTGCGGGAGCCGCCGGCGCGTCGACCGGATCGGATCCGGGCCACGTCTCGGCCGCAGGAGCGGACGGCGCACCCGATGATGGGCGCGGCGAGCCTCCCGAACCGGACGCCGAGTCGGCGCGGGCGATGAACTTGACGCGGATGCCGAGCACCTCGACGATCGCCTGGCGCAGGTACTCGCTGACACCCGTACCGCCGGCGGCGTCGGGCTGGCGGAAGCTCTGCACGTCGTTGTCGCTCGGGAAGGACAGCGTCAGGACATCCCCGCTGAGGGCTCGGACCTGCGCGGTGAAGACGACCATCCACGCGCTGCGCTTGGCGCGCTGGACCGCGTCGAGGATCTGCGGCCAGGAGTCCTTGACCTGCTGCGTGGTGACCGGGCCGACGGTGGCCGGCTGCGGCTCGGCCGCGGCGGGAGCGGCGGCGACGTCGGTGGGCGCGGGCTCGGGCGCTGCGGCCTCCGCAGGCGCCGAAGCGGCCGGCGTCGCGGGAGCGGCGGGCGCCTCGGTGACGGGCGCAGCCGCACGCGAAACGGGCGCAGCGGCAGGGGCAGCAGCAGGCGCGGACGCAGGGGCAGCACCACGCGCGGTCACCGCGCCGGCGGGCTCCGCAGCCCGCCCCGCCGCATCCGCCGACACGGCGTCACTCACGCCGACCCGGCGCTCCAGCCGCTCGACGCGCGCCAGCGCCCCGCGCTCGCTCTCGTCGCTCGACGGCACGAGCACGCGGGCGATCATCAGTTCGAGGTGGAGGCGCGGCGAGGTCGCACCCGTCATCTCGGTGAGCGCGGCGTTGACGATGTCGGCCGAGCGGCTGAGCTCCGCGGCGCCGAACTTCATCGCCTGCACGCCCATGCGGTCGAGCTCGTCCTGCGGCACACCGCGCAGCACGGCGGCCGCGCCTTCGACGCTGGTCGCCGCGACGACGATGAGGTCGCGCAGGCGTTCCAGCAGGTCTTCGACGAACCGGCGCGGATCCTGACCCGTCTGGACGACACGGTCGACCGCGGCGAAGGCGCCCGCCGCGTCCCGCGCAGCGATCGCGTCGATGACGTCGTCGAGGAGCGCCGCGTGCGTGTAGCCGAGCAGGGCGACTGCGCGCTCGTACTCGATCGTGCTGCCCTCCGATCCGGCCATCAGCTGGTCGAGCAGGGACAGGGTGTCTCGCGGCGAGCCCCCGCCCGCACGGACGACGAGAGGAAGCACGCCCGGCGCGACCGTCATGCCCTCGCTGTCGCACAGGCTCTGCACGTACTCGAGCATCTGCGCCGGCGGGACGAGCCGGAACGGGTAATGGTGGGTACGGGACCGGATGGTGCCGATGACCTTCTCGGGCTCGGTCGTCGCGAAGATGAACTTCACGTGCTCCGGCGGCTCCTCCACGATCTTGAGCAGCGCGTTGAAGCCCTGCGGCGTCACCATGTGCGCCTCGTCGAGGATGAAGATCTTGTAGCGGTCGCGGGCCGGGGCGAAGATGGCGCGCTCGCGGATGTCGCGCGCGTCGTCGACGCCGTTGTGGCTGGCCGCGTCGATCTCGACGACGTCGAGCGAGCCTCCGCCGTCGCGGCTCAGCTCGACGCAGCTCGCGCACTTTCCGCACGGGGTGTCGGTGGGGCCCTCGGCGCAGTTGAGGCAGCGCGCCAGGATGCGGGCCGACGTGGTCTTGCCGCAGCCACGAGGACCGGAGAAGAGGTAGGCGTGGTTCACCCGGTTGGTGCGCAGCGCCGTCATCAGCGGATCGGTCACCTGGGACTGGCCGATCATCTCGGCGAAGGTGTCGGGCCGATAGCGGCGATACAGGGCGGTTACCACTTGAACATGGTACTCACCGCCGCCGACATTCCGGTGGGAACCGGGTCTTCACTGCCCGCGGACATTCAGAGCGCGCGCGATCGCCGACCAGAGAGCGACCCTGGCGTCCTCCGTCGCCTGCGCGGCCGGCGGAGGAGGCAGGTACAGCGGGGTGTACGGCGGCACGTAGAAGAGGTGCGTCGCCTCGGGCGCGCGGACGTACGCGTCGCCTCCGCGCGCGGGTCGCACCTGAGCGGCCACGTCCATCCACCGGCATGCGTTGTCGAGCTGTTCGTCCTGCCCGGCGCAGCCGAGGACGACCGGGCCCGGGATGCGGTCGAGGCTCAGGACGGCGGCGCGCGTCACCTGGTGCGTCCCGCTCAGGCACGGCACCCACGAACCGCCGACGGTCACCGCCGGTCCGGGCACCGGGGACGGGCAGACCAGTCCGGTGGTGCCCGCCGGCGCGATCGCGCCGTAGACGAGCTCGGGATGCGCCACGGCGGTCCACAGTGCGAGCTGCGCACCCCGGGAGGTGCCCATCACGAAGACGCGGCGCGCATCCACTCCGGGCTGCGACCGCAGCCAGTTGAGCGCGGCGACGACCCGCTCGGCCGCCAGGGTGCGGATCATGTTCACCTCGCCGGCCGAACCGTACGTGGAGAAGGCCAGCGCCGGGTATCCCATGGCCGAGAGCGTCGAGGCGGTCAGCACGCCGCTCGGGGCGCCGGGATCGGTTCCGTCGAGGACGAGCACCGCCGGCCGTGCCGCCTGCGACGAGTTGGTCGGCGCGAAGAAGTCGCCCTCGATCCCGTCGTCGAAGACGGCGCGCGACGGCGCCACCGACTGCAGGCCCACCCGGTAGAGGCGCCGCGCCGCCACCCGCCGGCCGTCGACCACCGCCTCCAGGTCGACCAGCCGGCTCGCGGCGCCCCACTGCTCGGTCGACGTCGCCGCGGCGCCGGAGGCCGTGCCCAGCGACCACAGCAGCCCCATCCCGTCCGGTCCGGCGAACGGCGCCTCGACGGGCGCGTCCCGGTCCAGGTCGACCACTCCGGAGGAGGGCACGACGTAGACCGCGCGGGACGTCCAGCGAGCGCCCGCCTCCACGGTGGCGCTCACCGTCACACGGACCCCCGGTTGGAGTGCCGTCACGCGCAGGTGGATCGGCTCCCAGACGCCGCTGGGATCCTCGCTCACCTCGAATCGGGGACCGACGTCTCCGGGCGTCGGCGCGCAGCCGGTCAGCCCTGCGAGGGCCAGCGCCAGTACGGTCAGGGCGGCGGCGACCCGGGCACGCGCCCTGGATGTGCTCACGGCCGCACCGACCCGGCCAGCTTGGCGAGCACGAGGGCCCAGAACGACGTGCGAGCGTCCTCGGTCGCCTGCGCGGTCGCCGGTGGCAGGTCGCTCAGGCCGATGGGCAGCACGGGCGGGGTCGTGATGTCGTGCCCGGCCCCGTCCAGATAGAGGAAGGCGTCGCCGTCCTTCTGCCCGCGCGCCTGCTCCCCGGCCCGCTGCCAGTCGCACGCGGTGGGCAGCAGCCGGTCGGCCGTGCCGCAGGCCAGCACGAGCGGACCGGGGATGCGCTGCAGCGGCAGGATGTCGGTGCCGGCGATGGTCCGCTCGGGGTTGGCGCACGGGAGCGGGAGCCCGTGCTCGATGAGGAGCGGGCTGCCGGCCTCGGAGGTGCACTGCAGCGCCGTCGCCCCACTCGCGGCGAACGCCCCGTGGATACGGCCCGGCTCATGGGAGGCGAACCACAGCGCCAGCGAGGACGCTCGTCCCGTGCCGTAGACGAAGATGCGGTCCTCGTCCACGATCGGCAGCTCGGAGAACCAGCTGAGCGCGGCGCCGAACGTCTCGACCGACAGTGCGGCGGAGCCGGCGATCCGGCCCTCCGGCACGAACGCGGGAAGCACGAAGACCGCGAAACCGGACGCCGCCATCAGCCGCGCGGCGAAGGCGCCGGATGCGCCGCCGTCGTCGCCGTCCACCAGGATGACGCCCGGCCGCAGGTCGACCGGCGTCGGGACCGCTTCGACCAGGGCGCCCACGCGGGCGGTCGGCGCGAAGCCCGACGCGTCCGGGTCCCCGGTGCCGATGAGGTCACTGCCGAGGACGTCGCGGTCGCTGGTCCCCGCGGCGAGCGCAGCGCGGTGGAGCACCCGGGAGGCGACGGGACGGCCGTCCTGCTCGACCGTGTACCGCGCGTCCAGCCCGTGGTAGACCCACTGGGCCTCCAACTGCTGCTGGCTGAACGACGGTCCGGTCAGGCTCCAGAGCAGCCCGGAGCCGTCCGCCCGCGGGTACGCCGCGGTCAGCGGCTCCTGCGACCACAGCCGCACGCGACCGTCTGGTGGGACCGAGTACACCGCCCGCGACGTGAACGCGCCGCCGCTCGTGCTCGCCCGCACGTCGACGACGGCCGGATGCCCGGGCTCGAGGCCCGCGAGCTGCACCCCGACCGGCTGGGTGACCGCGTCGCCGAAGCTGCTGAACACGATCCGCGGGCCGCCCTGGGTTCCGGCGCTGCACGCCGAGGCGACGACGGCGATGGCGCTGACCACGATCGCGGCGGCCAGCCGGCGCAGGAGGCGTGAGCGGGTCATCCGAGCACCGCCCGGAGCAGGGCGCGGCCGACCGCGTTCCAAAAGGCGACGCGGGCCTTCTCGGTCGGCTGGCCTCCCGCCGCGGGGAGGCCGATCGGCAGGCCCGGCGGCACGGAGACGGAGTGCTCCGCGCCGTCCGCGTACACGGTCTGCACGCCGAACGTGGAGAGCCGGGTCGCCACGAGCGCTCGCTGCCAGTCGCAGGCATTGGGGAGGACGGGATCCTGCGTCCCGCACCCGACCACGATCGGGCCGTTGATGTTGCCGATGGGCGGGATCGCCGTGGCCACGACGGTCGCCGCCGAGTCCAGGCACGGAAGCCCGGTGGAGTCGTCGAATGCCGGAGCGACCTGCGCCGGGGACAGGCACAGCAGCGCGGGAGTGCCGCCCGCGACGAACAGCCCGCGCACCCGGCCGGGGAAACGCGTGGCGGCCCAGACGGCGAGTTGCTCCGACGCGCCCGTGCCGTAGACGAACACCTGATCGTGAACGATGTCGGGACGCTGCGCCAACCAGTCGAGCACGGCCTGGACCGTGGTGTCCGAGACGATGCCGGTCGACCGGATGCCGTCCGACGCGCCCGAGACCGGGATGCTCAGCACCGACGCCCCGAACTGCGCGATCAGCGGCGCGGTGTACTCTGCCGAGGCCCCGGGGTGGGGTCGTCGAACATCACCACGGCCGGAGCGCGCGGGTGCTCCAGGGTGGCTGCGCTGAAGAAGGTGCCGAGCGGCACATCCTCGTGGGTCTCGCGGGGCACCCTCGCGTCGATCGCCGCGCGCAGGTCACGGGTGTACAGGGTCCGCTTGGGGAGGCCCGCGGCGAGGCCGGACAGCTCGAACTGCCGCGAGGCGACCACCCGGTCGCCGTTCGCGGCGCGCACGGTCACGTGGGTCGTGTCGCGCATCCACTGCCGGACGGCCGCGTCGTCCCCGAGGTGCGGTCCGCGGAGCGACCAGAACAGCCCGGCGGAGTCCGGGTCGGTGAACGGGGCGAACTGCGGGCGGGCGCTCGCGAGGTCGAGCGTCCCGGAGGCGGGCACGGTGTAGGTGGCGGACGACGTCCAGGAGCCGTGGGACGTCGTCAGCTGCGCGGTCAACCGCAGTCGGGCCCCGGGCTCGGCCCCGACCAGCTCCAGCGGGACCGGCCAGAGCACCGCGCTGTAGCGGACCAGCGGCGGCGTCACGAAACGCGGTCCGGCACCGCCTTCGACCGGTGCGCAGCCGGCGAGCACCGTGGATCCGACCAGCAGGGCGACGGCGGCGGCGATCGCCCGGCGACGGACTCCGCGCACGCGCAGGAGCGGCATCCCGTGCCGTCCGCCCTCGCCGCGTCGTCGCCGCATGGCCGTCTCTCCCGTCAGCCCCCGGTGGTCTCCCGGACAGCCTGCAGCGACTGCCGCGAGATCTCCAGCTCCTCGTCGGTCGGGACGACGAGCACCGTCACGGCGGAGTCGTCGGCCGAGATCACCCGGGCCTCGCGCGACGGCGCCGCGTTGCGCTCCGGGTCGAGGCGGATGCCGAGCACTTCCAGACCGGCGAGCACCTCCGCCCGCAGCGCCGCGTCGTTCTCGCCGACCCCCGCGGTGAAGGTGAGCACGTCGAGCCCGCCGAGGAGGGCGGTGTACGCACCGAGGTAGTGCTTCAGCCGGTGCACCGTCACGTCGAGGGCGAGCCGCGCCTGCTCGTCGCCGCCGTTCGCGGCCTGGCGCACGTCCCGCATGTCCCCGCGGCCGGAGAGCCCGAGCAGGCCGCTGCGCCGGTTGAGCAGCTCGTCGAGGTCGTCGGTCGACAGGTTCGCGCGCCGGGAGAGATGGATGAGGACCGCCGGGTCGAGGTCGCCCGACCGGGTTCCCATCACCAGGCCCTCCAGGGGCGTCATCCCCATCGACGTCTCGACGGACCGGCCGCCGTCGATCGCGCACGCGGACGCGCCGTTGCCGAGATGCAGCACGATCTGCTTCAGCTCGCCGAGCGGTCGGCCGAGGAAGGCCGCCGCCGTCTCCGACACGTACTTGTGCGAGGTGCCGTGGAACCCGTAGCGGCGCACGCGGTGCCGTTCGGCGAGGTCGGCGTCGATCGCGTAGGTGTACGCCGACGGCTGCAGCGTCTGGTGGAAGGCGGTGTCGAAGACTGCGACGTGCGGCACATCGGGGAACGCCTTCTTCGCCGCGCGGATGCCCTGCAGGTTGGCCGGGTTGTGCAGCGGCGCGAGGTCGGAGAGGTCCTCGATGTTGATCTCGACCAACGGGGTCACGATCGTCGGCTCGAAGAACCGCTTCCCACCGTGCACGACCCGGTGGCCGACCGCGTCGAGCGGGTTGTCGTCGAGGCTCGGCCCCTCGGACGCGAAGGCGTCGAGCATCGCGCGGAAGCCGGCCGTATGATCCGGGATCTCGAGCTCGCGCTCGGTGGTGCCGTCCGGGCCGCGGTGCGTCATGCGTCCATTCGGCTCGCCGATACGCTCGACGAGGCCCGAGGCGAGCGACTGCTCCGTCTCGCTGTCGATCAGCTGGTACTTGAACGACGACGAGCCGCTGTTGACGACGAGGACCGCGCTCATGTCAGCGCCGCCTGGATCGCCGTGATGGCCACCGTGTTCACGATGTCGTCGACCGTCGCGCCTCGCGAGAGGTCGTTGATCGGCTTGCGCAGGCCCTGCAGCACCGGTCCGATCGCGACGGCGCCGGCGCTGCGCTGGACCGCCTTGTACGTGTTGTTGCCGGTGTTGAGGTCGGGGAAGATGAACACCGTCGCCCGTCCGGCCACCTCCGACCCGGGCATCTTGGCCGCGCCGACCGCCGCATCCGCCGCTGCGTCGTACTGGATGGGGCCGGCCACGGCGAGTTGCGGCGCGCGCTCCCGGACCAGCTCGGTCGCGGTGCGCACCTTCTCCACGTCCTCCCCCGCACCGGAGTCGCCGGTCGAGTACGAGAGCATCGCCACCCGCGGCTGGATGCCGAACTGCTCGGCCGTCGTCGCCGACGAGATCGCGATGTCGGCCAGCTGCTCGGAGGTCGGGTCCGGGATGACGGCGCAGTCCCCGTAGACCAGCACGCGGTCGGCGAGCGCCATCAGGAACACGCTGGAGACGACCGAGACGCCCGGGGTGGTCTTGATGATCTCGAAGGCCGGCCGGATGGTGTGCGCCGTCGTGTGCGCGGCACCCGACACCATCCCGTCGGCGAGCCCGAGGTGCACCATCATCGTGCCGAAGTAAGAGGCGTCGGTGACCGTGTCGGCGGCCTGGTCGACCGTGATGCCCTTGTGCGCCCGCAGGCGCGCGTACTCGTCCGCGAACCGGAGACGGAGCACGTCGTCGAACGGGCTGAGCACCTCGGCCTGCGACAGGTCGAGGCCGAGCTCGATCGCCCGCGAGCGCACCTCGAACGGCTCACCCAGGATCGTCAGCCGGGCGACACCCCGCGCCAGCAGAGTGTGGGCGGCGCGCAGGATGCGGTCGTCCTCCCCCTCCGGCAGCACGATGTGCTTCTTCGCCGCCCGGGCCCGCTCGATGAGGTCGTACTCGAACATGAGCGGCGTGACGACGTCGTGGCGGGTGACGTCCAGACGGGCGAGGAGGGCCCCCGCATCCACGTGCCGCTCGAACAGGGCGAGGGCGGTGTCGTACTTGCGCTGCGAGTCGGCGGCGAGCCGGCCGCGGGCGTGCGTGATGCGGACGACCGTCTCGTACGTGTCGAGGCCGGTGCGCACGATGGGCAGCGGCGACCGGAGGCCGGCGAGCAGGCGCTCGATCGGCTCCGGGAGGTCGAAGCCGCCGTTCAGGACGATGCCGGCGATCGACGGGAATGTGCCGGACGCGTTGGCCATCAGCACCGCCAGCAGCACCTCGGTGCGATCGCCCGGCACAACCACGACGGCGCCATCGACCAGCCGCGGGAGGACGTTGTTCATCGACATGCCCGCGACCACGACGCCGAGCGCCTCCCGGGCGAGCAGAGCCTCCTCGCCCGCCAGCAGGGTTGCACCGGTCTGCTCCATGATCGAGCGGATGCTCGGGGCGACCAGGAACGGGTCCTCCGGGATCGCCCACACCGGCGGACGGTCGCTGGTGCCCGCCGCCACAGCAGCGGCGCCGACGGCCGAGCCGACGGCGGCGATGATCGCATCCAGCTTCTCGGCGTCCGCCCGGTTGGCGACGACGGCGAGCAGGCCGGCGTGCTCGGCGCGCAGCTCGGCGACGGCCAGCTCCGCCAGCTGGCGCAGCTCCTCGGGCGAGCGCGGGTCGGCCTGGCCGAGGCGCTCGCCGAAGCCCTGGCCGATGCGTCCGCCCAGCACGAGCAGGACGGGGGCGCCGAGGTTCGCGGCGATGCGGGCGTTGTAGGCGAGCTCGGTGGGGCTGCCGACGTCGGTGTAGTCGGAGCCGAGGATGACGACCGTGTCGCACCGCGCCTCCACCGCCCGGAAGCGCTGGACGATGACGGCGAGCGCCTCGTCCGCGTCGGTGTGGACGTCCTCGTAGGAGACGCCCAGCGCCTCGTCGTACGTCAGCTCGGCGGTGGTTCGCTGCAGCAGGAGCTCGAGCACGTAGTCCCGCTCCTCGGTCGACCGCGCGATCGGCCGGAAGACGCCGACGCGCCCGACCGAGTGCCGCAGCGCTTCGAGCACTCCGAGGGCGACGGTCGACTTTCCCGTGTGCCCCTCCGCGGAGGTGATGTAGATGGAGCGCGCCACGTCAGCCGATCCGCTCGATCGCGGGCGGCGTCCACGTGCCGTCGAGGACGTCCTCTCCCGGTTGGTACAACCGCAGGATCGGCCGGAAGCCTCCGGCGGGCGTCGGCAGCCAATTGGCGGCGGCCGTCGGATCGGTCGGGCGGGCGGCGCTCATCGTGATGGTCAGTCCTCCGTCGTCGTCGTACACGAGCCCCGGCGTCCGGTCCCCCACCGAGTAGCGCTCGACGGGGTTGCGGACCAGGTAGTAGTGCGGCAGGTCGTACATGGTGATCGACCAGAACGCGCCCACCGGCGGGGTCGGGTCGAGCCGGAAGCGGTAGACGTGCTCGCCCGAGAGGGGCTCGCCGTCCGCATCCTCGTAGGTCATCAGGTAGGCCGCCTCGTAGGCATGGTTCCCCCACAGGCCGCCGAGGGCCGCGGCGGCGCGGTGGGCGTAGCGGGTGCGCGGGTCGAGCAGCTTCCACTCCGGGGCGTCGATCGCGCCGAGCTCGAAGAAGTCGAGGTTGTAGTCGAAGACGTGGAGGTTGACCGACCAGTGGTCGATCAGCGCGACGGAGGTGTGCAGCGCGGACTCCAGCGCCTCCTTGCCCAGCGCGTATCCCTTCTCCAGGGCCTCGCGCACACCGTCCGGCTGCTCGGCAACCGTGTACGGGCTGACCAGTCCGAGGGGAGCGTAGGAGTCGAGGGCGGGACGGTCGCGCTCGGCGGGCGGGAACGCCTGCGACCACACCCGCAGTTTCTCGAAGAAGTCGAGCGCCTCGCCGTTGCCGGTCGCGACCTCCGGGACGCCCTGCGCCGGCGCGAGCGACTCGCGCACCTGGGTGAGCGCCAGCCCGTCTTGGAGGACGTGCACGGTCGGCACGTCCTCCTCGCCCGCCACGGCCCAGCGGCCCACGATGGTGCCGACGCGGGTCGGGAAGCGGATGGCCGGGATGCTGCCATCCGGCACTTCTTCGTCCGGCGGGAGCAGCAGGAACTCGCCCGCCCCTCCCCCGGTCGCGCGCGTGCCGACGTACGCGAAGTTGTTCGTCCACGCGTCGACGAATTGGAGGACGTAATAGCGGTCACCCGCCTCCGGCACGGTCAGCCGGAGGGGACCCACCGAGAGGTCGATCTGGGCGATGGAGTACAGGGTGTCGTTGTTGATGGACACGAAGGTGTCCTCCGGGCCCGCCAGCCTCCGTGCGTGCCCGAACGCGTTGAACGGGGTGGCCGGAACGCCGCCGACCCCCTCCTCGGTGAACCGCACGACCTGCTCCAGATCGAACACGAGCGGGAACCCCACGACGTACGCCTCTGTCGCCAGCTCGGTCAGCTGCTCGGTCACTGCGGCACCCCGTCCATCCACTGGTCAACGGAAGACACGATCATTCTACAGAGCGTAGAAGATCGGCCCTGCTGCGCTCAATATACGCGGCGGCCGTGACCACGGGCTGGACAAGAAAAAAGACCCCCCACGCACCCGCCAGAGCCCGGTTACCCTTGCTGCGTTTCCGCCCTGGGGGAGTTGGCCTGGATGGCGCCACGTGGGGAGCCGGAGACCAGTGTAGCGGGTGCGGCTGGGAGCCGTGTGCGTCGGGCCCGCCGCCGATCGGCTACGATATTGTGAGCCGCCGGCCGCGACAGCGGAAGGCAGCCCCAGGAGAATTCGCCTAGTGGCCTATGGCGCACGCTTGGAAAGCGTGTTGGGTGCAAGCCCTCGGGGGTTCGAATCCCCCATTCTCCGCCAGTCCCGTCCCTTCGCCAGGCCGCCGAGATCAGTTGCCCTCGGCGGGCACGGCGCGTTCTTCGAATTGCACCATCACGGCACCGTCTGCAGGAATCGCGCACCCGCGTTTTTGGAGCGTCGGGACCAGGTCCGGTTGGTTCTGGGGATCGGTGATGAGCCGGCCAAAGGCGAGGATGCCGTCCTTGCGGGCCATCGAGAGGTAGGGCGGCGTGGACGTGCCGCTGTACCCCAGCGACTGGAACCGCTCAGCCACCGCGTCCCATGCTCCTGCACCGTCGAAAACGATCAGGCGCGTGAAGCCGCGCTGATTGGCGATAGAGCCGCCGCGGACTTCGCATGACAGGGGCGCAATGGATCGAGGGTCGAACTGGGCAACCGCATGATCGAGATTGGCCCGCCGTTCGTGCTCGATCTGTGATCCGATGGAGCACCCGGCAAGAATAGATGCGAACGCGCAGCCGATGAAGAACCCGGCAGTCCTACGGAGTCCTTGCACGTTCCCCCCCAAACGTCTGAGCACTCAGGATATGCGGGTTGGAGCGTCCGCCTCGCCCCGCAATCGCGGGGTCCTTCTGCTTGCTTCGCCGGTGAGGATCCAAGAATCTTCTCTGCATCAGTGTCACTGATGGCGGGTCCGTCGAGGCCGCCCGAAGGAGCCGTATGCCACGAAATCTCTGTGATTGCAAACGAGCCAGAGACCGCGGAATCTCGGGCTTTTCCGGCCGTCTCCAAGGTGGCATGGGCCGATGGGGGTTCGAATCCCCCATTCTCCGCCAGCATGTCAACCTACCGCTGTCAATCGGTCGCCGTTCAAGCGCACGAGATAGCCGCCTGCGAAGAACCATGAGCTCGAATCTCTGGCCGTCGAGGTCCACAGTGTGGTCCCCGTCTGTCGGTCGGCTGCCGTGAGGTCGCCACTCGGTTCGTTCGGGAACACATAGGCATTGTCGGGGCCGAAGAAAACCGATGACCCGCTCGGCAGATCCGGCAGCGGCCGAGGTTCTCCCGTCGACGCTGTGAAGGTACAGGTGCCGGTGCCGTCGTGGACGACCGTCAGGGTGTCGTGCTCGGGATCGAGGAAGACGCTGACGAGAGGAGAGGACCCGGCGACACGGTTCGTCATCCCGCATCGTGCCACGGATGCGGACCAGAGTTCCCCTCCGGAGGCGGAGTCCACAATGGTCATGTCGGATGTGGATACGACGGCGATGAGGTCGGACGCGCCCGAACGGTTCACCTCGGTACCGGGGACACCGGTCGATGTGCTGACGGCCCGGACATCGGAACCCGGTGGGAGCCGCCGAGTCCAGGTCGCCTGACCCGACCGATCGAGACCGGTAAGCTCGGTGGGCTGTCCCGCGGCCCACTGGGAGATCGCCGCTGGATGGGAGTCGGTCTGGATGAGCGCAATGGCGCTCGGCGCAGGGTCCAGCCGTCCGGTCTGCAGGTCGATGCGCGCGGACTCGTAGGGACCCCCGTCGGGACCGGGCCCGTTCAACAGGATGCTGACAGGGAGGAAGTCGGTGTCGCCCACCATCGGGAAGACCGAGGCGGACTTGCCGGGGATGTCCGTCGACCACCGAGGACTGTGCGCATCGCGGGGGTCGACCCGGACGATCGACGTGGGAGTGCTCATGACGATGTCGCCCGAATCACCCGGGACGGCCTGCGCGTTGAGCAGGATGTCGGCTTTCTCGCCGGCGAAGTCCGCCAGAGTCCGACCGGTGGCGAGGTCGATGACGTCATGCGGCCCGCCTCCCAGCGCTTGATCGACGACGAGGATCCGTCCTGACGTGCCGAGGACCAAGACGCCGACGTCGTACAGCGGCGCAGCGTGCCAGCTCCATTCGCGGGTCCAGATGGCCGTGCCGTGTCGAGTGTCGACGAGAGACACGGAGACGTGCTGCAGGTCATCGTCGCAATCCGGGCTGCCGTCGCCGACGACATGGGCCCCGAGCTGAACAAGAGCGAGGCCGTCGGCGATGTCGTAGACGTGGCGCTGCTCGCAGGACCGTCCCGTACCCGGGAGATCCAGCGACCACGGCGCCGCTCCCAGTTCGTTGACGTCATGCCGGTGGATCGGTGTGGTCTGGACGGCGATCGGCCGACTGGACGGTGTGGACGTGGGCGTTGACGTCGGGGCGGGCGTGGGGGTGATGCTCGGTGTCGGGGCCGGCGCGGGCGCGGGCTCCGACGGCCCGAAGTGCAGAGCGCCGCTGAGCGCCAGCGCGGCGGTTCCCCCAGCGAGGAGGACGGCCGCCGCGACGAGACCGCCGAGGAGAGCGAATCGGGTGCGCGACGGTCGCGCCGGCGCTGTGGCGACGGTCTCGTGGAGGATGTCGCGGAGGATGGCGCTGCGCGCCGGATCGAAGACAGGCCCGGTGGCGGTCATTCTGCACCTCCTTCGAAGGCGGGCTGGACAGGTTCGGAGGCGAGCGTGAGATCGCCGAGGCGGCGCTTGGCGCGGGAGAGCCGGGACTTGATCGTCCCGACGGGGACGCCGAGGGTACGTGCCGCTTCGGCGAGCGGAAGCTCCTCCAGCACGCAGAGCGTGATCACGTTCTGATCGGCGGTCGACAGGCTGGCGAACGCATCCCGGACGCGTCGGTCCCGTTCCTTGTTGTCGAGGTCGTCGGCGACGCCGTCGGCGTGGTCGGGCTCATGGCCGGGTTCGGACATGCGGGCGAGGGCCGCGCGGTGACGGCGGCGACCGCGTTCGAGGTTGTGCACGGTGTTGTTCGTGGTGACCAGCAGCCACGCGATGATCGAGCCGTCGACGACGCGGACGGCGTCGCGGCGCCGCCAGGCCTCCAGGAAGACCACGGCAGTGACGTCCTCTGCGTCGTGCGGCTGACGGACCAGTCGCAGCGCGTGACCGAAGACGCGGTCGCGATGCTTGTCGAACAGCGACGTGAACGCGTCAGGATCCCCGTCTCGCGCCCGGGACCAGGCGTCCGCCTCGTCCGATCCAACGTTGTTCATATCCCCTAGTGTCCGATCGGGCGGGAAGGTTCCATCGTCAACCGGTCCCCCGCGCACAGCTCATCAGAAGAGACCGGCTGCGCCCCGGCGGAAGCCCAGAGCGAGGCCGAACACGACGGGCGCCAGGATTCGGCCCACCATGACGAGGACGATCACGGGCGTCAGTGCGAGGTCGAACGCGAGCGGTTCGAGCAGAAGACAGACGACACCGGCGATCGCAGCGAGGATCGCGACGCGCCGCCACCGGCGAATGGACATCACGCTCCGCAGGAGCCTCACAGGACGGTTTCTCCGGTTGGCGAGCACGTGCCCAGCCACCAAGAGCAACGGCAGCTCGAGCGCGAATCGACCGAACGACAAGAGCACACCCGTCACGAACAAGGCACCCGCCTCGATGGCGAGGTAGCGCTCTGCAGACCGGTCATCGACATCGCGGTACGCGAGGTAGCCGCCGACCCAGAGCGCCACGGCGGCCGCGACCAGGAGCGACATGGCGGCGACCGCGAACGCCTCGGGCACCCGCGACCCGGCTGTGGTCGCCAGGACCGCTTCCAGGGCGGCGTACGCGACGAGCAGGAACGGGGGAACGATCCACTCCCACGCACGAAGCGGAGTTCCCACCGGCACGCGCCGGTCGACCTCGCTCTCCCCTTCATTCACTGAGCCAGCACTCCCAGACGCGCCGACATCGACGAATCCCAGTCGCGCGTACACGGAGTGGCCCTCCGCGCTCGACTGCAGCCAGGCCCCGCGCGCCCCTGCGGCCAGGGCGTCGCCGACGATCCGCGACGTGATCGCCGCTCCGTACCCTCTCCGCCGGTGCTCGGGCGGTGTCGCGATGTTGAAGACGCCGACGTGATCCGCGAGGTGCAGGCGGAGGCCGGTCGCGACCTGCTCTCCCCCGACCTCGGCGACGTAGAAGTGAAGGGCCGAGCGCTCCGCGAGGCCGAGCGCGACCAGCGGGGCGAACAGTTCGGCCGGCGCGCCGAAGCCCGCCGCGGCGACCTCGGCATGCACCGCGAGCTCGTCGGTGGCAAGCCGCCGCACGACGAGGCCCGGGACCACGGCCGCCGCCGTACCCGCGCCGGCGTACATGAGGGGCGCTTCCTCTCCTCGGGTCAGCCCAGCGGCTTCCACGGCGTTCCGTCCGGTCGTCGAGCCGGAGGGGAACTGCGCGCAGTGCGGCACACCCGCATCCCGGACCGACGACAGCCACTGCGGGAACCGATTCGCGTCGGGACGAGCAGACCACACGCCGTTCATCGTCGCCGCCGCCATCCCCGTCACCGAGGCGACATGGACGCCGTCCTGGCGGGACCAACCGCCCGGCACGCGCTCGCCCAGCCACGCACGCGCGGCCAAGAGGAGGGACGACGCCTGCTCGGACGGGCCAGCTTCCATAGGCGGAACCTACCATCGCCGCCGATGGGGCTGCCCGGGCGCAGAGCGGACCGGTTCTCGCTGACCTACGAAGCGACGCGCGTCACGACGCGGTCCGCCGCCGTCGCAGCAGCAGCCCCGACCCTAGCGCCACCGCCAGCAGCGCGGCCCCGGCCGTCCCGCCGACGGGAGTCGAGGTTCCCGTGTCGGGCAGGTCGCCCGCTTCGCCGGTGACGTCGGTCGCGTCCGTCCCTCCCCCTCCGCCCGGAGTGACCGGCGGCACGACCGCCGACGCGGCGACATCGACGGTGACCGTCGTCGTCGCGCAGAGCGTCGGAGCTGCGGCCGCGCAGACGGTGTACTCGAAGGTGTCCGTGCCGACGAATCCCGCGTCCGGGGTGTAGACGACCGACGTCCCGTCCACGCGCACGGTGCCGTGGGTCGGGCCCGCCGTGACGGTGGGCGCGGCGACCGCACCCAGGTCGTTGCCGGTGACGGGGACGCTCACCGGCGTCCCCTCGGTGGTGGAGGCGGTGTCCGGGTTCGCGACCGGATAGACGTCGACCGTGACGTCGCCGGTGTCGCACAGCACCGGGTCCCCGTCGTCGCAGGCGATGATGGAGTAGGCGTCGGTGCCCGCGAAGCTCTGCCGCGGCGAGTAGGTGGTCCGGGCACCGGCGACGGATGCGGTCCCCGTGCGCGGCGGGATGCCCCGGGCGAAGGTCAGCGTCTGGCCGGGGTCGGGGTCGCTCGCGCCGATCGGGCCGGTCACGGGGACGCCCACGGTCGTGACGAGGTGCAGCGCGGCGACGACCGGCGGGTGGTTGAGCGGACGCACGTCGACGGTGACCGTGGCGGTCGCGCAGAGCGTCGCGTTCGTCGGCGAGCAGGTCACGTAGCGGAAGGTGTCCTGCCCGAGGAAACCGGCCGCGGGCGTGTACGTGATCGAGCCGGTCGCGGCATCCACCACGGCGGTCCCGTTCGACGGCGCGGACGCCAGCGCGGCCTGCAGAGTCGACCCGAGCGAGTCGTTGGCGGTCACCGGGATGCTCACGGGCGTCCCCTCGCCCGTCACCGCGCTGTCGTCCACCGCCGTCGGGCTGATCGGGAGGGACACGACCGCCGAGTCGCACAGCACCGGGTCGCCATCGTCGCACACCGTGTAGGTGAACGCGTCGTCTCCGGTGAAGTCGGCGTCGGAGCGGTAGGCGAATCCGCCGCCGGCGACCATCACGGCCCGGCCGTGGGCGGGCGGCGTGGTGATCGTGAACGTCAGCTCCTGCCCCGCGTCCGGGTCTGTCGCGGTCACGCGTCCGAACAGCAGCTCGTCGGTGAAGCCCGGCCGCACGAGGGGGTCGGCGACGGGCGGGTTGTTGGCGGCCGGGGTCGTGTTGACGACCTCCGTGTCCGCCTGGCTGTCCGCGCTCGTGCCGTCGTTGTTCGAGGGGTTCGGGTCGGCGGTGTCCGTGACGGCGTCCGCAGCGTCCCGCAACACGGTGCCCACAGGAGAGGCCTGCGAGATGGTGATGTCGAAGGATACGGACGCTCCGACCGCGAGGGTGCCGACCGTCCAGGTGATGGCGCCGCCCGCGACCGTGCCGCCGGCGGCATCCACGACCCCCGTCGCCTCGGGCGGGAGGACGTCCCGCACCACCACGCCGGTCGCGTCGTCCGGTCCGTGATTCGTCACGGTGATGGTGTAGCCGACATCGCCGTTCGGGAGAACCGTCGCCGGGCCGACCTTCGACACGGCCAGGTCGGCGAACGGCAGGACGTTGGAGCTGCATCCCGAGAGCGGGGCATCCGGCGCCGTGGACCGGGAGGCGAGCACACGGATCACGTTCGTGATCGTGCCCGTCTGGACGTCGAAGATGCTGCCGGCCGGAGCCTGCGTCTGCACCTGGATGGGGTTGCCGGCCGAGTCGCCCGTGAATCGGCCCTGCACACTGGTGGGCCCGGCGAACTGGTAGCCGCCGAACCCGCTGACGGTGCCGTCGTCGGTCAGCCCCGTCGACGCAAGCAGCCCCTCCACCGACTGCCGCCAGGTGCCGTTGTTCCGGAACGTTCCGCCCGCCACCACGATGCCCGCGTTCGTGGATCCCGCCGCGTCGTTCGTGAGCGCGCCCGTGGCCTCCACACGGCAGGCGTTCGCGAAGACGGCACTGCCGTTCAGGGCGAGGATGCCGGCGATCTGCACCTGGCCGGTGTTGTCGAAGCGGCCGTTCAGGATGGCGTCACCGTTCACGGTCAACCGGCCGGCGTTCTCGATGGACGCGCCGGTGTTCAGGTTGAGGCTGCCGGCGACGGTCATGCTGCCGTCGACATTGAAGACGCCCGCCGACGGCGAGAACGTGTTGGACACGGTCAGCGAGCCGCCGGTCGGGACGTCGAAGCGGCCCGCTCCGTTCACGTTCAGCCCCGCGAAGGTCACGGCGCCCTCCGCCCCGAGCGAGAACCCGGTGCCGACGGAGATGAAGGGGAACGTCGCCGTCCCGCCCTCCGCGACCACCACTGCGCCCGCGCCGTTGTTGAGGTACGCCGGCTGGAGGTTCGCACCCGAGGCCACGCAGAGCGTCGCGCCCGGGGCAGCGCATCCACGCCGCCGGTGAACGTCCCGGACGCGAGCAGCACCGTCTCCCCCGGCGCGATGCTGACCGAGGAGGCGGAGGCGTCCAGCGTGCGCGTGGGCGCGCTGCATTGGGTGGCGAACGTCGCGGAAGCGGGGGCGGCGGTCGCCCCCACGGCCAGGAGCACGGCGGTCGTCAGCGCGGCGAGCCCGGCGAGACCCCGGCGGACGGTGTGACCCAGCATGCGGGCAGTATCGTCCGTGCACCCCGGGGCGCGCCAGACCCGGCGGACCGCGGGCCGCGACGCTCACCCCGCGGGCCGTGGCATCACCGCCCCCTCCAGGTAGGCCTTCAGCGCGTCGACGATGTAGCGGGAGCCGTCCACGGTCTCCTGCCCATGGCCTCCCGCATGAACGAGCGTCACGACGCATCCGTCACCGTCGGGCTCGACGGTCCAGGTGAGTGTGCCCTGCTCCTCGCGTTCGCCCGACCAGGCGGCGATGAACTCGTGGCTGTACGACCGGGGCGGGTCGTAGGCGAGCAAGGTGCCCGTGATCTGCAGCTCGTCGCCGGCGTAGTACTCCAGGGGCTCGCCGACCGTCCAGGTCGTGCGCACCTCCGAACCGTAGTACCAGGCGACGGTGCGGGCGGGGTCGGTGATCGCCGCCCACGCCGCCTCGGGCGTGGCGTCGATGCGGACGCGGTAGACGCGGTCCTCGGTCATGGTCTCTGTCCTTCCAGATCCCTCTTCAGTGCGGTGAGCCCGGACGCCGTGCGGGCGCCGAAGTCGTCGATCCAGCGTTCGGCGAGCTGCACGATGGGCACCGCGTTGAGATAGCACAGCCGCTGCCGCCCCACCTTGCGGGTGAGGACGAGGTCGGCTGCTTCGAGCACGTGGATGTGCTTGAGCACGACGTGGCGCCCGAGTGGCGCGACCTTCTCGGTGAGGGCCGCGATGGGCTGCCCGTCCTGCTCGCGGAGGGCGTCGAGCAGCCGGCGGCGCGTGGGATCCGCGATCGCCTGGATGACGTCGTCGGTGCTCATGCGGACATGATAGGTGACTCTAGGGTCACCTGTCTAGACTGAGTCCGTGGAGGCGTTGGTCGTCTGGGCGAGTTTCATCGGGGCGTGGTTCCTCGTCGCCGGTCCCCTGTTCCAGGGCTCGGTGGAGCTGCACCGCATCGAGTCGTCGATCGCGAAGGAGGACACGGCGCTGCCCTCGCGGTACTGGTGGCTGCTCCCGCCGGTGATGTACTTCCTGACGCGCCGCCTCATCGCGGCCGATCCGTCGGTCGGGGCGCGGGCGCGTCTGTTCCGCGCCTCGGGAACCGGGTGGTTCGCGGTCTCGGCTGGCGGCGCGCTGCTGGCGACGCAGGAGACGTGGGAGCTCACTCGGTACCTGCACGCCGGTGACGCCGCGTTCTGGGCGATCTACCTGGTGCTGCTCGTCGCGTCCGTGCTCAACACGTCGATCCGGATGATCCGCGAGCGGGTCAGGACCGAAGCGTCGTAGCGGCGACGGGCGATCCGCCGACCGAGCAGTTTCGGAGAAGCCGTACACCGCCCTTCCGCCTTATCGTCGGGGCATGACGAAGACGACAGAGACCACAGCCCCCGCGTTCACCGACGAGGAGCGCGCCGCCATGAAAGAGCGCTCGACGGAGGTGAAGCGCCAGCGCCGCGGTAAGGCCAGCAGGGAGGATGACACCCGGGACCTGCTGGAGAAGATCGCCGAGCTGCCGGAGCACGACCGCCGGCTGGCGGAGCGCGTCCACGAGATCGTGACCGACGCCGTGCCGGACGTGTGGCCGAAGCTCTGGTACGGGATGCCCGCGTACGCCCTCGACGGGAAGACGTTCTGCTTCTTCCAGCCGGCCTCCAAGTTCAAATACCGTTACTCCACGCTCGGTTTCAACGACCCCGCGCACCTCGACGACGGGACGATGTGGCCCACGGCGTTCGCCGTCCTGGACCTCACCCCGGCCGACGAGGAGCGCATCCGGGAGCTCGTGATCCGCGCCGTGGGATGACCGCGATCCGAGGCCACGGGGGGACGTACCCCTGAACGGGTGTCCCCCAAAATGCCGCTACCGGGCTTCGGGCGAATCAGTCAAGCTCATCGGGTGAGTGAGCAGACCGACGTGGACCGGGATGCGGGGTCGACCCGCATGACCGTCCTGCGCCCGCACCGGCACCTGTTCCTGCGCGGCATCATCGCGGTGCTCGCGCTGACGACGCCGGTGTTCGCGGTGGTCTACTGGCTCACGATCCCGGGACCGGGCTGGCCGTACGTGCTGCTCGCGCACCTCGTCGTCATCGGGGCGACGGTGGTGGGTGTGGCCTCGTTCCTGAACACGACCATCAGCATCAGCCGGGACGGCGTGCGGGAACGCGGGTTCTTCGGGCGCACGGTCCACGTGGGGCCGGGCGAAGCGGGAGCGGTGATCCTCGTGCAGGTGTACGAGGGCAGCACGCTCGACGTCCTCCCCCAGCTCTTCGTCGCGTCCTCGCAGGGGCGCCTGCTGATCCGGATGCGGGGCCAGTTCTGGTCGCAGGGCGACATGGAGCGGGTGGCGGAAGAGCTCGATGTGCCGGTCACGCGTCCCGCCGAGCCGATGACGCTCAACCAGCTGCGGCGCACGTGGCCACGCCTCCTGTACTGGTTCGAGCGCCTGCGCCTGCGTCCCTGACGGCCGCCGGATGAGGGTGCCGGAGGACGCGCTGGCCGCGGTCCGGAAGGCGCTTGGCGTGAGACCGGACGGCCCGGCGTTCGCGACCGCGTCGAGCGTGCTGCAGCCGGTGCGCCGCGGCGGCGAGCGCGCGTTCCTCAAGCTGGCGACCTCGGGCGAGGAGCGGGCCGGGAACGCCGTCCTCCGCTGGTGGGACGGCGACGGCGCCGCTCGGGTGCTCGCGGCGGACGGGGATGCGGTTCTCCTCGAGCGTGCGGACGACAACGACGGGCTCGCGGGCCTGGCGCGGACGGGTCCTGACGGCGACGACGAGGCGACGCGCATCCTCTGCCGGACCGGGTTGCGGCTCCATGCGGCCGGGCGCGAGCCGCGGCCCGAGGGGCTGTTCGACCTCCGGCGCTGGTTCCGGGACCTTTTGAACCGCGACGGCGCGGACCCCGACGGAGTGCTCGACACCGCCGCAGACACCACGGAGTCGCTGCTCGCCCATCCCGTCGCCGACGTCGTGCTGCACGGCGACCTGCACCACGGGAACGTGCTGCGCTTCGGCGAGCGCGGCTGGCTGGCGATCGACCCGAAGCCGCTGCACGGCGACCCGGGGTTCGACGTGGCGAACATCCTCTGCAACCCGGATGCGGCGGTCGCCCTCGCGCCGGGACGCCTGGAGCGTGCGGTCGGGATCATCGCGGCGGAGACGGGTATGCCGCCGCGGCGCGTGCTCTCCTGGGCGCTCGCGTGGGGCGCGCTGTCCGGCATGTGGTCCGCGCAAGACGGCGGCGACGGCACGATCGCGCGCGAGATCGCGCTCCGGGCCCGCGCGCTGCTGGCGCCCTAGCGTCGCCGCCGGGTGCCGAAGATCCCCTCGACGACGCTGCCCAGGATGTCACGGGTGGCCTTCGAGCCGAGCACCTGCTCCAGCACGGTCTTCTGAGATGAGCTGCGCCGCGAGGTCGACCGCGGCGCGGTCTGGCGCAGGATGCGCTCGTACTCCTTCTGCGCCGCCGCCTGCGCCTTGGCGTCGGCCTTCGTCTGCGCGTCGGCCTGCTTCTGCGCCTCGGCGGCGGCCTTCGCCGCGTCGGCCTGGGCCTGGGCCCGGGTCGCGGCGGCGGCCGCCGCATCCAGCTTGCGGCCGAGCATCTCGCGCGCCGAGTCGCGGTCGAGAGGGGTTCCGTACTTCGCCTGAAGCGGCGACGCGGCGATCGTCGCCTGGACCTGCGCGGCGGGTGCGGGCGACATCGACCCCTGCGGGGCGCGGAGGCGCGTCCAGGCGACCGGCGTCGGCGCGCCCTTCTCGTTCATGACCGTCACGACGGCCTCGCCGGTGCCGAGCGACTGCAGCACCTGGGCGAGGTCGTAGCCCGACGTCGGATACGTCGACACGGTCTGCTTGAGCGCCTTGGCGTCGTCCGGGGTGAAGGCCCGGAGCTGGTGCTGTACGCGCGAGCCGAGCTGAGCGAGCACCTCCGACGGCACATCCTTCGGCGTCTGCGTTACGAAGAAGATGCCGACGCCCTTCGACCGGATGAGCCGCACGGTCTGGGTGATCGAGGCCAGGAAGTCCTTCGACGCGTCCCGGAACAGCAGGTGCGCCTCGTCGAAGAAGAACACCAGCTTGGGCTTGTCGAGGTCTCCGACCTCGGGCAGGTCGTTGAAGAGGTCGGCGAGCAGCCACATCAGGAAGGTCGAGAACAGCGCGGGCTTGTCCTGCACTCCCGGCACCTCGAGCAGGCTGACGACACCGGTGCCGTCGGGAGCGAGGCGGAGGAACTCCGCCGTGTCGATCTCAGGCTCGCCGAAGAACGCGTCAGCGCCCTGGTCGGCGAACACGATCAGCTCGCGCAGGATGACGCCCACGGTCGCCGCGGAGAGGCCGCCGAGCCCGGTCAGCTCCTCCTTGCCGTCGTCGCTCGTCAGGTAGGTGAGCACGGCGCGCAGATCGGCGAGGTCGAGCAGCGGGAGCCCGGCCTGCTCGGCGTAATGGAAGACCAGGCCCAGGCTCGACTCCTGCGTGGCATTGAGGCCGAGCACCTTGGACAGCAGCAGCGGGCCGAAACCCGCGACGGTCGCGCGGATCGGGACGCCCGCGCCGATGCCGCCGAGAGAGAAGAACTCGGTGGTCGCGGCCCGGGGTGTCCAGTCCTGGCCGATGCCGCGGGTGCGCTCCAGGAGCTTGTCGTTCGGTTCGCCCGGCGTCGCGATGCCCGAGAGGTCGCCCTTGATGTCGGCCGCGAACACGGGGACGCCCGCCGCGGACAGCTGCTCGGCGAGCACCTGCAGGGTCTTGGTCTTGCCGGTGCCGGTCGCGCCGGCGACCAGGCCGTGCCGGTTCGTCATCGCGATCGGGATGCGGACCGGCACCGCGGGCTGCGGGGCGCCGTTCACGAGGGCGCCGAGTTCGAGGACGGCCGTGTCGAAGGCGTAGCCGGCGCGGACCGCCTCCACCTCCGCGGCGTCGAGCGGACCGGCGGGTGCCTCCGCGGGCGGTTCTGCGGACGGCGCTGCAGCTGCGGCCGCAGCCGCTGCCTCCCGCAGCGACGTCGCCCGCGCCTCCGCCGCCGCGGACGCTTCCTGCGCCTTGCGCACGGCCTCCGCCGCCTCGGCCTGCAGCCGCTCCGCCTCCTCCGCGGCCGCCTGGGCCTCGGCCTGCGCCTTCGCCAGCGCGTCCCCGTCGCTCATGCCGGTCACTCTACTGGGCGCCGTCGCGAGAGGAAGAAGGGATGCGGCTGCGTCGCCTCCAACGCGAGTCGGTGCGCCAGCGGCGTCCACACGATGACGGCGACACCGGCGCCGAGCAGCAGGCCGCCGATCGTGTCGCTGATCCAATGCGCACCGAGGTAGGTGCGGCTGATCGCCATCAGCACGGCCCACACGACGCCGAGGATCCACACCCACACGCGCGGGAAGAGGATGCCGAGCACGACCACCATCGTCGCGGCGTTGGCCGTATGCCCGGACGGGAATGAACCGGTGTCGGCGTGGACCAGGATCTCTGTCGGCCGCGCGCGCCCGACGGTGTGCTTGAGGAGCTGCACGCAGACGACCGACACGATGCTCGCGATGGCGAAGAACGCGGCGCCCCACGGCCTTCGGAAGGCGAGCAGCAGCAGGAAGATCACCAGCGGGACGACGAACGAGCCGACGATCCCGCCTCCCGCGTAGTTGAAGAACAACGCCGGGCCGAGCCAGAGCGGGGAGCGGTGCTCGACGATCTCGCCCATCCACTCGGTGTCGATGCCGAACGGCAGCTTGGGCCGCAGCGCGATGATGATGCCGAGCCCGACCACCAGCGCAACGGCCACGGACGCCGCGATGACCGGCCACCGGTTGGTGACCCGCCGCGCTCCGGCGACATCGTGGCCTTCTGCGTCCGGTTTCGCGGGTGAGGGTTCGGCAGCGCTCATGCCACCACAACGTACCCGCCGCGGCATGCGCGGCCTAGGGACGGCTCAGTGCGCGAGTTCGGGGACCGTACGCGGCCGGACCACGAGCCACAGGGAGGCGATCGAGATCAGGGCGCAGATCGCCATGACCGTGGCCATCGGCACGGCGCTGCCGACACCGAGGATGCCGACGATCGGCGAGATGATGCCGGCGGTCCCGAAGTTGAGCGCACCGAGCAGGCTCGCCGCCGTCCCGGCCTCCGCGCCGTGGCCGTTCAGCGCCAGCACCTGGACGCAGGGGAAGCCGAATCCGCATGCCGCGATGAAGAACCACAGCGGGATCGCGATGCCCCACAGGCCGACGTGCGCCTGGTCGAGCACCACGATGGTGACGGAGGCCACGAACATGACGATCGTCGAGCAGGCGAGGATCCACTGCGGACCGACGTACTTGGTGAGGCGCGACGCGGACTGCACGCCGATGATGATGCCGATCGAGTTGACCGCGAACAGCAGGCCGTACTCCTGCGCGTTGAACTTGTAGATCTCCTGGAAGATGAACGAGCTCGACGACAGGTACGAGAACAGACCGGTGAAGTTGGCGGCGCCGACGATGGCGATGCCGACGAAGAGGCGGTCGCTCAGCACGTTCTTGTAGCGCTGGCCGACGGTCGAGTGGCCGGCGTCGTGTCGGCGCGCCTTCGGGAGGGTCTCGACGATCCACAGGGCGACGCAGGTCACGACGAACGCGCCGTAGACGGCGAGCACGACGAAGATGCCGCGCCACGGCATGACGAGCAGCAGCCACGACCCGATCACCGGGGCGAGCACCGGAGCCAGGCCGTTCACCAGCGCAAGGCGGCTGAGCATCCGGACCAGTGGACGGCCGCCGAACAGGTCTCGGACCATCGCCATGGCCACGACGCCGCCGGCCGCCGCGCCGATCCCCTGCAGGGCGCGGGCAACACCGAGCAGCTCGACGTTCGGGGCGATCGCCGCCGCGAGACACGCGATGATGTGCACGGCGGTCGCGACCATGAGCGGCGTGCGGCGGCCGATCTTGTCCGACCACGGACCGACGAGCAGCTGCCCGACGCCGAAGCCGATCGTCGTGGCCGTCAGCGTGAGCTGGATCGCCGCGGTCGACACCTGGAAGTCGTTCTGGAGCGTCGGCAGCGCCGGCAGGTAGGTGTCGATGGTGAACGGTCCGAGTGCGGTCAGGGCGCCCAGGATCAGGATGTAGGCGAGGCGCTGGCGGCCGGAGAGCGAGTCTCCGGGATGCACGACGGTGGTCACGAGAAAGTCCTTGGCGAGTCTGGGGGCGGAAAGGCGCGCGCCCGCCATCGGACGCAGGAGAAGAGAACACCGCGTCGGGGACGCGGTGCGGGAGCCGAGCGTCGAATCGATTCGAGCCATCGGATAGGTTCTATGTTATACCGAGGCGGCCACGGAATGTGAACGTGCGCATGCAGTGCACTCGCTCACGTTCGTCGCGGCGAACAGCTCAGGAGGCGGGCGACGCGAGCAGCGGGCCGAACGCGCGCTCCGCGGCGCCGATCATGAGGATGTCGGAGCCCAGGGCGGCTCGCACGATCGACAGCCGTTCGGCGCTCGCGGCGAGCGCCTGCTCCCCCACCAGCCGCGGCAGACGCTCGGGGTCGAGCGCGTGGAGGGCGCCGAGGAACCCGCCCAGCACGATCAGCTGCGGCGCGAAGATGTTGGTGGCGTTCCGCAGCGCGACGGCGAGGAACCCGATCTGACGGTCGACCTCGGCCCGCACAGCCGGATCGCCCGCGGCGAGCGCGGCATCCAGCGCTCGCTCGAGTTCGTCGGCGTCGGCCGCCTCCAGGCCGAGCACGCGCAGCAGGGCGCGCTGGCTCACCTCGGTCTCCAGGCAGCCCGTCGCCCCGCAGTGGCAGCGGACGCCTGCGGAGTTGACCAGCGTGTGCCCGAGCTCACCGGCGTAACCGCTGATGCCGGTCAGCGGACGGCCGCCCGCGATGACACCGGCGCCGATGCCGGACGCGCCGCCGTTGAGGTAGACCAGGTCGCTCGCGCCGCGGCCCGCGCCGAACAGCCGCTCGGCGTCCGCGCCGAGGTTGGCGTCGTTGGCGGCATGGACCGGCAGGCCGGTCGCGGCGGACAGCTCCGCGGCGAACGGCTCGTCCACCCAGCCCAGGTGCGGGGCGAGCCGCACCATCCCGTCGTCCTCGCGGACGAGACCGGGGACGGCCACGCCGATGCCGACCAGCCGGCCGGCGGCGGTCAGCTCCGGGCGCAGCTGTGCGATCGCCGCGACGACGACCTCGACGGCCTCCGCGGCGGTCGGGATGCGTCCGGTCGGGCACCGGAGGCGGCGGCGCACCGTCGCATCCAGTCCGACGACGCCGACCGTCACCGCGTCGATCTCGGGATTGATCGCGAGGGCGACCACGCGACCATCGGCCTCGACGACCGGCGACGGCCGTCCCACGCGGTTGCTGGAGGCGGGCTCGCGCTCGCGGACCAGCCCGAGCGCGGTCAGCTCGCCGACCAGCGCGCCGACCGTCGACCGGTTGAGCCCCGTCGCCTGGGTCAGCGCCGACCGGGCGAGCGGGCCCTCCCGGTGGACCAGCCCGAGCACGGCGGCGAGGTTGTGCCGCCGCACCGTGTCGAGGTTCGTCCCCGGGCTCGTCCTGCCGTCCATGTCGCAGGCAACCCTACCGGCGTGGCGCGAGGCGCAGGTCCCTCACCACGTCTCGGGGCGGGCGCCGTGCGGAACGGGCGCCGGCCGCTCGACGGTCGACGACAGCTCCACGACCTCGTGCGTCGCGCCGGCGCGGAGCACCGACTCCATGATCTCGAGCACGTGGAAGGCGAGCTCGCCGGATGCCCGTGCGGGACGATCCGTCTCGATCGCCCGCGCCAGGTCGGCCAGGCCGTACCCGCGTCCGGCGTCGGCGTACCCGGCGACGGGCTCCACGTCGCGGAACTCGCGGTCCTGGGCCGTGGCGAGCTGCACGGTGTCCGAGAACATGTTGGGATCCGGCACGGCCAGGGTGCCGGCCGTTCCGTAGACCTCGAACTTCGGCGAGCGCGACGCCCAGACCTCGAACGAGACGGTCACCGTCGAGATGACGCCGGACGCGTGCTCCAGGATCGCGGTGACGTGGGTGTCCACCTCCACCGGGACGACGGAACCGGCGAGCGGACCCGTCGCGACCCGGCGCTCCCGCGTCGACCGTCCGGTGGCCCCCGAGACCCGGACGACCGGGCCGAAGAAGGTGACCAGACTGGTCAGGTAGTACGGGCCCATGTCGAACAGCGGACCGCCGCCCGGCTGGTAGTAGAACGCGGGCGCGGGATGCCAGAGCTCGTGCCCGGGAGCGGTCCAGGAGACCGCGGCGGCGACCGGGTCGCCGATCGCGCCCTCGTCGAGCAGCGCCCGCGACGTCTGGATGCCGGTGCCGAGCACGGTGTCCGGGGCGCTGCCGACGCGCAGCCCCTTCGCCGCCGCGCGCGCCAGGATGGGCGCGGCCTCGGCGGTGGACAGCGCGAGCGGTTTCTCGCCGTACACGTGCTTCCCCGCGTCGAGCGCACGGAGGGCGACGTCGGCGTGCGCGGCCGGGATGGTCAGGTTGAGCACCGCATCCACCCGCGGGTCGGCGAGCAGGGCATCGACCGAGAGCGCCTCGACGCCCTGCTCGGCGGCGACGACGGAGGCGCGGTCGAGGTCGAGGTCGGCG